>CATJBQ010000065.1 GCA_949738465.1 uncultured Lachnospiraceae bacterium
GGAGCCGTTCAGAATATTTAAGAAACGCAAAGACGTATATTATCGTTGGAGCAATCAATATTGGAGTAATGATGATATTAAAAAATTAAGTGGAATTGCGGAATTTGTAAATTATAATCTATAGGCAGGGAGCTTTTAGATGATACCCCAGGATCAGCAGCAGCCCAACTGGTCTGCTTTTTGCCGGCAGGACTCGTATGCTTCCTTGTACATGTTCCTTCTCCTTAATAGCCGAAACGGTAGGAATCCCGCGCCCCGCAGGACATCAGATACCGCCGGATTTCTTTTACCGCAGCTTTGTTGCGGACAAAGGGCGTACCGTCCAGACGGGAAAGCTTATTGGAAATCGGCACGAACATAATACTGATTGGCGTTACGCGGTTCATGCCTGCGATACAGTTCACATCGCTTCCGTGCTCTACACAATAAACCGTCATGTCCATCAGTTCATGGAAGGCAGCGTTATGAAGGGCAGTCACGCCGTTCATGCCCCGGTAATGCATCAATTCGCAGACCGCCTTCGTAACCTCCCGCCCAGGTCCCTGCCGCTGCTCCAAAGCCTGCAGCTTGCGCAGGCTCTCAAATAAGCTGCGGTTGTTATCCTGCTGCAGGTCGATTTTGGCTTTTGTAATATAAATGCGGTAGTCCTCGTTTCCGCTCATAATGGCGGCTACCAGCATCTCGTTGGCCTTATCGTACTGGCCGATGGAGACGGCATATTCCGCCGAGGAGATGATATGCTCGATCTCTGTCTTTGCTTTTATATGGATGCCGCTGATATTGATATCTGTGTTCATCTGCTCAGAAGCAATTACATTCTTTGTGCCGCAAAACTGGCAGAAAATATAGGCTCTGTTAATTTCTACATTGAGTGCGGCTCCGCAGCTCTGGCAATAAATAACCTTTCCTTCGCTCATTTGTACTCCCTCCATGTTGGGTTTTGATTCCGTTATGCTTCGACAAAATTATAGCATATGCCGTTTGATTCTGCAATATAACCGCCTCCTCTAAATCCGCTGAATTACTTCTATGATTTTCTGATAATTATGCAGTGTATTTTCTGCCAGTTCCCTTCCGATTGGACATGCTGTCGGCATCAGTACAAATCCCCGTCCTTCCCCGCAGGTTCCCTCTTGAATGGCGCATTCCACTATCTTTTCAAATGCATCCTGGGGGAGCTGCTCGATATCGCGGATCTCCAGGTTTCCAAAAAGCACCAGATCTTTTCCGTACCGCTCCCGGACCTCCAATAAAGAAATATCCCCATGGGGAGCCGGCTCAATCGGATCAATGCCGTCACAGCCGGTTGCAGCCGTATAATCCAGAATATCTCTTTGTCGGCCATGCTGGTGCATCCTGGCATATCCGTTGTATTTATGGATCAGGGCCACAAGCTCCCTGTCGTATCCCAGGACATACTTTTCATATAAGGCCGGTGGCAGATAGGGGGCGCAGACATATTCCGGTCCATAGATCCGCCAGAGCCGGCCGGGAAGCATTCCGGCGATCAGTTCGACTTGTCTAACCAGTTTCCGTTGGATCTTGTTTAGGGCGCGTTCAAATAAATCGGTTTCCGTCATGGCGAATATCATAAAATTTTCCATTCCAAGGAGTGACGCAAGCTCGCAGATGGCATCACCTGTTTCCAGCATAATAATTCCGGTGTCTCCCAGTATTTTCTCTGTCTGCAGCGCCTGCCTGCAGTCCGGAATTCCGATTTCTTCCTCCGGAAGCCGGATCCACGCCTCCAGTTCCGCCTCATCCTTGATCAGATCCTCCAGCGTCCAGACGGTATCCACGTCAAGATCCCTGCGGGTATGGGTGTGCAGCGTGCAGGTGTCCAGTAAAATTTCCGTTTCCTCATGCCGGCTGCCCGCCGCGTCGTAGTAACGGGTGATCCTTGTTCTTTTATCCAGCGCAGAAGGAGCGTGCACAAAAGGGATATTGCACATGACAATCCGGTCTGTTTTTTCTCTGACAAGCGTCAGCAGCGGTTTCCAGGAGGGGTGGTTATAAATATGAAAAGGATCCGGATTTGTTTCGTCCTGGGTAATTCCATCCAATTCATAAAAGCATACTGCCGGCCGGTCTACCGGTTCCCCCCGCAGCGTTGCCATCAGCCGTTCTCTTCGTGTCATCCTTTCCATTTTCTTCATCCTTTCTCTTAACCTTTTATTCCGGACATTGCAACACCCTCGATAAACTGCTTCTGAAAAATTGTGAACAGAATCAGCAGCGGAAGCACAGCCATTACGGCGCCGGCCATCATTACGGGGTAATTTGTAATATGCTGGCCCTGCATAAACGCAAGACCGGCAGATAATGTCATTTTCTTTGGCGATGTATTTACAATGAGAGGCCACATCAGATCATTCCAGGCAAAACGCAGTGTCAGGATTCCCAAAGCAACCAGGCCCGAACGGACCAGCGGCATCATAATTCTGCTATAAATCTGAAAATGATTGCAGCCATCCAGTCGTGCCGCGTCCTCCAGCTCCCCGGGCAAAGCCATGAAAAACTGCCTGAGCAGAAAAGTACCAAAGGCGCTGAACAGATTTGGTATAAATAATGCCGGTATCGTATCCAGCAGTCCCATTTTTTGTATCAACTGGTACTGAGGCAGGATGAAAAAAGAGGACGGCACCATTAACACGGCAAGCAGGCAGGTAAAAATGATATTTTTACCCGGAAAATGGATTCTGGCAAATGCGTAAGCCGCTAAGGAACACAACAAAACCTGGCCAGATACCGTAACGCCTGCCGATATAATTGTGTTAAAATACATTTTTCCAAAAGGAAGCATTTCAAAGACCTTTCCATAGTTACTGATTTGCCATATTTTTGGAAAAATAGCCGGCGGTATGACGGTTGCTTCATTCTGTGTTTTAAAGGATGTCAGGATCATCCAGACAAATGGAAGAACCGTAACCAGGATTCCTCCGATCAGGACTACATAGATCACAATATTAAAAATTTTCTGTTTTCGTTTCATATCAGCCTCCTATTCGTAATTTACCCATTTTGACTGTCCCTTCATCTGTATCACGGTCATGATCATGATAATCACAAACAGAAAAACAGCCAGCGCAGATGCGTAGCCTTTTTTGGAATATTCAAAGGCGTTCCGGTAGAAATAGACAACCATACTCTGCGTGGCCTCCATCGCGAGACCGCTTTTACTGATCATCATATAAATGGTATCAAACATCTGGAAGGTACTGATCAGAGACGTGATCAGTACGAAAAAAAGGCTGGGCGTTACCAAGGGCAGTGTGACATGGAAAAACTGCCGGAAACGGCTTGCTCCGTCAATGGCGGCCGCCTCATAATAAGTCCGGGAAATTCCCTGGATACCTGCCAGCAGGATGATCATATTATATCCTGCCGTACTCCAGATGGAGACAACGCTGATTGCCGGCAGCGCAAGATCGGGATTGGACAAAAATTGCTGTGACGGGATGCCGAACAAATTCAATATCGCATTGATAATCCCGTAATTTCCATTGTACATCCAGCTCCATACCATGGCTACGGCTGCTCCCATCGTTACAGCGGGAATAAAATATATGACGCGGAAAAAAGATTTGCCCTTAATGCCGGAATTGAGCAGGCTTGCCAGAACCAGGGCGATGAGAATCATAGCCGGTACAATCAATAGGACATATTTACATGTATTCCCAAGGGATTGCCACATTACCGGATCCTTCAGCATTTTCTGATAATTTTCCAGGCCGCACCAGCTTCTTTTGTTAAAGGCGCCTACATGGTAGAAGCTGTCCAGAATCACCTTCAGTACAGGATAAAAATAAAAGATCCCCAGCCCAATGGTTACCGGCGCAATCATCGCAAATCCCCAGATATATTCTTTTCTATGAATTTTTCGCTTCCTTTTTGTCATCACCAAACCCCCTTTGCATAGTTCCCCGGCAAATATGCCGGAATGTGGAACAGGGGATCCGCTTTAAATGCGCATCCCCCTGTTTTCGTTACTCGTTCGCCAGCACCTCATTCATCTGTGTCGCCAGATGATCCGCCGCTGTTTTTAGATCTGTTTCCAAAGCAAATACTTTTTTCAGATGATCCGCTTCGTATTGATTCCATTCTGCGGTATTTACAGAGGCCGGATATTCATAGGAATACTCTTCGGCGGCGGTGACATAGGATTGCAGATGATATTGTGGGTACGCGTCCACCCATTTTTGTGCCGTTCCTTTGAGTGCAGGGATTGCCGCGCCCATTTCTGCCGACATGATATTTGCTTTTTCGCCGGCCAGAAATGCAACCCAGGCCCAGGCGGCATCCGGATTTTCTGTTTCCTTTGAAATACAGTTTCCCAGACCATGGGCCGTATTTCCTTTCTGCCCGTTGATGGATGGAACCTCCACGCAATCCACCTGATCTTTCAAGTCGGATTCCAGGATTGTCGGAAGCAGCCAGGAACCGATCCATGCCATGGCAACCTTGCCGGACAAAAATTGCGCATCTGCCGTTGTTTCCTCCAAAGAAGCCTGGGAAGGAGAAAGACCGGCTTCCTGTAAATCGATCCAGCACTGGATTCCTGCCTGGGTCTCGGCTTTGTCATAACCGGATGTTTTTTTGTCCTTTGAAATAATTTCGCCTCCGCACGCGAATACCGTATTGTAAAATCCGGACTGTCCGTCATAGGGAGCGGCGATACCATATACGCTTCCGTCCGGCTTTGTCAGTTTTTCGGCCATGGAAACCATATCTTCCCAGGTCCAGTCATCCGTCGGATATGCGATGCCCGCTTCGTCAAACAGCGTCTTATTGTACCACACATTGATGGTGCCAAAATCTTTGGGGATCGCGTATTGGTGCCCGTTGATATCGAATTGATCTACGGTTCCCTTGGGGTAATCTTCTAAATCAATTCCTGCCGCTGCGATCCGGTCCTCGATGGGAAGCAGGATATCTCCATTGGCATATTTGGCAATATTCGGGCCATTCATCCAAAATACATCTGCAATTGTTCCGCCTGTTGCAGCGGCTTCCAGCTTGGTCCAATATTCATCCCATACATTTGGCTCCAAAATAATGGTTACGTCCGGGTAGATCTTATTGAACTCTTTTATGCATTCCTCCAGCCATGGCTGCTGTAAGGTATCCCAGAAAGCATAACGGACTTCTCCGGAAATACTGCCTGTTCCTTCGCCATTGCTTTGTTCCGTGTTTCCGGAAGAATGATTGTCCTCCTCTTTCGGATCCGTTTCATTGGATGGCGTCTGTGTCCCATCTTCGGTTCCTCCGCAGCCGGAAATGGCGCTAAATGCGACTGCTGTTCCCAGGCATAATGCCAGCAAACGTTTCTTGTTCATAAAAACCTCCTCCTTTTTGGTAAATAGTTTTCTGTTACATGGTTCTGACCCCGGAATCTGTATAATATAGCCATATGATACGCTTGTTCTGTGAAGTAAGTATACATAATATATACTTTCAATATGTAAATCATATGGTATAGTAAGAATTTATCACAAGTAATATCCTTTGTCTTTGGATTTTTTTACGCAAATTTTAACCTATATTCCAAAAGAAGAAGATTTGCGTTTTTTGGGGAGAGCTGCCACGGCGTTTTGTTGACTTGCAGGGAGGGCAGGGGTATAATGTGAAAAAAAGGGAGTGGAAGGAGGGGTACCGCAATGGACGTGTCAGACGCCTGGTTTCTTTATGAAAATAAAAAGTACATTGATATTGAAGGCCTGTATTCCTTTTTTTATGCGGAACGAAAGAAAGATTTCCATTTTCCAGGGGAGAGGCACGATTTCTGGGAGCTGGTCTATGTGGACAGTGGAGAAGTTTCTGTGATTGCGGATAATCGTTTTCATATGTTAAAGCAGGGAAACCTTATTTTCCATAAGCCGATGGAATTCCATACGCTGGCGGGCAATAATAAAAATCCGCACAATGTTCTTATTACCTCCTTTTACACCTCCAGTGAAAAAATGAGCTTTTTCAATGGTAAAGTATTTGCGTTGGACCAGCATCAGCGGAAACTGGTTTCTTTGTTTCTGACTGAGGGGAAAAAGGCGTTTCCGGTTCCCTTTGCCCCTCCGGTGGATACTTCACAATCCGAAAATTTTGGCGCTTATCAGTTGGCCATTGGGTATTTGGAACAATTATTGATTGATCTGGTAAGAAAAAACAGTATGATCTGTCCGGTTGAAAAATCCAGCCTGATTAAGGGAGTGTCCAAAGCTCCGTTAATCGAGGCGTTGGATGTATATCTGGCGGAAAATGTGTACGGTCATCTTCAACTGCAGGATATTTGTGAAAAATTTAACATAGGAAAGTCTTCTTTATGTAAGCTTTACAAGGACGCAACTGGAAAAAGTATCATTGATCATTATATTGATCTCAAGATCATATGTGCGAAGCATCTGATCCGGGAAGAAGAGTTAAACTATACGCAGATTTCGGAAAAGCTGGGATTTGCCAGTATTCATCATTTTACACGTACATTTAAGCGCCGCACAGACATGTCGCCCAGCGTATATGAAAAATCCATCCTGAATGAGTAATACATCCTCCTCCACATGCAGGCCGCAGATGCGCAAAGTACCCATATTCTACCTCGGAGGGATGTTGCCGCACAGCCCCGGGATATAGACTAAATACATAAAATGATGCTGCCGTTTCCGATGATACCGGACAGCAGAAAACAGGGGAGGCAGAGATATGGACCAGATGATAATCGGCCAGTATATCGGTAAAAAACGGAGGGAGAAAAACCTTACCCAGGCACAGCTTGCTGAAATGCTGGCGGGCGTCTATTTCATCGGAAGGATCCTGGCGAAATAAAATTCTTCCTTGGTACGTGTTGATTTCAAAAAATAGCGGAAAATATGTATAAAAAATGCAACATTACTTATAATAATGTTGCATTTTTTCTTTACATTTACTTTATCGGATGGTTTTCAGAATACTTTAGCGTTTTTTATAAAAAATTATTCCCGATAATCCATTTCCATAAAAATAGAGTCCCGTTCATCCTGATCGATCCCCAGATATTTCTTTGTCACATGGTAGGAGGAATGGTTGTAAATATCCATCAAAAGGGCCGGGGGCGTCCCCTGCTTCCAGGCATGGTAGCCGAAGGTTTTGCGCAGGGAATGGCAACTGATATTGGGGCAGCAGACGGAAGCGCCGGCTGCCTTTTTGATGATGCGGAAAGCCTGAGAGCGGCTAAGGGGCGTCTTGCGGCTGGTGGTTCTGGTAAACAGATAATCCTCCGGCGCCGGCTCATTTTTCGCAAAAAGATCCTCCAGGGCGCAGGTCACATGGGAGCTTAAGGCGACAATGCTTTCTTTTCCGGTCTTTTTTTCAAAAATGTCGAGATGTCTGCGAAAATTCTTTTTTTCAAAATCATATACCATGTTCCAGGTAAGTGTCAGCACGTCACTGATGCGCAGGGCTGTGTGGAGCCCCATCATGATCATGGCGTAATTCCGCGGATTGGGACACTCTGCTTTGTAATATTCGATGAAATGCTTCAATTCCTCTTTGTTTCTGATTGGCTGGGTTGTACTCATGCTTCTGATCCTCCTTGATTTTGCGATTTCCATCTTCGGTAACATTTAAATGCAACATTATTATAAGAAATGTTGCAGGCTTTGACAGGGCGCAGGGAAAAAATGCTTATGGAATTCCTTTGCGCGGCGGCAAGAAAGGAGGTTTGCCATGCTGAAATTGACGGTAAAACCGGGAGAGTATCTGCTGATCGGCGACGAAATCAAACTGGTGTTCGCAGGCGGAAGCGCCAACAATCTGCGGATTCTGGTGGATGCGCCCAAGGACATGAACGTAGCGCGAAGCGCATCTTTGGAGAAGCGCGGGCTGGCGCCGGAGGAGGGAAACCGCATCGTGCATTACCGGGACCGGGAGCTGTCTTTGGAGGCCCAGGAGAAAATCAAGGCGGTCCTGATGGAGGAGCGCAAAAAAGAGCGGCGCAGGCGCGCGGCAGGCACAGGCTGTTAATAATGCCGGACGAACCTGGCATTGTTATAGAAGGAGCCCCTTTGGGGATCCAACCAAACATGGCAACGAGCCAATCAACCATAATCTTGCAAAAGGATTTGCAGATGTCAAAACAAGGAGGAAAAAATTATGGCAATGGTAGTACAACACAATCTTACGGCAATGAATTCTAACCGGATGCTGGGCATCACCACAGGGCAGCAGGCAAAGTCTTCCGAGAAGCTATCTTCCGGCTACAAGATCAACCGTGCGGCAGACGATGCGGCGGGCCTGACCATTTCTGAGAAGATGAGAAAACAGATCCGTGGTCTGGACCGTGCATCCACCAACGCCCAGGATGGAATTTCCTGTGTGCAGACGGCAGAGGGAGCCTTGACGGAGGTGCATTCCATGCTGCAGCGTATGAATGAGCTGGCGGTGCAGGCAGCCAATGGAACCATGTCGGAGGATGACAGGCAGGCGGTGCAGGATGAGATCGATCAGTTGGTAACCGAGATCGACCGCGTATCTGAGACCACCAAGTTTAATGAGATTTATCTGCTGAAAGGAAAAGAGGGCACGGAGCAGACCCTGACCAGCGTTACCAAGAAAATTGAGCTGACCCAGGTGGCAAAGGATGCGGAGAAAGGCGCTTTGAGCGTTATCGCGGGACAGGATGCCTATGCGCCTGGCGCAACCGATGCGCTGAAGGGGGAGGTTGTTGCGGCTGGTGCGTCTATGTCGTTGGATACGACGGCCTTGGGTACGAACGTATTAGCTGTAAAAACAACTGGTGATGCTGATACATCTTTTGTACAGATTACAGACACCAATTTAACAACGTATTTTGATGTGGCGGATGACGGTACTGTCACAGCCAAGACAGGTTTTGATTTTGTCACGGCAACAAATATAGGTGTGGCACAAGCTGGTGGTGGAACTGCTGAAAATAATCCTGAGAATATGGTTACAGGAAAAGCAGCCACCGAAGCGGCAGCCAGCGACATTGACGAATATGTGGAGATCGCCGAGGATGGCAGCCTGAAATATAAGGAAGGCAAGGTTCTCTACACTGCGGCGGCAGACGGCACAACACCGGAATATGGCGATCAGCTTCAGGCTACCATTATTGCAGAGGAAGATCTGGGCAATTATTTTGAATCCAGCGCCAATCCGCTGACAGATCAGGCCGGGAACAAGATTACTGATTATGAAACGTATTTTGATGAAGGCGGAGCCTATAAGGGCGGCATTTACCGCAAGGATACCAATGGTAATTCCGTGGAGATCGGTGCAGAGCAGATCAGCCAGTATATCGATGTGGAGGTAACGACAAATACCGGAACAACGGCAGAAGCATTGGAGTTCAATCTTCATGTGGGATCGGAATCTGCGCTCAGCAATAAGATCGGGGTTAAGATCGAGTCTATGTCGGCGGCGGGCATCGGCGTGTTTGGCTTAAAGGGCGCCGGCTTAATGAGCGAGAAAGATGCAACCGATGCAATTGACACCATTTCAGATGCCATTGCGAAGGTTTCGAAACAGCGTTCCGCCCTTGGCGCCATCCAGAACCGGCTGGAGCACACCATCGCCAACCTGGACAACGTAGTGGAGAATACCACGGCGGCAGAATCCCGTCTCCGCGACACCGATATGGCCGAGGAAATGGTGGAATACTCCAAGAACAACATTCTGGCCCAGGCCGGACAGTCCATGCTGGCCCAGGCGAACCAGGCCACCCAGGGCGTACTCTCCTTACTGCAGTAAGAAGGCCCAGAAAAATCAATCATTTTCCGGCAGGAATCGGGGTTTTCCGATTCCTGCTGTTTTTGTATGCACACGGGCGCCCAAAGGAAAATCTGCCAATTTTTGAATCTGCCAATTTTGACAAAATGTACCAAAATTAAGCTTGCCACTCCCGCCCATTCATGCTATAATCAACCTATCTGATCATTCTGACAGGTCATAGGCGCATCGCCATATTTCCTGCGATTGTATGAATTTCATAGGAGAGGGGATCTGTATTTGGAGGGACGTACGACAAAAAGAAAATTATTTTTGGGCAAAACAGAGAAATTTCGGGGAATGGGTCATGGGACCGGCAAAGCTTCTTGTAAAATTGCGGGAATTTGTTATAATCAAGGAAAGGCGAACCGTGAGGAGAGCCTTTTCGCTACCCAAACGCAGCCAGGCGGAGTTTGGGGTTCCCGAGAAAGGATCCTGCTTTTTCCGGGGAGAAACCGATGAAGGGGGCGAAGATCCAGTGGCATCCCGGTTTCGTGGCGGCCATGGATCTGGAGCTTATGGCGGACAGGGGGAAGCTGTCCTATGAAACGGAGCATAATTTGAATGTGAAGCCTCTGGAAATCGACCTTCTGGTGATGAAAAAGAACGGGAAAGCCAGGCTGAGAAATGAGATCGGCAGGCTGTTCCGCCGCTATAACATTGTGGAATACAAATCGCCCCGGGATCACCTGGATATCGATACCTTTTATAAGGTACAATCCTATGCGGGCCTGTACAAATCCTACGGGAGAACCGTAGATGAGCGGAAAACGGATGAGATTACCGTCTCCCTGATCCGGGAGACAAAGCCCGCGGGTCTGTTTCAATATCTGCAAAAGCGGAATACGCCCATCAAGAACCCATATCCCGGCATCTATTATGTTCTGGGCGGTGTACTGTTCCGGACACAGATCATA
Organism: uncultured Lachnospiraceae bacterium; assembly: GCA_949738465.1. Lineage (GTDB taxonomy): Bacteria > Bacillota > Clostridia > Lachnospirales > Lachnospiraceae > 14-2. The sequence continues at coordinate 10,674 of CATJBQ010000065.1, forward strand.
GTGATCCGGGAACTGGAAAGGGAAAACCATATATGGCTGAAGGCCTTATCGGATCAGTTGGATAAGCAGGAGATACAGGAGCTTCTGGAGCGGGTACAGGAGTTAGATGAAAAGTATGACAGGCAGCTTGCGGATGCTGTTCTGGAGGTAAGCACCCGGGCAAACCGTGAGATCGTAGAACAGTTGAGAGGAGATGGAACGATGTGTAAGGCGCTGCTGGAAATTATGGAGCCGGAGATTAACCGGATTGTGGAAACAACTGTGAAAACCGAAGCCCGTAAATCCATTCTGAATGCGGTAAAGAGCTTTCGTGATCTCGGGATCAGCGACGCAAAGATTATCGAGATGCTGACGAAGAATTACGCGTGTACACCCCAGAAGGCGAGATCGTTTTTGTAAAAACAGATAAAGGAAAAGGGAAAGGGAAAGGATGAAATGACAATGAGACAACTGGAGGAAGTATTGTGGGAAGCAGGAGAATACCACTACGAGGACGCCTTTGGCTTTGAGCCGCAGATCCATGGGTATCTCCATGAGGACGGCCAGGAGCGCCCCTGCATGATTGTGGTTCCGGGAGGCGGCTATGAGGGGGTATCCCTGAGTGAGGGCGAGATCGTGGCCCTGGATTTTTGGAACAGGGGGTATCAGGCCTTTGTGTGCACCTATACCACCAACCCTTTGAAGCGTGTGCCGTTAAAGCTGCAGCCCTTAAAGGATCTGTCCCGGGCGGTTCGCTGGGTGCGAAGTCACGCCGGGGAGCTTCATGTGGATCCTTCGAGGGTGGCGGTCTGCGGATTCTCGGCGGGAGGCCATCTTTGCGGCTCCCTCTGTGTTCATTTTGACGATGTGCAGGATGAAAATCCGCGTTATGCAGAGATTTCCAACCGGCCGGATGCGGCCATTTTGTCCTACCCGGTGATTACCTCCGGTGAAAAAACACATGCGGGTTCCATGGAAAATCTGCTGGGGCCGGCGGCTTTGGAGGAAGAACTGCATTACATGTCGTTGGAAACACAGGTGACAAAACAGACGCCTCCCTGCTTCCTATGGCATACCCGGACCGACGACGCGGTGCCGGTGGAGAATTCCTATCTGATGGCGCAGGCCTGCCGGGAAAAGGGCGTACCCTATGCCCTCCATATTTTTTCCGACGGGGTTCACGGCCTTTCCCTTTGCAATGAGGCATGGGTCAGCAACCAGTATGGGGAGGCATATACCACAAGGCAGGCCCGGCTTGTGGTGGAAAGGATCCAGGCCGGGGAGGTCAAGGTCAATAAGGAGGACCATCAGCGGATCGAAGATCTGACCAGGATGGGGATCGGTCCCAAGGAAGAACTGGTGCGGGAAGAGGTGGCAGTATGGCCCCAGGCGGCAGAGCTGTGGCTCCGGAAGTTAATGGGTTAGTCCGAACTAATCTTCTTCGATAACATGGATCTCCAGATAATCAAAATCAATGCTTTCCACGAAGCAGTCGGCGGTAAAGCGGGCCTTGGCGTGGCGCTTGAATTCGGCGATGGTGGCATCCAGCCAGATGGGCCTGCCCAGATCGAACTGGTAGCAGGCTTCTTCCAGACCCTGGAAGATTTTATGGGTGCGGGTGTCGTTGTCGTAATTTTCAATGGTGGCGTCCTTAAGAAGGCGGTTATCCTTCCATATTTTAAACCAGATACGCATGGCGGCTGTCCTTTCTAAAAATACGGCTGTATGTTTTCACAGATTGCAGATTCACGGGCGTGGGGAAAAACTTCCCTGCCCGGTTTCATTATAATACAGGCACACATAAATTTCATCTATTTTTTAAAAAGATCATTCAGAGGGAGGAAATTCATATGAATACACCGGCGGAGGCGGCAAAGCTTTATGTTGAGGCTGGAAGGGGAAAGGTGAGTCTGCCCCTTGGCAGGATGTTCCTGCTGGCAGTTCTGGCGGGGATTTTCATTGCCTTCGGCGGCGTGGCGGCCACAACGGCGGCAGTATCGGTACCCCTGGCCTCGGTGGGAAAGCTGGTGGGGGCCTGCGTGTTTCCGGGCGGGCTTGTGATGGTGTTGTGCGCCGGGAGCGAGCTTTTTACCGGCAACTGCCTTCTGGTCATTCCCCTGCTGGAAAAAAAGATCACCGTAACGCAGATGCTGCGCAACTGGATTGTGGTATATCTGGGGAATTTTGTGGGAGGCATGGCGGTGGCGGCCCTCTGCGTCTACGGCCACCAGGCCAGTCTTTTCGAGAATAAGATGGCGGTGTCCATGCTCAGTGCGGCTGCGGCCAAGACGGCGCTGCCCTTTGGCGACGCGGTTTTGAAGGGAATCGCCTGTAATTTCCTGGTGTGTATTGCCGTCTGGATTGCAGGATTTGTGGCCAAGACGGTGGGCGGGAAGCTGGCAGGCCTGTTTTTTCCGATCATGATTTTCGTGGTCAGCGGCTTTGAGCACAGCGTTGCCAATATGTACTATATTGCGGCCGGGCTTTTTGCCAAAACCAACCAGGTCTATGCGGCTGCAGCCGCGGAGGCGGGAACGGATCTGTCCGGGCTGGACTGGGGGACGTTTTTTACCAGGAATCTGATTCCGGTGACGCTGGGGAATATCGTGGGCGGCGCGGTGTGTGTGGGATGCGTTTACTGGTATATTTATTTAAAGAAAAAGAAAGAAAAATAATTCGTGATTTTTACTTGAATTCCGGAAGGTATCGTGTTAGACTAAAATAATAAGAGAGTCACCCGGAGAGATGGAGCAGGGTTTTGGACAGCAGAGATGCTGTTTAAAGCCCTGCTCTTTTGTATGCGCACGGGGCAGAGAGGAATATGCCGCTTGCGCGGCCTGCTCCGGCGCGGCGGGCAGGGGAAAAGCGTCCTGGCCCGATTCGACAAAAGGAGGAGAAGAACATGGCAAAGTACATTATGGCACTGGATGCGGGAACCACCAGCAACCGCTGTATCCTGTTCAACGAGAAGGGGGAAATGTGCAGTGTGGCCCAGAAGGAATTTACCCAGTATTTCCCCAGGCCGGGCTGGGTGGAGCATGACGCGGGCGAGATCTGGTCGTCCCAGCTTGGGGTGGCGGTGGAGGCCATGCAAAAGCTTGGGGCGGCGGCAGAGGACATTGCGGCTATCGGCATCACCAACCAGCGGGAAACCACCATCGTCTGGGATAAGTACACCGGAGAGCCCGTCTGTAAGGCCATCGTCTGGCAGTGTCGCAGGACGGCGGAATACTGCGACTTTCTGGTGGCGGAGGGGCTTACTGAAAGCTTCCGGGAGAAGACGGGCCTGGTGATCGACGCCTATTTTTCCGGCACGAAGCTGAAATGGATTCTGGACAACGTGGCGGGAGCACGGGAGAGGGCTGAAAGAGGAGAACTGTTGTTCGGGACGGTGGATACCTGGCTCATCTGGAAACTTACCGGCGGCGCCGTCCA
>CATJBQ010000066.1 GCA_949738465.1 uncultured Lachnospiraceae bacterium
CTTCACCCAGATTTTAAACGCCCTCTCCTCCGCCGCTTTCGCATGGCTTTTAGCGGGAGGTATCATCTATACGATCGGCGGCGTAATCTATGCGTTAAAACTTCCCGTATTTAACCAGCTTCACAAGACCTTTGGCTCCCATGAGATTTTCCATCTGTTTGTGATGGGCGGGAGTATCTGCCACTTTATCATGATGTATGTTTTTGTGGCCCGGATGCCTTTGCTGTAAGCTGCGCACCGGTTGGTACATGGACAGCTTCGGGAAAATCACAAGCATTTCAAAGCCTACGCCTTCCAAAGGCCATGCAGATTGCAATACGCATAGACCGCCTCCACCTGGTCCCCTTCGCAGAGGGCAAAGCAGACCTCCGGCTTCCCGCCCGGCAAAAGGAATTTCTGCTGGCTTCCCTGCTTTGTTTTCAGAACCACCCACTCAATGGAATGGGCATCCTCCATGGGGTGGGCCAGGGAACCTACGTTGACTCTTACCTGGCTGCCCTCTACCTTGTATACAGGTACATGCTTTTCCTGGGCCGCATCCGTCGTGCCGGGAACCAGCTCGCGCCAGTTCTTACCAAGCCCCGCTCCCAGGTCCTCCGCTCCCGTCACCGTGGTGATCACCGTTCCACAATCCTCGCAAACATAAAATTTCTGTTCCATATACGTTCCTCGCTTTCCTGTCTGATAAAATATTGTGCCTTGATAGGATTCCAAAATCATACCATCGGAATACCTCAGAAATACAAAAATTAATCTGGAAATTTTTTCTACTCCTCTGTTTTTTCTGTCACTTCCTCCAGAGTCTTTCCAAACGCCGTGGTAATCTGCCCTTCCACCAGATACACATTCTCATCGCCGCTGACCATCAGATAATACTGGCTGGTGACGGTATTGTACATGCCAAGGGTAAAGGTGATCTCCTCCTGGCCAACCTGCACCCGGATCACATTGGAGGGATCTGCAAAGCCGTACTCATCCGTATTCTCCGGCTTTGGGATCTGCCGGGCCGCCGTCACCTTCGAAAGGCTCTGCAGCATGGTATCGATCATGGTCTGGTTGATGGAAATATCCGCATCACCGCTGTAGTGCCAGACGCCGTCCATCTTTTCAAAGGAAAGCTCCTCCCCGTCCAGCCGGTAGGAAAAGGCCGTGATCTGATCCGTCGTAAGGGAGGCGGCCGTAATTGTCTCCGCCTCCTTTTCCGCTTCCCTGGCCTCATCCTTGCTTTTCTGCCAGGCCCGCAGGCCGAAAAATGCTGCCGCACCGATTACAACCACCAGAAGCAGCGCCAAAAACTGTTTTTTCTGTCCTGCCATTACCATCTCCTCCTTCTGGCCCAGATTCCGATTCCCAAAAGCAGCAGCACCAGCGGAACCAGGATCGTAAGGCCCAGGCCTGAAAGCAGCACGCCGGCCTGGTTTATGGTCAGGAACTGCACTTCATAGCTTTTTACCGGGATCACACTGACATCCTCATTTCCGGTAAATCCGGACAGCACGCCGGCAAACAGGGCCGCATTGTTGCCATAAACCATCTCGCTGATCTCGTCGGTGAAAATACTGTCGCTGCCAAAGACATAAATCTCCGTGCCCTCCCCGTTTTCCGCGGGCGCCGAGACCATAAGCCCCAGGGCAAAAGCGCCTTCCTCATCGCCCTCCTCCTTCTCAAGGGCAGCCATCTTTGCAGGGTCTGCCTTTCGATAAGCCTGACTGCTGGTCGAAAGCAGCTCCGTATAAGCCACATCCTCTGCGGCGCCTGCGTCCTTCGCTCCATCAGACGTACCGTCCGCATCCCCGGCATCTTCCGCGCCAGCTTCTCCGGGATAACCAATCCCCCGGGCATATGGTATGAAAATGTAATCGCCTGCCACCTGGGCGCTGGCCTCCGTATAGGACGCCTTTGTCAGAATATAATAGGGCATCTGGTAAAAATTACTGCGGTCGCCCTCCATAACGACTCCCGGCTTCACCTGCACCTGGTAGGCGGACAAAATACCCTCGTAATTGGGCATCTCTTTCCCGGTGTAGCCTGCGCTCATCAGAAGCTTCCCGCCATTTTTCAGGTAGGCAAGCACCTTATCGGCATCGTCCGCCGACAGGTCCTTAGCCGGCCCGTTGATAATCAGGGCCGCCGCGTCCTCCGGGATTCCGTCTTCCTCCAGCAGATTCAAGGTTTCCAGGGTCACATTCAGCTTGTTGATCGCATCGGTAAAGGTTTCGCCCAGCATCTGCTCATCATGGCCGGTGAGCTGGTATACCACTGGCATATCATCCTTTGTCACATAGGCGATGGCGCTGGTGAGCTGTCCCTCCGCGTCATAGCCGGTGACACTCTGGCTGTAGGTGGAATAATCCATGGAGATTTCATACAGGTCGTTGTAGGAAATCACCCTGGACCGCCGGCCGCTCTCCACAATCAGGCTGCCGGTGGAAATACTGCTGTCGGTATACTGGGTGTAAAAGGACGGATACACCGCCGGATCCTTGTACACCACGGAAATGTGCTTCGAAGCGTCCGCGTAACGCTCCAGCGTCTTTTTCACCATCTCGTCCCCGTTATCCTCCCCGGACAGCACATAGATGGTGACATCCTCCGAAAGCCCCTTTAACATGGTCCTGGTATCATCGGTGATGGTATACAGCTTCTGGGCGGTCACGTCGATGCTTCTGACCTGCTCCGGAAGCTGGGCGGCTGCCAGGTTTACCACGATTGCCGCCACAAGGGCCAGGGCCGCAGATCCGGTGGAAAATACCCCCAGTTTTATTTTTTTGCTGCTGATGCTCCAGCGCCGTTTCTGGATGGACTGGGTGGTCAGAAACAGGAACAGCAAAATCAGGGATAAATAATATATCATCGCCGGAACGTCCAGAATCCCGTTGAAAAAGTCATTCATACCGCCGGAAAGATCATAGCAGCCAAGAATTTTTGTCAAAAGGTTCCCCTGGGTGGAAATCAATCCGCAGATGCCTTCCATCATATAGCCCAGAAACAGCAGCCCGAAGGTCAGCACCGCGGAGATCACCTGGCTCTCCGTCAAGGAGGACACAAAGGTCCCGATGGCAATGCAGGCCAGGCCAAAGAGCCAGTACCCCAGCAGGGAGACATAGCATTCTCCCAGTGCAACCGACCCGAAGGGCAGAAGAAGCAGGGGCGTGGCCGCCATTATGACAACAGATGTTGTAAAAACTGCCGCCATGGCAAAAAACTTGCCCCATACAATTTTTCCCACCGACACGGGAGCCGTCAAAAGGAGCTGGTCCGTCTTATTCTTCCGCTCCTCTGCCAGGGAACGCATGGTGAGAACCGGTACGGTGACCATCTGGATAAAGACGATGGACGACAAGGTGCTGGACAGGTACGGATAGCCGTAGCGCAGATTATACAAATAAAAATACAGCCCGAACAGTCCCAGGGTTACCGCCAGAAACAGCCATCCGGTCACGCTCTGGAACAGGGCCTTCCACTCTCTCTTAAAAATGGCTTTCACGGCTGCTCACCTCCTTCCTCCTGGTATTCTTCCTCCAGGTCTTCTGCCTTTTCCGCTTCCTCCTGGTATTCTTCCTTCAGGTCTTCTGCCTTTTCCGCTTCCTCCTGGTATTCTTCCTCCAGGCCCGTTTGCTCCTCTCCGGTCAGGTTCAGGAATACGTCCTCTAAGGTACGTTCCTCCAACTGCATCCGGTAAATCGGAAGCTCCGCCTCCACGCAGGCATAAAAAACCTTCTCCCGGCCTGCTTCGGGATCGGCAAGCTCCATCGTTACCTGCCACAGCCCTTCCCGGGACCCTTGTGCCAGTTCCGCTTCCAGAACCTCCGGTATGCTCCCGGCCATGGCCTCCACTTTTTCCCGGCTTCCCTTGACCTCCAGAAGAAGCTGGGGCGCTCCCGCCATCCGGTGGGTCAGGCTCTCCGTGGAATCACCGGCCACCAGCTTTCCCTTAGACAGGATAAAAATATGGTCGCAGACTGCGCTGACCTCCGGCAGGATATGGGAGCTTAAGATCACGGTGTGTTCCTTTCCCAATTCCCGGATCAACTCCCGCATCTCCAGAATCTGCTTGGGGTCTAAGCCCACGGTGGGCTCGTCTAAGATCACCACCTGGGGCTTTCCCAGAATCGCCTGGGCCAGCCCCACCCGCTGGCGGTAGCCCTTGGAAAGATTGCGGATCAGACGGCGAGACATTTCCGTGACGCCGCAGAGCTCCATCACTTCCTCGATCTGTCCTTTACGCTCCTCCTTTTTGATCTCCTTTAATTCCGCCACAAACCGCAGATACTCCAACACCGTCATCTCCTGGTACAAAGGCGGCAGTTCCGGCAGGTAGCCCACGCACCGGCGGGCCTCCAACGGATGCTCTAAAATGTCAAAGCCGTTAATCTTCACCTCTCCGCCGGTGGCTCCCAGATATCCGGTGATGATGTTCATGGTAGTGGACTTCCCCGCCCCGTTGGGCCCTAAGAATCCGTAGATTCTCCCTGGCTCCATGGTGAGGGACAGATCATCCACCGCCACATGGGCGCCGTATTTCTTTGTCAGATGTCTGATTTCAATCACAAAAAATTCCTCCCTGTATTTTATTCACAAATTTCTTCGGAAAGCCCCGCTAAGGGGCTTTCTCTAGTTTAAGAAAAAAATGTGATAAAATATGGAAGGAATTGTGAGGATTGTGTGATCTTCTCTCCCTTATTGTTCTTCTTCCAGCAGCACCGCCAGGGAAGGAACCTCCTCCCCGTAAGACTCCGCCGTCAACTGGGAGATCCCGGTTCCGTGGCATTCCCCATACTGGTACATCTGGTCCAGATACTCTATGGCCGCCCGGATCTTCGTCCGCAGCAGATATCCGCCGGACTGGGTGATCTTCTCCAGCTCCGCCGCCGGAACCTGGGGCTGCCACTGATAAGCCCTGCCATGAAAATCCGTTAACTTCTCCAGCACCTCCAAAAATTCTGTCCGGGTCAATGGATGAAGCTGGGGCGCTCTCTTAAGGAGCTCCAGCACCGTGCTCATGGGTTCCGGATCCTCTGGGAAAAGCTCCGCCAGATTCTCCTGGTCGTGCTTTCCCTCAATCACATCCTCGATATAGGATGCGCTCAGCGCAAATAACGTAAAGGTCGATTCGGTTCCCAGGCCGGGAAGCAGGAAACGAGCCATATTCCGGTAGGCATTAAGCCGGGCCTTCTTTCCCAGACGCCCGATCAGCTCCGCCTCATCCACCAGAATCACCCAGCCCTGGTAGCCCATCTGCTTAAACAAATGTCCCATAAAAGCAAAATAATCCTGGCAGTGCTTTGTCTTCGTAAAATTCACGTTATATTTTACCGGAGTATTGAAAATCCGCCGGTAGATTTTCTTCAAAGGCGCGTTGGCAATGAAATCCCCTTCCAGATCGGCCTTAAGCAGGAACTTTTCCTCCGCGTCCTCCGTATTCAGGTAAGAGCGGAGCAGGTAATAGAGCTTATCCGTCTCAAGCTCCTTGGCGGAAAAGGCAATCATTTCCGAGGCCAGCGGGCTGTTTGGCGTTATATTCTCCAGCAGGTGCAGAAATCCAGGCTGCTGATGCTGGGGAAGGTAGGTATTCCCCATCACCTTCTGGTAAATCAGGTACAGCTTGTCCATGGGCGTCTCTTTGCTTAAGGAAAGATAGGACACCACCATATGATTGGCGTGGGCTCTGGTAAACACCGTATTGAGAAGGTGGGTCTTGCCCTCGCCGTATTTTCCGGAAATCACCATACCGCCGGGCTTTCCCGTCTTGCCGGCGTTCTCCATCCGCTCGGTAATCTCACGCATAATCCGTGGCCGGGCGCCGGAAAAATAGGCTCCCACCGCCCGGGAGGGGATGCCGGAGCGCAGCGCTTCTATGATATGCCGGGCTTCCATGTCGAAATCCGGTACAGCCTCCTTATTGCTCCAATCCATTGTCCTCACCTCCCGTCATCGTATTGTAAATAAGCTGTGGGATCCCAAGATTCCCAAGCTTCGCCCTGGCCAGCAGCGCCTCTGCCTGCTCAAGGCTCAATACCCTGATATCCCTGCTGCTTAAGGACTTAGAAAAGCTCTCGGAGATCTCTCGAAGGACCTGGGGCGTATACTCCTGGGCCGCCATGGCGTCCAGATCCACAATATCGGCAAAGCGGTTGAACCGTTCCCCGTGGATCTCCGTCTGGATCCGCATCCACAGGGCCTGGTACGACTTCAATCCGCAATTCTCATCGTCCATCAGAGCCCGGTCAAATGCAAAAACAAACATCAGATGGCGGAGGCTGTCGATCTCGTCGATCAACTGCCGCAGGCTCTCGTAGGTATCCTCCCGCTTCATCTTCGTATAGTGCAAAGGCTCCAGGCTGGAGCGGCTGATGAGGATGTCCAGATCGTCCACTGTGACAAACAATCCCGCATGGCCGCCGATGTGGATCACCTCCGCTAAAGAACGCAGCATATGCCGGGCATTGTACCTGGTGATCCTGCTGGGCGAAAGTCCCAGGGCCCGGAGCTGTACCAGCTTCACACTGCGGTCTCCCCCAAGCCAGCCTAAGAGCAGCGTTTTGTTCTGGTCCTCCAGAAGAGGGTAGCCTAAAATACTCCCGGTCAGCATACTGCAGGCCAGGGCAAAATTGTTATCAAGCAGCGGATTGTCCAGAAAAATCTCCTTCAACTGGGTACGGATCTCCCGGCGTGTCAAGGCATCGAACGCGTTTTCTCTGGACAGGAAGTCCACAAAGGTCAGTCCCTGGGGGATCTCCCGGTGGTCATATCCCATCCCGGCCACCACCCTGCGGCTGCAGCCCTCCAGACATTCCATCAGATCGCACTGACGGAAGATCTCGAAATAAATATCCTTAAAATCATTGAGCCAGATCTCTCTGGCCGAAAAATCCACGGTGCAGTACCCGGCCTGTCCGGCCAGGGACGATACCTGGTCCAGAAAGAAGGTCTTCCCACTCCCGGGACGGCCGGTGACAAACTTGATCTTGCTGCCACCGAAGCGGATGTACTCGTCTATATATTTTTCCTGCCAGAAATCCGTCAGAAAGCGGATCCCTGCGGTATCAAACTCCTGTTCTCTCTCCATAGCCTCTCCAATCCTTCAGCCCAAAGGCTTTCCTTCTATCGGGCGCTTCTGTGATCCGCCTCCGGTCATTCCTCGTCACTGAAAAACCGGATCGTTGCCAGAAACTGCTCCTTCCCCTCCGAGTCCAGGATCCGCAGGGCTTTCTTGCCTTCCCGGCTGGGTCCGAACTGGAAACGCCGTCCGTTCTTGGTCCTTCCCTCTCCGGCGGCGTAGAGCCGGGCCACATCAAAGGAAAAGCTCTGGATATCGTAATCCTTGCGGAACCGCCCCATGGGGGCCAGGAACCGGTGAAGGCTGGTGAGATAGATATCGTCCTCCGGCCCCTTCTTCTGCTTCATCACAGCCAGATCATAGGCCTCCGCCAGCTCATTGACAAAGGTCTGGGCGTTGAACTTCTCCTTCTCCAGCCGCTCCTGTCCCGCCTTTACCGTCTGGACAAAACTCTTCGGCCGCATGCTCTGCACCTTCTTGCGGTCCAGGTAGATCTCCTGATTCTCCGTATCGAACCGCACCCGGTAGGGGAACATCTCGTACACCGGATACTCGCCCCGAACGTCAATGGCAAGCTCCCGGCAATATCCCAGCATCTGCTCCGCGTAATCCCCGCTCTCAAAATAGGCCTGGGTATCAAAGCCCTCCACCGCCTCTGCAAGCTCCTTAAAAAGTTCCGCCTGCTGGCGGTTGGCTTCCATCAGAGTCCCAAGATCCTTGGTAAGACCTTTCAGATCTCCCCCTTCCGTCTCCTTTGCCACACTCTTACTAAGCCGCTGCATCAGAGCCAGCTTTTCCTTCAACTGCTTCTCCAGATCCGCAAGCTGGCCGTATAGTACTTCATAGTCCATGGTAAAAATCCTTTCCTGTAAAATTTATAAAATCGCTTGCACTTATTCTATCTATATGTTATATTATAGACATAAAAGGTGCTGGCCGATAGACGGTTTGCCCAATTATTAGATTACAAAATAGCCGTATCCTTTGGTTGGGGGCGGCTATTTTTGTGTATTATTATCCTTGCTTCCGATGGCGTATCCGAAACTGAAGCAAGTGATACATAGACTAATCATTGCTATTAATCCTTCAATCGTCAACATCCACTCAGCCCTCCTTTCCAAGATTCCCCTTGGGGTTTCTATGTAAACGAAGGGTCACAGTCCCTCCGTAGAGGGCTAACCGCCTACCATCCTGGCAGCACCTAAAGGGATTTTACCATATATTTCCATCATCCGCAACAGGAATCGACAGGAAACGGGCTCTGATACGAGAGGAACAGGACACTTTAAGACCGCCAGAACAGAAAGAAGTGAATACCTATGATACAGGAATTATATCCCTGGCAGCAGGAATGTCTGACACTTTGGGAACAAAATGAATACCGCGGCATCGTGAACGCCGTCACAGGAGCCGGCAAGACCCGGCTGGCTCTGGCTGGAATCTTAAGTCTTTCCGAAACTGCCCCTAGTCTCCGGGTGAAGATCGTGGTGCCCAAAAGCTCCTTGATCCCCCAGTGGAAAAGAGCGCTTACAAAAATCCTCTCCCAGACAGATTCTGCTCCGGCAGCTCCCCGAATCGGAATCTGTGGCGGTGGAAGGACCTCTCCCGGGGAGGAGGATTACATGATCTATGTGATAAATTCCGCCAGATATCGTTTAGCGCGGCAAATACTTGCAGAACTTCAAAGAGGCTGCACCGTCCTTCTGATCGCAGACGAATGCCACAATTATACCAGCAGTGAAAATCAGAAGATTTTTGAATTTCTTCCCTATCTGGATTTTAAGAAGCTCCCCGGCCGCTACTGCTCCCTGGGGCTTTCCGCCACTGCCAGATGCCCCGGCTACGAACGGATCCTGGTTCCCGCCCTTGGAAAGGAGATCTACCACTATGGCTTGGAGCGCGCCCTGAAGCGGGGCGCCATCTGCCAGTTTGCCGTCTGGCAGATCGCAGTCCCCTTCCGGAATGAAGAACAGAAGGTCTATGAGGAGCTCTCCGATCAGCTTCTCCATACCCGCACCGCGCTTTTGAAAGCACTGCCGGGCCTTCGCTCCTGCCAGGGCGGCTCCTTTTTCGTCCATCTGACAGAGCTGGCCAGAACAGAAACCGGAAAAATACAGCGGTTGGCCCGGACCTATCTCCATCTGTCCTACAAGCGAAAACGGCAGGTATCCATGGCCAGCGCCCGCACCTCCTGTGTCCGCCAGTTGCTGAAACGCTTAGATCCCGGCAAGCAGATCCTGATTTTCGGCGAAAGCATCCCGCAAATCGAACGCCTGTTCGTTTTTTTAATCCAGGATTATCCGGCCAGAGTGGGCCGCTACCACTCCAAAATGGGCTCGCTGGCCAACAAAAATGCCCTGGAGCGCTTCCGGGAGGGGGACCTTCGGATCCTCCTGACCTGCCGGGCCCTGGACGAAGGGCTGGATGTACCGGAGGCCGCGGTGGGCATCATTTTATCCGGCACCTCCATGGAGCGGCAGCGTCTCCAGCGGCTGGGCCGGATCCTGCGCAAGGCGGACGGCAAACGGCTGGCCTGCCTGTACTATCTGTTTGTATCCGACTCCCGGGAGGAACGGGCCTATTTTCCAAAAGGGGCAGAGGCTTTTTCGGTACACAATCTAAGCTTTGATGAGGATGACGGCGGCTTCTATTTTCCTGCCTATGAAAAGACTGCCGCAAGGGTGCTTGCACGCGTTGAGGCCCGTGCGCTTCCCCATGATATTTATCTTGAGACCCTGGAATGTCTAGAGCTGGGGTATCTCCGGGAGGACTGGCTGCTGTCGCCAGAGGAATGCCGGGCCAATGCCGCTACCGCTTCCGGGGGCAGGGAGGCGAATTACTGGATCTGTATGGAGCAGATGGCGAAATGTCTGGACGGAGCAGATGCCCTATGTTAAAATGAAGGAAAGGAGTGTGACAACATGGGATCTTATCTGAATCCACCCGCAGACGGATTTCAGGCAATGCTGAAAAGAGGTACGTATGTAGATAAATCGAGTTGATCCTCTACACCAACAGTGTCCTTGGCAGTGACAAAATGCTGACCTGTTTTAGCCGGCCCAGACGTTTTGGCAAATCCTTTGCCGCCAAAATGCTCCTGGCTTACTATTCCAAAGAGGCTGACTCCAGGCCATTATTTGAGAATCTTACCAAAAATGCTATACCGCAGATTCAAAAAAGAATATACACAATTCATAGAAAAATTCAACTTCAAAAGTGAGCTTTTATTGGTAGGCATCAGCTATGATACCAAGACCAAAAAGCACTTTTCACAATCACAAAATACGCACCGGAAAAAGAAAGTCCAGCTTAAACAATCAATCGTGGGCTGCCCAGGCAGCCCACCTCCATGTTCACTCCACGCCCAGTCTTGCAAGCTCCTGCCGGGCCTGTTCTCTGCTCTGATATACGATTCCATGGATTCCCAGTCTTCCGGCCGCCTCCACATTGGCAGCACTGTCGTCCAGAAAAACACATTCCTCCGGCTTCAAAGAAAACCGTGCAAGAAGGGTCTCATAAATCTCCGGCTCCGGCTTTACCTGCCGCACCTGAAAGGAATAGAGACTGCCATCCATAAGTTTTTCGAACTCCAGCTCTTTTCTGGTGATCTCATAAGTGTGCCGGGAATAGTTGGATAAAATATAGCAGCCATATCCCCGTTCCTTAAATCCGCGGACCCAGTCATGGCTGTCCGCAAAGCATCGGATCATCTCATGGTTATACTGCCACATCCGCCGAATATCCGCCTCGATCCCGGGGTCATTCTGGATAAACCCCGCCAGGATCTCTTCATCCGGCAGCGTACTGCGGTCAAGCTCATTCCACATGGGGCTCTTTAAGGTAGCCCTCCTAAGGCGCTCCAAACGCTCCCCGGTGAGGCCGTGATCCCTCACCGCTCCCTCCCAGCGAAAATCCACCAGCACATTTCCCACGTCAAAAATAATATTCCTTATCATCGCTGCTCCTTTACGAAGCGGCCCTTATAGGGCCGCTCTCCTTAACGATAAATAATGTCCTCCCGGCCCGGCCCGTTGGATACCATGGTGATAGGGAAGCCAATTTTTTCTTCCACAAATTCGATGTACCTCCTGCAGTTCTCCGGCAGCTCCCTGTAGCTTCGGATCCCCCGGATATCGCATTTCCAGCCCGGCATTGTCTCAAGTACCGGTTTGGCCTTCTCAAGCTTCACGGTGGTAGGGAAGTCCGTTGTGATCTCCCCGTCGATGTCATAGGCCACGCAGACCGGGATCTCATCCAGATACCCCAGCACATCCAGCACCGTGAAAGCCACGTCGGTGGTTCCCTGGATCCGGCAGCCATACCTGCTGGCCACGCAGTCAAACCAGCCAACGCGTCTGGGCCGCCCTGTGGTAGCGCCGTACTCGCCGCCGTCGCCGCCTCTGCGCCGCAGTTCCTCCGCCGCATCGCCAGAAAGCTCGCTGACAAAAGCTCCTGCTCCCACCGCCGAGGAATAGGCCTTGCAGACCGTGATGATCTTCCCGATCTCATAGGGAGCGATTCCCGCGCCGATGGCCCCGTAAGCCGCCAGGGTGGAGGATGAGGTCACCATGGGATAGATCCCGTGATCCGGATCCTTCAGGGAGCCAAGCTGCCCCTCCAGCAGAATCTGCTTCCCGGCCTTGATGGCCTCACAGAGGTAGGCGGAGGTATCGCACACGTAGGGCGCGATCATATCTCGGTAGCCGTGAAGCTCTGCCAGTAATTCCTCCGGCTCTATCAGTGGCTTATGATACAAATGCTCCAGCAGCACATTCTTCTGAGCACAGATCCGCACTGCTTTTTCCTGCAGAAGCTCCTCGTCGAAAAGCTCGCTGACCTGGAAGCCGATCTTGGCGTATTTATCGGAATAGAAGGGCGCGATTCCGGACTTGGTGGACCCGAAGGACTTGCCGGCCAGCCGCTCCTCCTCGTACTCGTCAAACCTGATATGGTAGGACATCACCATCTGGGCCCGGTCCGACACCAGGATCTTCGGCTTTGGCACGCCCCGCTCCACGACTGACTGGATCTCCCCAAACAGTACCGGAATGTTCAGCGCCACCCCGTTGCCGATAATGCTGGTGGTGTGGCCGTAAAATACCCCCGACGGCAGGGTATGTAAGGCGAACTTCCCATAATCATTTACAATGGTATGCCCCGCATTGGCTCCACCCTGGAAGCGCACGATAATATCGGCTTCCTTCGCCAGCATGTCTGTGATCTTGCCTTTTCCTTCGTCTCCCCAGTTTGCTCCAACAACTGCTTTTACCATGTTCATGTCTCCTTTTTTTGCAATCCTGTTCCAGGAACACCCGAAAGACCGTCCTGGAAACTCCGCTTTTTCCCGGGGCAGAATTTGCCCGCTTTCCTATTATACACAAAAACTTTTCAGAAGTAAAGTGCGAAAGCTTGAACGGCCCAGGAACTACAGCTCCACCGGCTTATGCAGACTATAATAGGTCATCCTCGTCTCGGCGATCACCCGGCCCTTTTCGTCAGACACCGTCACATCGTAGACCAGGATATTCTTCCCGGCCTTCAGCTCCTTTGCGGCAGCGATCAGCTTCTTCGTCCCCTGCATGGCGGGATTTAAGTAATTGATGCTGCCGCTTACCGTGGTCACATAGCTGCCCCGGCTGGTGGCGGCCACGCCGCCGGCCGTATCCGCAATGGCAAAGATCACACCCCCATGGATGGACCCGATGGGATTGTGGGAGCGGCCGTCAAGCTCCATCTCCACCCGGGCATAGCCTGCCTCCACCTCCGTGACCACCATCCCCATTTCCTTTGTAAATCCCGGAAACCCGTTCCGGAAATCAATCAGCTTTTGAAATTCCATGTTCCAATTCCTTTCTCTTTAAATTCCGGTATACAACTACATACATCGTCACAAAGCAGGCCAGCCCTCCCACCGCATTGGAAATGGGCTCCGCCAGAAATACCCCGTCCACTCCCAGGCCCAGGTACGGCAGCAGCACCGTCAGGGGTGCTACAATCACCGCTTTCCGCAGCAGTGAGAAAAATACCGCGTGCCGGGAGTAGCCCAGGGCCGTGAAGGTGGACTGTCCGGCAAACTGGAAGGACATAAAGCAGAACCCGAAAAAGTACAGCTTCAGCGCCCCGATCCCCTGTTCGATCATTTCCACATCATCCGTGAAGATGGACATAAAAAACCGGGGACTGGCCACCACCACCAGCCAGGCCAGCGTCGTGTATACAATTCCCACAAGGGCGGTAAAGCGGATTCCCTGACGCACCCTTTTATAGCGTTTCGCGCCGTAATTATAACCCAGCACCGGCTGGGAGCCGCTGGTGAGGCCGCTCACCGGCAGGGACAGAATCTCCCGCACCGAATTGATCACCGTCATGATTCCCACATAGAGATCTCCTCCGTAAACCTTTAACGTGGCGTTGCACACCACCTGCACCAGACAGTTGGTGGCCTGCATAATGAACCCGGAAATCCCCAGGCTCAAAATCTCCCAAAGAAGCTTTGCCTCAATCCGGAGATACCTGCGCCGGATCCTGAGAATGGCCCGCCGCCCCAGCAGGAACGTAAGCGCCCACACGGCCGACACCACCTGGCTGAACACGGTGGCCAGGGCCGCTCCGGCCACTCCCATATGGAATACAAAAATAAACACCGGATCCAGCGCTAAGTTCAGCGCCGCCCCGATCAGGGTGGTGCACATGCCCACCCGTGGAAATCCCTGGGCATTGATAAATCCATTCAGTCCCGTGGAAAGCATGGTAAAGGGCGTGCCCAGAAGGTAAATCCGAAGGTAGATATCCGCGTACCCATAAGAGGCGTCGCTGGCCCCAAACAGGTACAGGACCGGCCTTCGCAGCACGTAACAGAACACCAGAAGCGCCAGGGAGGTCACCACCAGCAGCGCACACACCATCCCTAAGATCCGCTCTGCCCGTTCCTCATCCTGCCTCCCTCTGGCAATGGAAAAAAGGGGCGTCCCGCCGGTAGAATAGAGGAAGGTAAAGGCTGCAATCAGCGTGGTCAGCGGAAAAGCCAGCCCCACGCCGGTCAGCGCCAGGCTGTTTTCCCCCGGCAGATGGCCGATATAAATACGGTCCACCACATTATAGAGAAGCTGTACCAGTTGGGCCAGAATCAGCGGGATGGACTGGGCCACAATGCACCGCCAGACGGGGCCTTTGGAAAAATCAGTATTTGCCATCTTTCCCTCCTTTGTATCATCCTTTTTATGGTAGCACGAAAAAATAAAAATAGCAATTGAATTTCTGACAGGAATCGTGTATACTATTCCAGCAATGTTACAGACGGCCGGAACGGATCCGGATATCACCTGTTACAGGGGGCTTATATTATGGAATATACAACCTTTTTATTTCTTCTGGAAATTATCGGAACCATCGCCTTTGCATCCTCCGGTGCACTGGTGGCAATCCGCAAAAATATGGACATTTTCGGCGTCATGGTGCTGGGCATCACTACGGCGGTGGGCGGCGGCTGCATCCGGGATCTGATCCTGGGGATCCATCCGCCCAAAATGTTCCAGAATGTGTCCTATGCAGGGGCCGCCGTGCTCACCTCCTGCTTCCTGTTCTTTTTGATCTATTTTAAAAAAGAGCTTCTGGAGAGCCGTTTTATGGCCTCCTACGAGCAGGCCATGAACACCTTGGACGCCATCGGCCTGGGAATCTTTACCGTCACCGGCATCCGCACCGCCTGGGAGATCCAGCCGGAGGGCGGCGCTTTCCTGATGCTGTTCGTGGGGGCCGTCACCGGTATCGGCGGTGGCATGCTTCGGGATATCATGGCCGGCATGACGCCCTTCGTGTTTATCAAGCATGTGTATGCCTGCGCCTCCCTGGCAGGGGCGGTGCTGTACCTGGCGCTATACCGGCGCCTCCCCGAAATTCCGGCTATTTTATTGAGCGTGGCCCTGGTGATTGCCATCCGGCTGCTGGCCGCCCACTACCGCTGGAACCTGCCCCGGATCCATCAGGATCATTAAACCTTCGGTGTACCTGTTTGCGCAGCATTCCGCGCAATCTTAATGATGAAAGGAGAATACCATTATGACAAAGGATATGACTACGGGTTCCCCGTTAAAATTAATATTGTATTTTTCCATACCGGTATTGATCGGCAACGTGTTCCAGCAGTTCTACAACATGGTGGACACCTTGATTGTGGGCCGTTTTCTGGGGGAGGACGCCCTGGCCGCTGTGGGAGCTACCGGCTCCATCTGCTTCATGGTGCTGGGCTTTGCTATCGGAATTGCCCAGGGCTTCGGCATCAAGATGTCCCACGCCTTCGGCGCCCGCAATGAGGAGGAGCTGAAAAGCCGTGTGGCCGCCTCCCTGTCCCTGGGGCTGATTGTGTCCGCAGTGCTGACGGTACTCACCATGATCAGCGCCCGGCTGCTGCTGCGTTTTATGAACACCCCGGAAAATATTTTTGAAATGTCCTACGCCTACATCATCGTGATCTACGGCGGGCTGGGGGCTACCATGTTTTTTAACATCGCCTCCGCGATCCTTCGGGGTGTGGGGGACAGCAAGACGCCCCTGTATTTTCTGGTGCTGGCCTCCCTTTTAAATATTGTGCTGGATATTTTTCTGATTGTCCAGGTGGGAATGGGAACCGAAGGCGCTGCCTGGGCCACGGTCATCTCCCAGGCATTTTCCGCCCTTTTGTGTTTTGTATACATGTTTCGGAAATTTGAGATATTAAAGTTGAAAAAGCGGGATTTCCGCCTGACCTTAGGGATATGCAAAAGCATGTTCGGCGTTGGGATCCCCATGGCTCTCAACTACACGATTACAGCCGTAGGCGTTATGATCCTCCAGAGCGCCATCAATGTCTTCGGCTCTACGGTGGTGGCTTCTTATACGGCCGCCGCCAAGGTGGAGCAGCTCGCCACCCAGCCCATGGTAACCTTAGGTACCACCATGTCCACCTACAACGGGCAGAATCTGGGCGCCGGCCACTATGACCGGATTTTTGACGGCATGAAAAAAGCCTTCTGGGTTTCCCTGGTTCTTGCCGCCCTGGGGGCCCTGATCTGCTGTGTGGGCGGAATGCCCTTAGTTTCCCTGTTTTTAAGCGAACCGACGGCGGAAATCTTAGGCTATGCCAGACAATACCTGGTCACCGCCTCCTGCTTTTTCATACCGCTGGTTATGATCTATTTATACCGGAATGCCCTGCAGGGCTTAGATCAGGGCTTCTGGCCCATGATGAGCGGTTTGTTTGAGATGGTCTGCCGCATCGGGGCCGTGTGGATCCTCTTAAAGCCTGCCGGCTTCTGGGCGGTCTGCTTTGCCAGCCCCACCGCCTGGGTAGGGGCCGGACTCCCGCTGCTTGGGGTGTATCTGGGTTGGAAGAAAAAAATGAGGAACGTTCATTGAGATCATGGCTTTTTCTGCAGGGCCTCCAACTGGCTCCTAAGAGAAGCGATCAGCTCCTGATCCCTGGCACTGTTTTCCTTGTACTGCTCCAGCTCTTGGGATGTCTGCTCCAGTTCCTGCGTCACCTTCCGTGCCAGCTCCTGTGATTCCTCACTGGCACGGATATATTCCTCAATCTCCAGTTCTAAAATCGGCTCTGTCATCTCCACAACCTCCTTGATCATCGCTTCATCCTGATAAAAGACACGGATCATGGACTTGCGCAGCAGGGACAAAAGGATACTGCGGTTCTTCACTGTCAACTGTCCGGCTTCCACTTCCCGGTCTAAGATTAGTATAAGTTCTTGATAAAAGGATGTCAATTCCTCTTTTGTAATTTGAAAACGAATTTTACCTGTGTTCCTGTCTCTTACCATTGCTTTCCGGAAACGCAGCGGCAGAAATGGCGCCAAAACGCTTAAGTGCTTCTTTTCAATATTCTCCAGGGAATAGGACTGCACCTTCAGCACCGGAACACGATAGTTATAAGTACCGCCATCCTGAAAACGGATCTCGCACTCCAGATGATCCGGCATCACGAACGCCTCCTTCTTCAGCGCTTCATCCCACAGATGAGCCTCGGTGGACAGATTCTCCGGAAGCCCCTCCGTCTGCCGAATTTCTTCCAGCAACTGATGAAAATCGGTTCCAGTAATTTTTTTACTCACAGGCACTACCCCTTTCTTTTTTTAATTATTTTGTCTTTTCACTTTTTGGAAAAACATGACGAAACGTCAATGATCTGATAACTTCTGATAGAAACATCATAGCAGAAAAACAGAATAAAAGCAATAAAAAAAAACATAAACTTTTTGAAAGCTTTTCGAAACCTTTCAAACTGCACCTTGACAATCCCCCCAATTCCGTTAAAATAGAAGGAAAGCAACGCTTTTGATATTTTTTTCACGAAAGGAGCATCCTGCATGAACACACAGCACGTACTTTATGAAGAACTATGTCCCGCCGAATTCACCCGGCGCCTGATCCAGTGCCCGGTGGCCTACCTGCCCTTAGGCACCCTGGAATGGCACGGCCCCCAGCTCCCCTTAGGCGCCGATGGGATCCAGTCCCAGGCACTGTTTGAAAAGGTGGCGGAACGGATCGGCGGCATCGTCCTCCCCAAGCTTTTTCTGGGACCCGACCGGTACTACCACGATCCCCAGAAGGAATTTTACGGCATGGACATCTGCAGCGGGGACGCCCTCACCGACTATCCCATGCAGCAGCTTACCGGCAGCGCCTACTGGACGCCGGATCCCCTTTTTGACCAGATGCTGATACAGATTGCCAGAAATCTTGGCCGGGCAGGCTTTCGAATCCTTGCCGCCCACGGTCACGGCCCTTCCAACCATCATTTTGCGGCGCTCAAAGGACAGATTCAGGATTCCACCGGTCTCATCTGCGTATCGCCCTGGGAATTTATCACCGACGACCGGCTAAAGTACCAGAACGACCACGCCGCCGCCAACGAGACCTCCATCACCATGGCCGTCCGGCCGGATCTGGTCCACATGGAATATCTGAAGGAAGAAAAGGATCAACTGGCCATGGCGGGCCAGAGTCCCATCACCCACGCTTCTCCGGCCTATGGGCAGGAGCTTCTTACGGCCAATGTGAAGGCCCTTGGGGACGGGATCCAGAGGCTTCTGGCCCAGCTATAAATACCGTAGATTGAACAGGGCGGCTCAATAACATAAGATTTTGAAATGACCTCATAGAAAGGAATCCTCCTCTCTACAAGGTCATTCAGACTTACTCTATTCTCTTTCTGGGCTGCCCCCGATTGCCCTCACAGGATAACCGGGTGTGCCTCTGGAGAACAATCCCCGCCTACCGGAAATATTCCACCCCGGCCTCAAATAATCCAAGATCCTGATCCCCGGTGATATTCATGGCAACGCTGCGCCCTTTGCGCTCGGCATGGGCCATCTTCCCTAAGATCCGCCCGTCCGGGCTGGTGATGCCCTCAATGGCCATGTAGGATCCGTTGATGTTCCACTCCTCATCCATGGTGGGAATGCCTTCCTCATTCACATACTGGGTTGCCACCTGCCCGTTGGCAAAGAGCCGCTCCAGCCATTCCTTCGGCGCCACAAACCGCCCCTCGCCATGGGAGGCCGGGCTGGTGTAAGTCTTGCCTAACTCAGCTTTCCTAAGCCAGGGGGACTTGTTGGTGACCACCTTGGTATAGACCATCTTGGAAATATGGCGTCCGATGGTATTGTAGGTTAAGGTGGGGGAATCCTCCTTCTGGGGCGTAATCTCGCCGTAAGGCACCAGGCCCAGCTTCACCAGCGCCTGGAAGCCGTTGCAGATTCCCAGCATCAGGCCGTCCCGCTCTTTTAACAGGCGGTTGACCGCCTCCGTGATCCGTCCGTTGCGGAAGGCTGTGGCAAAGAACTTGGCGCTTCCCTCCGGCTCGTCTCCGGCAGAAAATCCGCCGGGGAACATGATGATCTGGGCGTCGTCGATGGCTTTTTCAAATTCTGCAACGGAATCCCGGATATCCGAGGCAGATAAATTCCGGAACACCTTCACCACCGGCTCCGCCCCGGCCCTTGCAAAGGCCCTTGCGCTGTCGTACTCGCAGTTGGTTCCCGGGAATACCGGGATAAATACCCGGGGCTTTTCCGCCTTGTTCCTGCAGACGTAAATATGCTTCGTATCGTAAAGACCGCTTTCTACCGGCTCCGCCCCTTCCACGGCACGGGTGGGGAACACCTTTTCTAAGGGCTTCTGCCAGACGCGCAGCGCTTCCTCCATGGAAATCTCCACATCCCCATAGACAAACGCTTTCCTGTCATTGACCTCACCGAATACCCGGTAGGAATCTGCCTCCGTCAGCTCCTCCACCAGAGCCAGCTTGTCAGCGGGCACCTCGGCAATGATATGGCCAAACCGTGGGGAGAACATGCAGTTCCTGCAATGATCCGCATCAATGGTAACGCCCAGCTTGTTGCCAAAGGCCATCTTGCTCACCGCCGCCGCAATTCCCTTGCCATCCAGGGCGTAAGCCGACACGATGGCCCCCCTGCCGATCAGGGTATGGATGGCATCATACAGCTTCATCACCTGCTGATAATCCGGCAGGTCGTACTCGTCCCTGGCAATCTTAAAGTTCACCAGCTTATTGCTGGCCGCCTTTAACTCCGGCGTAATGATCTCCCGCTCCCGGGCAATGTCCACCGCAAAGGAAACCAGGGTGGGCGGTACGTCGATCTCGTTAAAGCTTCCCGACATGGAATCCTTTCCTCCGATGGAGGGCAGACCGAAGCCGATCTGGGCGCTGTAGGCTCCTAA
>CATJBQ010000067.1 GCA_949738465.1 uncultured Lachnospiraceae bacterium
GGAGTTCAGACGTGTGCTCTTCCGATCTCTCCAGAGCATTCTCAGCAGGCAGAGGGAGGGTCAGCTTCTAAAGATCTGGAACCTGAAGCCCTACCAGACTTAGGCTTTGGAAACTTCGACACCGTGGGTATGGGCCAATTCTGTAAAGCCCTTGAGGTTCCCCACCAGATCGTCTCCACCCGGATCGGAGAGATCGTCTTTGAGCGGCGAAAGGAAAAGCATCCCTGCGCCCTCTGTGCCAGGCTTCGCAAGGGCGCGCTCCATGACGCTGTAAGATCCCTTGGCTGCACAGCCGTCGCCTACGGCCACCACAAGGACGATTTTATTGAGACCATGCTGATGTCCCTCCTGTATGAGGGACGTTTCTACGCCTTTCCCCCGGTTATGGACCTGTCTGACAGCGGTCTTCGGATCATCCGCCCCTTCCTCTATATGAATGAGGCGGACATTGTCGGATTTTGTCGGAAAAACAGCCTTCCTGTCTTAAAAAATCCTTGTCCCGCCGACGGGCATACCCGGCGGGAGTATGTAAAACAGCTCCTGCGCCAGCTCAACGCGGAAAATCCAGGCGTCAAAACAAGGCTGTTTACGGCCCTGCAAAGCGGAAGGATTCCCGGCTGGTCCCTCCCGGATCAGGAAAATAATACTTAATAGGGACGGGAAAAGTTGTACTGCTCCACCACTTCTTCAATCCGCCCCCTGACAATCTCAGCAATCTCCGTGGTCTTCTTGCCCGCATAATCTTCATAATATAAGGGCTTTAGGAAATGAACCTGGGTGGTGACCTTCCCTAATGTGAAGCTGTTGAACACCTTATAGGAATCGATGAGCGCCACCGGCACGATGGGAGCCTTGGCCTTCACGGCCGCCTTAAAGCTTCCTGGCTTGAAGGTTCCCATCCGGTTCTTGTTGTTAAATTCATATTCCCCCTCCGGAAAAATGATGTAACGCTTTCCTTCGCTGACCTCCCTGGCCATATCGTTGATCACCTGGATAGCCTGGCGTACGTCCGCCTTATCCAGCCGCTTCCCCTGTACCAGGTCCACAATCTCCCGCACCAGGATCGTGTGGGACTTGGCCTTGTCCATCACGAAGGAGCAGGGCTCCTTGTGCACATTCATAATGCCCAGCACATCATACTTTCCCTGATGGTTGGGAACCATCACGTATCCGCCCTCCCTGGGAAGATTCTCCTCCCCGTACGCCTTGGTATGGATCCGCCCGGTGCGCTTCATCAGATCGATGGCATGGCGCACAAGATGGTAACGCCGTACCTCTGAATACTTCTCCGGGTGGTTGGCCTGATACCGCATCTTGGGAATCATATAAGGCGCACGAAACAGGTTCATAATTATCACATATAAAAACTTAATCATTGGTAAAACGCTCCTTTGTCCACTATTACTATTATAGACATTTTTGGAGAAAAACACAATAGAAATTCCATTCCATTATTTTTTGCAAACAGCGTTATATGCATCAAACAGCTCCGTGGGATCTTTTCCCAGCATAAAATAGTAATCCAGAAATTCACTGTCCTCCCCGCAGAAATGGGCGCCATAGGACGGGATATCGCAGCAGAAAACCGGTCCGTCCGACGCAATGAGCAGCCCATATCCCTTTTCAGAGACAATCAGAGGCAGCTTTCCGACGCCCCCGCAATGGGAAATGTAGCGTGCGGTGCCCTGCAGGGAGAGCTCCGCCCGGGTTCCTGCCCCCAGCGCATAAAGCTTTTCGCCTTTGGGCCAGTCCAGATACTGCCGGAACCGCTTCTGCCCTTGCGCCGTCGTCTCCAGAAGCCGGCCCTCCCTGCTCCGTTCTGCCAGCAGCAGCCGTTTATCCCTGGTGCCAAAGGATACCGCCCCCGTTTCCTTTGCCGCCTGCAGAAAAAGATCGTCCGTAGTCATTTCCAGAAGCTTGTTGTTCTCCCGGTACATCCATTCCCGATAGGGCTTCGAGGCGGAAATCTTCGGATGGGTAAATTCCAAAAGCCGGCCGCCTCTTGCAAAAGTAACCCGGATGATCTTACTGTCAACGGGACAAAGGCGCAGAACGCCGTAGGAGCTATGAAGATACATACCGTCCGGCTCCCTGCTTACCCAGCGTACCCGCTGATCCGTTTTGGAATGTCCCAGCGGCCGCAGAAGCTCCGTCGCCGGCAGGCTTCCGAAGGGAATGGCCGGCATCGCATCCTGTCGGCCGGACGTTTTCCCGGTCAAAGGCCGCTCCGGCAATCCGCCAGGGCTTGACTCTGGCCTTTTACCGCCTGGGCGCTGCTCTGGCCTTTCACTGCCGGGGCAGCGCCTTTGCCTTTCACCGCCGGGGCGCTGCTCTGGCCGTCCATTTTGCGGCTTCGGGCGACTTACCATGGAATTCCGCATGTTTTTCCCGGGGCCCGGATTCATAACCGCTTTCCCGTTCCCTTTCGGCGCGGAATCCGCGCTCCCCTTCACGTTCCCCTCCGGTACCGGTTCCGCAATCACCTTCACGTTCCCTTCCGGTACCGGATCCGCAATCAATCCGGTCAGGTCACCTGTATACATGATACACAATTCATGGAGAGCCCGGGTGGCCGCCACGTACAGAAGCTTGGCATGGCCGTCGTCTGTGGGATAATCCTTCCGGGTGGGATCTAAGATCAGCACGGCGTCAAACTCCAGTCCCTTCGTGTATTCCACCGGCAGCACCAGGACCCCGTTTCCAAATACGGCCTGTTCCAGGCTGCTCTCCATCACCTGGATCCGCTGCCCTAGCTCCCTTACCGCCTCCCGGGCTTCCTGCTGACTCCGGCAGATCACCGCAATTGTGCCAAGCCCTTCCTGCTGCCACGTTCTGCACTGGGCGGCAGCTTTTTCGAAAAGTTCCGTCTTTGTCTTCACCGGAAGCAGCCGGGGCGTGCTCCCATGACGGATAATGGGCTCCACCGGGTACACGGCAAACCTTCCATGGTGCAGGATTCTGGTGGCAAAATCCGAGATCTCCACCGTATTCCGGTAGCTTTTTTTCAAAATATTGAAGCTGGCCCTGCTGTTAGTCAGGTACAATTCCTTCAATTCCTCCCAGTCGTTGAGGCCGGTACCAAAATGAATGTTCTGGGAAACGTCCCCCATAATGGTATAAGTACAATCCTTGATGCAGACATTCAGCACACTGTATGCCATCATGCCAAAATCCTGGGCCTCGTCGATGACGATATGATGGGCCTCGCTGATCACCTCCGTCTCCTTCACCCGCTTATAGAGATACGCCAAGGCCGCCAGATCATATACGTCAAAAGCCTTATCCGGAATCTCCACCGCATGGCCCTTTGCAAGCTGCTCCAGCAAATAATCCTCATACATGGCAAAAATCGGTTTTTTCCAGGAAGTCCCGCCATATCGGCCGCGGTAGAATTTTAAAATAGCCTTCCTCTCCGCTTCCGTGTACTTGACGCCCTTTCCCAGAAATTCATCCTTGATCTTGCCCTGCAGCCGTTCGTTCAGCATACGGATCTTGCTCTGGATGGAAACAGATGGATTCTCCTTAAGGTAACGCTCCACCGCGCCGCCCTCCATAAGAAGCACCAGATCCCCGGGGTCGGCACGCCCGCCGGTCCGGTCAAAAACGCCGGTCCGCCCATCCTCAATCCCCTCCACAAACTGTCTGGAATTCAGATAAATGTCTTCCCGGTAAATCGTATCCTGCTCCAGCCGGTTACAGAATGCCTCCAGCTCCCGAAACCAGGAAAGGGTTCCCTTTAGGGAAGCTCCGCCAGCATCTTCCGTGCTTTTGATGCGGTATTTTTTCTCATCCCAGTCTTCATATAAAAGCCTTACAAACAACTGCTCCATGGTCATCTGGCGGACGCCGTATACGTCAAGATCCGGCAGGACGCCGGTGATATAGTTCAAAAGAATCCGGTTGCTGCCTACGATATAAAAATCCTCCGGCCGGAAACGATCTTCATAATTGTACAGAATGTAGGAAATCCGGTGCATGGCCACAGTGGTCTTGCCGGAGCCTGCCACACCCTGCACGATGCAATTGTGGTAAGGGGTTTTACGGATGATCTCGTTCTGCTCCTTCTGGATGGTTGCAACAATTTCTCCCAGCACCGCCTGCTTGTTCTTCGACAGGTATTTTGTCAGAAGGTCGTCATTTGCAACGACTTCTGTATCAAAGACATTCTGAAGCTTTCCGTCCTCAATCTCGTAGGTGCGCTTCAGCTTCAGATCGATCTTCACTGGCTTTCCCGCCGGGGACAGGTAACTGCATGGGCCAAGTCCGTTCTCATAATAAGCGTTTGCCACAGGCGCACGCCAGTCAATCACGATTGGGTGGATCACATCCTTAGAAATGCCGCCCCGGCCGATGTAAAAGGTCTCCCATGTTCCCAGGGCTTCGTCCCGGTAATCGATCCGCCCGAAATAAGGCTTTTTTAAGGCGCGCTCGTTGCGCATAAGCGTCCGGCTTAAAAAATCATACATGGTATAGGTATTTTCCAGCTCGTTAATCAGCTCCGGGTTATCGTCGTGAAAATGCGCCTGCATATCGTCAATGCTCTCACGCATAGCCTTCACTTCCCGGGCATACTTCTCCCGGTTCTCGTAAATCACGGCCAAGGTTTCTCTCAGATGCTGCTCCTCCGCCTGCCTGGATGTCCCTTCACTTTTTGATTTTATACTCATCGTTCACTCCTTGTGTGGTGGCGCTGTCCTGCGGTCCCATCCCTGACCGGTACAGCATGGGTTTCATTGCTGTCGTTTCTGCCGGGAGAGCTCCCGGCTTGTACCTATATCTTACCGGAAAATAAAAAAAATACTAGACTTTTCTTTCACACTGTGGTAAACTACATAATGAAATGTGCCTAAAAAAAGGAGCCGTTGCCAGAAGCGTCTATGCTATGGCAGCGGCCATTGTTATCTTATGGGATGATGTTTCTCTCACCGAAACTCATGGGAATAATAGGGAACCGTCAAAAACTGGCCGGAATGAATATGGTCCGGGCCTAAGTCGTTGAGCTTCTTCACCTCGTCAATGTAATCCTGCAGGCTGTCGTATTCCGGCGACATATAGGTGGACGCAATGGACCACAGGGTGTCCCCCGGCTGGATCTGGATGCTGGTGTAATACTTAAAGGAGCGCTGTTCTAAGGAAGCCTCCGACCGGCTGGCGGAAATGATCGCACTGCCCAGCAGGGAACCGCCCACCACAATCAGGAGCGTCAATATGACAAGGGCAATCCACTGGTATATCACCTGATATCTGCGGATCTGCTGTCCACGGGATACTTCCGCTCCTGTTCTGCTCATAATCTGTCCACAGGATACTTCTCCTCTACCTATCATCTGTCCACGGGATACTTCTGCTTCTCTCCTGCCCATAACCTGTCCCTCCATCTTCTCGAAACCGAACATGTTTTCCAAACATGTATTCCGAACGTTTGTTTTCCTTATTATACAACCAGAACAGATGTTTGTCAATGACTTTTTCGAACAAATTTTCGGAATATGTGTTTGCTTTTTTTAAAGAAGTGTGTTATACTGGTTACAGACAAAAAAAGGAGGATACTACTATGGCATATGGTAAGATCAGTGAGAAGCAGCGAGAGATTTTAGAATATATCAAGAGTGAGATTTTGAATAAGGGATATCCCCCGGCTGTGCGCGATATCTGCGAAGCCGTACATTTGAAGTCTACCTCATCCGTTCATTCTCACCTGGAGACACTGGAGAAGAATGGCTATATCCGCCGGGATCCCACCAAGCCCCGGGCCATCGAGATCATTGACGACAGCTTCAACCTGGTGCGCCGCGAGGTGGTGAATGTTCCTCTGGTGGGGCGTGTGGCCGCCGGCGAGCCCTTGCTGGCCGTTGAGAACGTGGAGGCTTACTTCCCCATCCCCACCGAGATGATGCCCAACCAGGAATGCTTCATGCTGCGGGTTCAGGGCGAGAGCATGGTGAATGCTGGGATTTTTGACGGGGACGAGATTCTGGTCCAGAGGCAGCCGGACGCCAGCAACGGCGATATGGTTGTGGCGCTGGTGGAGGATTCCGCCACGGTGAAGACCTTTTATAAGGAGAACGGCCACTACCGCCTGCAGCCGGAGAATGATACCATGGATCCCATCATTGTGGATCAGGTGGAGATTTTAGGCAAGGTGTTTGGTGTGATGCGCTTTTTCCGCTAAGACGACAAGAGAACCGCCTGACCAGGTTTTCCCTGGCTGGGCAGTTCTCTTTTATGCACATTATTATTTGATCGTCCGGCAAATGGCGTCCCATCACCGGAATACTACAATCAAAGTTCCTCCACCGCAATCTGCTTCCCATCCCTCCAGATCCGCTCCAGATCATAGAACAGGCGGTCCTCCCGGGAGAAGATGTGCACGATGATATCGCCGTAGTCCATCAGGATCCAGCTTGAGTTCTGGTTTCCCTCCACCTGCCTGGCATGATGGCCCGCCTTGGCCAGCTCCTCATCCACGGCGTCCACCATGGCCTGGATCTGGTTCTGGTTGCCTCCGCTGGCAATGATAAAGTAATCTGCCAGAACAGAGATCTCACTGATCTCAATTACGCGGATATCCTCCGCCTTCTTTTCACTTAACGCATGGCAGGCTGTTTTTGCCAGCGCTCTCGCTTCTGTCATATTCAAGTCTCCTTTCCTTGCATGACCTGTTGCTTAAAATACTCATAGGTCTCCGCCGTCCTGAGATCAATCTCACCCTTTCCCTCCTCCAGGTAGGATAAGGTGCCCTCAAGGATCAAAAGCATCGTGCGGTCAAGATCCGTAAAGGCCATCTGCCGCACCGTTCCAAGATCCGGCGCTTTTTTGCGGTTGGGCTCAATGTAATCCGCGATATAAAGAATCTTATCCAAAACCCCCATCCCCGGCGCGCCGGTGGTATGCACGGCGATGGCGTGAAGAACCTGTTCATCCGTAACCTCGTATTTTTTGCGGGCCCAAAAAGCGCCCAGCTTCGCATGGAGTAAAAAGGGGCTCCTTTCCTCCGCATCGGTGATCTCAATGTGATGTTTTTTACACAGCTCCAGTTTTTTATCATTGGGGATGCACTTGGCGCAGTCGTGTAGCAGCCCGGCCAGAAGCGCGGCATCCATGTCGCAGCCGTGGGCCATGGCCAGGGACGCCGCCGTGTACATCACGCCCATGGTATGGCGGAACCGTTCCTTATCCAGCGCCTTGTGCAGCTTTTTTTCCATCTCATGTCGGTCCATATAACTGATTCTCCTCGATATAAATTCGAACGGCCTCCGGCACCATATAGCGGATAGTCCTTCCCTGGGCCGCAAGCGCCCGGATCCGGTGGGAGGACAGGGAATAATTGGGGGTTTTCAGACAGGAAATCCGCGCCCTGGGATACTGCCCCTTCAATTCCCCGATATATTGCAGCCGCTCCGTCTCGTCCACATCATCCCGGACCGCCACTAAAAGATGCGCATATTGCAAAATATGCTCCGGATGGCGCCAGGTGTGGAAGGCTTTCAGGGAATCCCCTCCCATAATAAAATGAAGCTCCCTCCCGGGGTACTGCTGTCTCAGATGATCCACGGTGCGATAGGTATAATTCACCTCATCCGCCTCAATCTCTATGGTAGAGAGGGAAAACCGTTCATTGTCGGAAATGGCAAGACGGATCATATCGCAGCGTCTTTTCGGGTCCAGGATCTGGCTGTCGCTTTTATGGGGGGAATGGCCGGTGGGGATGAATAAAATCTCCTCTAAGCCAAACTGCTCCGCCGCATTTTCGGCAATCAAAAGATGTCCATAATGGATGGGATTGAAGGTTCCTCCCATGATGCCTGTTTTTATCGGTGCTTTTTCCAAGGAATGGCACCTCCTTACCTGGGCAGTTGGATTTTGGGATCCTTTTTCGCCGGCCGGTAGAGAATGATTTTCTTTCCGATAACCTGCACCACCTGGGATCTGGTACGTTCCGCCATGATCTGGGCGATCTCCTTCGGGTCGTCGAAGCAATTTTTCAAAACGGAAAGCTTAATCAGCTCCCGCTTTTCCAGCGCCTCGTCCACGGAAATGCACAGCTCCGGCGTAAGGCCTCCTTTCCCCACCTGCAAGATCGCGTCAATCTTCATAGCCAGCCCTTTCAAATAGGCACGCTGCTTGCTCGTCATAATTTTTCTCCTTTATGAAAAACAAAAATATTATTGATAGTAATCAAATTCCAGTCCATACATGCGGACGGTATCGCCCTCCTGGATTCCGGCCTGCTCCAGCTCCGTTAAGATCCCCTGCTCCTTTAAGAACTTCTGGAAGAACAGGAAGCCCTTCTCGGAATCGATGTTCGTGTAACCTAACATCTTCTCAATCCTGGGGCCCTCCACCACATAAACCTGATCCTCCTGGTTGTATTCCACCGTATAAGGTTCCTGTGAAAATGCGTGAAGCTCCGGGAAATACTCCTGCTCATATACCACAGGCTCCTGATCCACCTGTCCTAGAAGCGCATGCACATGGTACAGAAGATCTTTCAGGTTCTCGCCGCTGACGGCCGAGATGGGGAAAACCGAAATCCCCTGGGGCTCAAATTCCGCCTTCAGCCTGGGGATCTGGGACTCCGCTTCCTCATAAATGGCGTCGATCTTATTGGCGGCAATCACCTGGGGCTTTTTTAAAAGCTTTGGATTATAGGCCGCAAGCTCCTTGTTGATGGCGTAAATGTCGGCCACCGGATCCCGGCCCTCCACGGATGCCGCATCCACCATATGGATCATCACCTTAGTGCGCTCAATGTGTTTTAAGAAGGCATGTCCCAGGCCCACGCCTTCGGAGGCGCCCTCAATCAGACCCGGAATATCGGCGATCACAAAGCCCTGTCCGTCCTCCAGATCCACTACCCCAAGGTTGGGGCTTAATGTGGTAAAATGATAGTTGGCAATCTTGGGCCTTGCGTTGGTGACCCGGGATAAAAAAGTGGATTTTCCCACATTGGGGAAGCCAACCAGCCCCACGTCGGCGATCACCTTAAGCTCTAAGCGGACCTCCAGCTCGATGGCCGGCTGTCCCGGCTGGGCATACTTGGGGGCCTGCATGGTGGAGGTGGCGTAATGCTGGTTGCCGAGCCCTCCCCGGCCGCCCTTTA
>CATJBQ010000068.1 GCA_949738465.1 uncultured Lachnospiraceae bacterium
AATGAGGGCGTAGCGGTGGCTACGCCGATTGACGACAACGCCGCAGATGAAAAATCAGACAAGTCAAGGTGTCAGTTACTTAGTATTCGCTATACTAGTATAGCAGATAAGAGGAAGGCGGGTAAAGGGAATTTTCAATTATTTTTTCATATTTACCTTGACGTCCGGCAGCGTGGGAGGGTATGATTGAAAATGAGCGGAGAATCTGTCTTAGGCCGGCAGGTGCATTCTGCACAAAGGATCCGGCAGATTGAGAGAAAAGGAGTGGAGAGATGGAGACAAAAGCATTTATTTTTGACCTGGACGGTGTAATCGTATTTACAGACAAGTTCCATTACCAGGCCTGGAAAAAAATGGCAGACAGGATGGGGATCTGTTTTGACGAGACCATCAACAACCGCCTCCGGGGCGTCAGCCGCATGGACAGCCTGGAGATCATTCTGGAGCGGTATGAGGGGGCGCCCCTGTCCCAGCCGGAAAAGGAGGCCCTGGCGGAGGAGAAAAACGAATCCTACCGGAAGCTTCTGGCCACCATGACCCCGGCGGACGTTACGGACCAGGTGCGGGAGACATTGAAAGAACTGCGTGGGAGGGGATATAAGCTGGCCATCGGCTCCTCCAGCAAAAACGCCCGCTTTATCCTGGAGAAGGTGGAGCTTCTGGATGCCTTTGACGCCATTTCCGACGGCAACAATATCGCCAACTCCAAGCCGGACCCGGAGGTGTTCTTAAAGGCCGCGGAATATCTGGGCGAGGATCCGGCTGCCTGCATCGTGGTGGAGGACGCCTACGCCGGGGTGGACGCCGCAAAGGCCGGCGGCATGTGCGCGGCAGCCATCGGGGACGCCGCTTCCTATGAGAAAGCGGACTACAAACTGGAAGTATTCGAAGACTTATTAAAAATCGGGCTCTGAAGCCCGATTTTTATTTGCCACAGGCAGCCTGTCCGCCGGGAAAGCCCATTTGCCACAGGCAGCCTGTCTGCCGGGAAAGCCCATTTGCCGCGGATGCCGTTTACTCCCTGGAAAAGTCGATTTTATTGCGGATGTCCTGCATCTGGTTGTCCATCCGGGCGATGGAGTCGGCGCAGTTCTTAAGCTGCAGCGCGATCTCATCGGCATTGGCCACATGCTTCTTATACTTCAGCTTATGCTCCAGACTGGCCCAGAAGTCCATGGCAATGGTGCGGAACTGGACCTCGGCCTTCATGTACTTCTTGCCGCCGGACAGAAAGATGGGCACGTTGATAATCAGGTGCAGGCTGCGGTAGCCGTTGTCCTTGGGCGACTCTATATAGTCCTTTTTCCGCAGCAGGATGATGTCGTCCTGCCGTACAAAGAGACCTGCCAGGCGGTAGATGTCGTCCGGAAACGAGCAGATTACCCGGATTCCGGCCACATCCGTAAGATGCTCCCGGATGCTCTCCACCGTCAGGGGATATCCCCTGCGCTCCAGCTTCTCGAAAATGCTCTCCGGCGACTTCAGCCGGCTCTTGATGGACTCGAAGGGATTGCGGTTGTATTTCAGGGAAAATTCCGTGTTCAGTACCTGGAGCTTGGTCTCCACCTCGGCGATGGCGGAACGGAATTCCATCATCAGGTAGGCAAAGGGCTTCTCCTCCCGAAGCTGGGCCTCCTGCATGCGGATGATGCGGGACTGCTGCTCGATGGCCTCGGCCTGCTGCCGCACCGTCTGCTCCAACTGGTTCTTGCAGGAAAAAAGTTCGATGGCGTTCTTCACTCTGTTGCGGACGATGGAGCTCTCAAAGGGCTTGTGGATAAAATCGGAAACGCCAAGCTCAAAGCAGCGGTTTTCCACCTCCACCGCATACTCGCTGCTGATAATCAGTACCGGGATATGGGGCAGGAAGCCCATCTGCCCCATCTGTGTAAGAACCGCGAAGCCGTCCATCCGCGGCATGCACAGGTCCAGAAGGAGGGCGGCCGTATCCTTATAGCCTTCCTTCAGCTTTGCCATGGCCTCGAGTCCGTCGCCGGCGGTGTCCACCAGGTAGTCCGCGCTGAGTATGCTGCAAAGAAGATCCCGGTTAATCTCCGCATCGTCCACTACCAGTATTCGTTTCATGTTTCAGTTCCTCGTTTTCTGGTGTATTATTTGGTATGCCGTTCCCGTCCGGGGTGATGGCACCCACTACATATAGTATACTAGATTTTAGAAAAAATGGAAAGAAAAAATAGAAATTTTCATTTTTTCCGCAAAGAATGAATTGCATTTTATGTAAAAAAGAGTTATAATGAGCCAATAGGAGTAAAATACTTAGGAGGATACATCATGAACAAACACATTGGAACAAAAATCTTCTCTTTTCTATTTGTGATCGTTGCTTTGCAGTTGATCTTTATTGTAATGGCGTTCAGCGGATTGGCCAAGATCAGGGCATCCAACGACAAGACGATGGATATTTATGTGGAGATGGACGTGCTCAAGGGGGATATTATCCGGGATGTTACGAATCTGCGGCTTGTGGCCGACATGGTTGTACTGCTGCAGGACAGGGATCGTGCGGTAACCTTCAGCGATGAGATGGACGACGATATCGTGATCCTGAACGGGAAACTGGATCAGATGGAGGCCCTTAGCCAGGCCAGTGGGGAGCAGACGCTGATCGACACCTTTGCGGCGTACCGTTCCGCGGTGGAGGAGTTCTGCGACAGGATTCCGGAGGCACGGGATATCGCCATGGCGGAAGACAGCCAGAAGGTGCGGGATGAGGCTTATGCGGTTATCGAGGAGCTGGTTCCCACCATCAACAAGATCAATGAGCTGACCGAGCAGTGCGAGGCGGCCATTGCGGCAGATGTAGCCAACGCCAAGGAGACCATGCTTTTCACTATCAATTCCGTGCAGATCTTTATGGTTGTAGTGGCCATTGCGATTATTGTAATTATCATTATTACAATTCTGATTATTGCCAGAACCGTATCCGCACCTGCGAGACATGCATCGTCCCGGATGAATACCATCATCGACAAGATCAGCCGCGAGGAGGGTGACCTCACCGAGCGTATCGACGTGACGACCAGGGATGAGATCGGGCAGTTGGCAGGCGGCATCAACCAGTTTATGGAACAGCTCCAGAATATTATGAAGACCTTGAAGGAGCAGTCCCAGACTATGCTGGAGACAGCCGGCATGACCATGGACCATGTCAACGAGTCCAACGACAACGCCAGCAATGTTTCTGCAGCTATGGAAGAACTGGCGGCCAGCATGGAGGAAGTGGCGGCTACCATCGCAGACATTGCTACGGCCAGTGAAGAGATGCTTGCTTCTGTTCAGTCCATGAACGGCCAGGCGGAGGAAGGCGCTGGGCTGGTGCTTGAGATTAAGCAGCGGGCGCAGGAGATTAATGAGAACACGGTGGAGAGTAAGCGCACCATCGACAATATGATTACGGAGATCCGCGGAACCTTAGAGGGTGCGGTTGAGGAGAGCCGCAGCGTGGATAAGATCAATGAGCTGACCGACGAGATTCTGAATATTTCCAGCCAGACGAACCTGCTGGCGCTGAATGCCTCCATCGAGGCGGCAAGAGCCGGAGAGGCCGGCAAGGGATTTGCAGTGGTTGCCGACGAGATCCGTGTGCTGGCGGAGAACAGCAAGAATACGGCCAACAATATCCAGGAGATCAGCCAGATGGTTACCGCAGCCGTGGCGAAGCTGGCAAGAAATGCCGAGTCTATGCTGCAGTTTATTGACCAGAAGGTTCTCAGCGATTACGACGGATTCGTAGGCGTTGCGAAGCAGTATTACAATGACGCAGACAATATGAACCAGATTCTCAGCGACTTCTCCATGTATACTTCGGATATTGAGGATACCATGAAGAACGTGAACGAGGGAATTAACGGCATTTCCACGACGGTGGATGAGAGCGCCAAGGGTGTTGCCAGTGCGGCAGAGAATGCAGGCCAGTTGGTGGATGCCATTTCCCAGATCCAGGAGGAGGCTCAGATGAGCCAGGATATCTCCAACCAGTTGAGCCGTGAAGTGAAGCGGTTCAAGAATGTGTAAGTTTGTTGCGGCTTACCTGATTCTTATGAATATCATTGCTTTTCTGGTGATGGGCATTGATAAGCATAGGGCAAAAGTACATAGATGGCGGATTTCGGAAAAGACGCTATTTCTTCTGGCGCTGCTTGGAGGCAGCGCCGGAAGTGTTTTAGGGATGTATTCTTTCCGCCATAAGACCCGGCACTGGTATTTTGTGTGGGGGATGCCGTTTATTTTAGTCTTGCAAATTGTGCTGGGAATCGTTATAATGAAATAATTGCAGGAAGCCCAAGGGAAAGAGAACATATGTTTTGAGTTTTCTGGGAGAGAACCCGTAAGGAACATGATGGAAGAGAGGATGTAGAGAATGTATTCATTTGAAGAAGTAAAAGCGGCGGATCCACAGGTGGCGAAAGCCATTATGGCAGAGCTGGAGCGGCAGAACAGCCATATCGAGCTGATCGCTTCCGAGAACTGGGTGAGTCCGGCTGTGATGGCAGCCATGGGAAGTCCCATGACCAATAAGTATGCGGAAGGGTATCCGGGAAAGCGGTATTACGGCGGGTGCCAGTGTGTGGATGTGGTGGAGAATCTTGCCATCCAGCGGGCGAAGGAGCTGTTTGGCTGTGATTATGCCAATGTGCAGCCTCATTCCGGCGCACAGGCCAATATGGCGGTGCAGTTTGCGATGTTAAAGCCCGGAGACACGGTGATGGGCATGAATCTGGATCATGGCGGTCATCTGACCCATGGAAGCCCGGTGAATTTTTCCGGTTCCTATTTTCACATTGTGCCTTACGGGGTGAATGAGGAAGGGTTTATTGATTATGAGGAAGTGCGCCGGATTGCCCTGGAATGTAAGCCGCAGATGATCATTGCCGGCGCCAGCGCTTATGCCAGGACCATTGATTTTAAGCGGTTTCGGGAGATTGCAGATGAGGTGGGAGCCGTTCTTTTTGTGGACATGGCTCATATTGCCGGCCTTGTGGCGGCGGGGCTTCATCCCAGTCCCTTCCCCTATGCCGATGTGGTGACAACGACGACGCATAAGACCCTGCGGGGGCCCAGAGGCGGTATGATCCTGGCCAACCAGGAGGCGGCGGACAAGTATAATTTTAACAAGGCGGTATTCCCTGGCATCCAGGGCGGCCCGCTGATGCATGTGATCGCGGCCAAGGCGGTATGCTTCAAGGAGGCGCTGGAGGATAGCTTTAAGGTGTACCAGAAGAATATCATCGACAATGCCCAGGCTTTGGCCAGGGGGCTTACGGAGCGTAAGATCCGGCTGGTGAGCGGCGATACGGACAATCATCTGATGCTGGTGGATCTGACCCCCTATGAGCTGACGGGCAAGGAAGTGGAGAAGCTTCTGGATACTGTCAACATTACCTGCAACAAGAATACGATCCCCAATGATCCCAAGTCGCCTTTTGTAACCAGCGGTGTGCGTCTGGGGACGCCGGCGGTAACCTCCCGTGGATTTACAACTGCGGATATGGACAAGGTGGCGGAGGCCATTGCCATGATGATTAAGGAGGGCGAAGGCGCCGCGGACCGGGCGAAGGAGATTGTTAGGAATTTAACAGATAAATATCCATTAAAATAAAGATGCTGGTGGCCGACGGTAATTTTAAGATAATTTTAAGAAATAAAGGGACACTTTTTTGTAGGAGATATGGTAAGATGGTTGTAAACGGAAGATGGGAAGTTTACAGCCATCTTTTGTTAAGGAGACGGATCGATGGAAAGAACGCCCCGGGGTGTGGCCAGGTATCCGGAAACCAGGATCATAAGGAGGAAGCTATGAGCAAGAAAAAAGTAGGTATTATCATTGCAGTGGTCGTTGTTCTTATAGCCGCTGTGGCAGTGGGGTTATTTTTCCTGCTGCGGGGAGGGGCTGGCTCGGCCAACAATGGGGATAAGGTCTATGTGGAGACAGTGAAGTCGGTCAACGGGGCCAACAGCGGATCCCAGAACCGGTATTCCGGGACGGTAGAGCCCCAGGAAACCTGGGATGTCAAGAAGAACCCGGAGAAGACGGTGAAGGAGCTGTTTGTGCAGGAAGGCGATATGGTGGAGGTGGGGACGCCTCTCTTTGAGTACGATACGGATCAGATTGAAGGCCAGATCGCACAGGCGAAGCTGGAGCTGGAAGGGATCGATAATGAGATTTCCGGTTATTATACCCAGATTGACAACCTGAAGAAGGAACGGAAGAATGCGCCGGAGGACGCCAAGTTCCAGTATACCACCCAGATCCAGACGGTGGAGACCTCCATCAAGCAGGCAGAGTATAATAAGAAGAGCAAGAACGTGGAGATCGAGAAGCTGGAGGAATCCCTGAACAATGCGGTGGTGACCAGCGAACTGGCAGGCGTGATCAAGAAGATCAGCGAGAATGGATATGATCCCTACAGCGGTAATGAGCTTCCCTATATCAGTGTGCTGGCGGTGGGAGATTTTCGCATCAAGGGCCTGGTCAATGAGATGAACGTCTGGAGCATTACGCCCGGCTCCCAGGTGCTGATCCGTTCCCGGGTGGACGAGGAGCAGACCTGGACGGGAACGATTTCCGAGGTCGGGACCCAGGCGGATACCGGAAACAATAACAATGGCATGGCATACGATGGCGGCGGCTCGGAGACAGCCACCAAGTATCCTTTTTATATTGCGCTGGATTCCACCGATGGGCTGATGCTGGGACAGCATGTGTTTATCGAGATGGATTATGGCCAGACGGAGCAGAAGGAAGGAATCTGGCTCTATGATACGTATGTGGTCTTTGAGGAAGACGGCAGTACTTATGTGTGGGCCGACAACGGCAGGGGACGGATTGAGAAGCGTACGGTAGAGGTAGGAGAATACGATGAGAACCTGTGCATGTACCAGATTTTGTCGGGACTGACGGAGGAGGACTCCATTACCTATCCGATGCCGGGGCTTTACGAAGGTGTGAAGACCGTAACAGATCCCGCGGAAGTGGATTACAGTTCGCCCATGTATAACCAGGAAAATGGCGACGGGATGATAGAAGGCGGCATGGACGACATGATGAACGGCGACGGGATGATGGATGGTATGGAAGATGGAATGATCGAGGGCCCTGAGGGCATGGAAGACGGAATGATCGAGGGTGCCGACGGTATGGAAGACGGAATGATGGATGGCGCCGGAATGGATGGAACATTGCCGGAAGGCGCTGTACCGGAGGATGGAACATTGCCGGAAGGCGCAGCGGGCGAGAACGGAGAAGGGAACGGTGGAGAATGATTCTGAATTTGCAGCATATATACAAAGACTACCAGCAGGATAAGCTGGTGGTTCCGGTGCTTAAAGACGTATCCCTCCAGGTAGAGGAGGGGGAGTACGTGGCGATCATGGGTCCCTCCGGTTCCGGAAAAACGACGCTGATGAATATCATCGGCTGCCTGGACCGGCCCACCGCAGGAGAGTATCAGTTGGCCGGAGAGGATATTTTACGGTTTAAGGATAAGGAAATGTCGGATGTGCGGCTTCGGAGTATCGGCTTTGTATTCCAGAGCTTTCATCTGATGCCCCGGTCCAGTGCCATGGATAATGTGGCGCTGCCCTTAAGCTATGCCGGTGTGAAGAAGAAGGAACGCCGGGAGCGGGCCGTGAAGGCGTTGGAGCGGGTAGGATTGGGAGATCGTGTGAATTTCAAGCCCACACAGCTATCCGGTGGACAGAAGCAGCGTGTGGCCATTGCCAGGGCCATGGTGAACAATCCCAAGATTCTTTTGGCGGATGAGCCCACCGGCGCATTGGACTCCAGGTCCGGCAAACAGATCATGGAGCTTTTTTCGGATTTGAATAAGGAAGGGGTCACCATTGTGATGATTACCCATGACAGGGCCATTGCCTCCAATGCAAAACGTGTGGTCCGGATCATCGACGGGGAGATTACCGAGGAGGACAGAGAGGAGGCGTCCAATGAGTAAGAAGAAAAAGATCATTGTCATCATAGTGACACTTGTCATCATTGCGGCCTTGATTGCCGGAGGCATCGTTTTCTTCCTCTGGAATCAGAAAAATAAACTGAGTGCCGATGTGGAGTCGGTGGAAATGCTGAACTGGGGCTATTGGGGCAACGAGATGTCCAGCTCCGGTATGGTGACCAATGATTTTAACCAGGATGTATATCTGATCAGCAACCAGACAATCCAGGAGGTGTTTGTGGAGGAAGGCCAGGAGGTAAAGGCCGGAGATCAGTTGATGTCTTACGATATGAGCCTGAACGACCTGCAGTTGGAGATGAAGCAGTTGGCGATCCAGAACATCGACAATAACATTATCCTGTCCCAGCGGGAGCTGGAGAAGCTGAAAAAGGAAAAGCCGATTCCGGAAAATCCGGTGATTCCGGAGATCCCCACGCCGGAGCCGGAACCGATGCCGGAGCCGACGCCGGAGCCGCCCCAGATAGAAAACGGGCTTTACAATTACGTGGATGCTTCTGTGTTCCAGATGCTGGGCGGCGGAATCCCGGGAGACGGTGTGACGCCGCCGGAGGGTGTGACGCCGCCGGAGAGCGGAGCTGCGGGAACCGGAACCCAGGAGGATCCCTATGTGATCCTGTGCGCGCCGGGCTGCTATGTGAAGGGAAGCTTCCTCAATGCGCTGGCGGCCTCGCAGACGCCGGTTTTTGTGAGCCTGCGGATTGTGAATCCTTCCATTCCGGCCACGGAGGAGGCGCCCTCCTGGGAGCTTGGCAGCCAGCAGCTTGGAGTGAGCTTTGAGGAGGAAGCCCGCTGGTCGGTGGAGACCCGGATGCCGGTGGCGGAGGAGCCACCCCTCATCGATGACCCCATCATCGACGAGCCGGTGATCGATCAGCCGGTATTTGAGATGCCGGTGGGCCATACGGCCGCGGAGCTCTCCAGCTTGATTAAGGAGGAAGAAGCCAAACTGAAGGATCTGGACCTGCAGAAGCGCAAGGCCCAGTTGGAGCTGGAGCAGATGCAGAAGCTGACCAGTGAGGGCGTGGTGGTTGCGGAAGTGGACGGCGTTGTCAAGAGTGTGGGCGATAAGGAGAATCCGCCCCAGGATGGTTCCGCGTTTATCTCCGTGTCCGGCTCGGAAGGCTTGTATGTGACAGGATACTTAAGCGAGCTGCAGCTTGGCAGCGTCGGCGTGGGTACGGTGGTGTATGCCAATTCCTGGCAGAGCGGCATGAGCTTTGAGGCTACGATCCAGTCCATTTCGCCGTATCCAAGCGACGGGAATAACGTCTGGGGCGAGGGGAATCCCAACGCCTCCTACTACCCCTATACGGCTTACATTGAGAACAGCGACGGGCTGCAGAACGGGGAATATGTGGATCTGACCATGACAGCGACCTATGGAGAGGAGAGCAACAACTCCATTTATCTGCAGAAGGCTTATGTCCGGGAGGAGGACGGCAGGAGCTATGTACTCAAGGCCGACGAGAACAACCGCCTGGTAAAGCAGTATGTAGAGACTGGAAAGTCCATTTACGGAGAGGCCGTGGAGATTAAAGCGGGTCTTTCGATGGAGGACCGGATTGCGTTCCCTTATGGGAAAGCGGCAAAAGAGGGTGTCAAGGTGAAGGAATCCTCGGAATCTGAAGGCAAAATGTATTGATAGGAGGAACAAATCATGTTAGAAAATATAAGGCTTTCCTTTCAGGGAATCTGGTCCCACAAGATGCGTTCCTTCCTTACCATGCTGGGAATTATCATTGGTATTGCGGCCATCATTGCCATCGTGTCCACCATTCAGGGAACCAACGAGCAGATCAAGCAGAATCTGATCGGTTCCGGGGATAACAGCGTGACGGTACAGATGCATCAGGGGGATTATACCTACGAGTATAACTATAACGGCGTTCCGGAGGGCGTGCCGGTGATCAGCCAGGAGATGCTGGATGAGGTGAAGGCCATATCGGAAGTGAAGGACGCCACCCTGTTTTTATCCAGGGAGACCTACAACGATATTTACCGTCAGAACACCGGACTGTCCGGTGGCAAGGTATACGGCGTTGAGAAGGACTATTTTAATATCTGCAATTTTATTGTGACGGACGGACGTGTTTTTGACGAAAAGGACTACAAGAACTTCCGCAAGGTGGCAGTGCTGGATGCGGATTCGGCGGAAGCGCTGTTTTCCGGGGAGGATCCCATCGGAAAGACCATCGAGATTAAGCAGGAGCCCTTTGTAGTGATCGGCCTGGTGGAGAAATCCTCCAAATTTGAGCCGGTGATCAATACCATAGAGGACTATTACATGTACTCCCAGCGCAGCAGCGGAATCGTGTATGTGCCTTCCAATGAGTGGCCGGCCCTCTATGGCTTTGATATGCCCCAGAATCTGATCGTGACGGTGGACAGCACGGAGGATATGACGGCGGCCGGCAAAAAGAGTGCGGATGTGCTCAACGGATATCTGACCGTGTCGGACGATACCATGAAGTATAAGGCCATTGACCTTCTGGAGCAGGCCAAGGACATTCAGGATCTGAGCCAGTCCACCAATATGATGCTGATCTGGATTGCCGGTATTTCGCTGCTGGTGGGCGGTATCGGCGTTATGAATATCATGCTGGTGTCAGTGACGGAGCGTACCCAGGAGATTGGTCTAAAGAAGGCCATCGGCGCCAGGAAGATCAGGATCTTAGGGCAGTTTCTGACAGAGGCTGCGGTGCTTACCAGCCTGGGCGGCCTGCTGGGAGTGATCACGGGAATCGTCCTGGCAGAGGTGATTTCCAAGCTGACGGGAACACCGGTAGCCATCAGCGCGCCGGCGGCCGTGGCGGCCGTGCTGTTCTCCATGGTGATCGGAATCATTTTCGGTTTGCTGCCCTCCTATAAGGCGGCGAACTTGAATCCCATCGATGCCCTGCGGCACGAATAGCCAGAAATACAAACAGGCAAAAAACGGACGGGAAGCAGTTGCTTTCGGTCCGTTTTTTGGCGAAATAGAAGAACCCGGATGAAGAAAAAATAAATTTTTGTCACCTTTTATTCTACGCGCGCGTCTATCAGACAGGAGGAATGGAATTGAACTGGAAAGATACATTTTGTGAAAATATCAGACTATGCGAGAGGGCCATGTATGGTCTGGCCTTTTCCATCGTGAAAAATGAGGCCGACGCGGGCGAAGTCTTAAGCGAATCCATATATCGCGCCTATAAAAATCTGGATACCTTGAAAAATGAGAAATCCTTTCGCCCCTGGATCCTTCGCATTGTCCATAATACGGCAGTGGAGCTGATCCGCAAAAATTCCAGGATAGTGCCGGTGGAGGAAGTGGAAGCGCTCACAACCGACAGCGTGGAAAACGAGATTACCACGAAGCTTGCTTTACGCCAGGCGGTTGAGCGTCTGACCCAGCCATACCGGACGGTGGTAGTTTTGTTTTACTATGAAAGTCTTAGCATATTGCAGATTGCACAGATTACAGGCGCGAATCTAGCTGCGGTGAAAAAACAGCTTTCCCGTGCCAGGCAGATGCTGCGGGATATTTTAAAGGAGGGATTTTAGGTGATGAATGAGTTTGACAGGGATCTGAAGCGCATGGCGGCGGAGGAACCGATGGAGGTTCCCGCCTCCGTAAAAAAAAGGATTGAGGAAACCCTGGAGGGGCTGCCGGAAAAGGAGGCGGGCAGGAGGCCTCTTTGGGTCTTGTCCCGTGTGGCGGCAGCGGCGGCCTGCCTGATTCTGGTGACCCTGTTCCTGCTGCCGAATATGAGTGTGGCCTACGCCCAGGCCCTGGAACGGGTGCCGGTGATCGGTGATCTTGTGCGGGTAGTGACTATCAAGAATTATCTCTATGCGGATGAAAAGCATGAGATGGATATCGAGGTTCCCAAGGTGGAGCAGGAGGAGATGTTTGATCCCATCAATGCAGAGGTGGAGGAGATGACACAAAGTCTTGTGCAGAGATTTTACCAGGATCTTGAGTCCATCGGAAGGCGAGGGCACAGCTCCATCTATGTGGATTATGAGACGGTGACGGATACCGGAAGCTGGTTTACCTTGAAGCTTCAGGTTCACGAGGCAGCCGGCAGCAGCAATACCTACTTCAAGTACTATCATTTGAATAA
Source organism: uncultured Lachnospiraceae bacterium (assembly GCA_949738465.1). Lineage (GTDB taxonomy): Bacteria > Bacillota > Clostridia > Lachnospirales > Lachnospiraceae > 14-2. The sequence continues at coordinate 12,095 of CATJBQ010000068.1, forward strand.
AATAACGGGAGAGACCATCCGGCTGGGGGATCTGGTGGCTGACGATGCTTTTTATGAAGTTGTGGAGCAAAGGATTAAGGAGCAGATGCTGGAGGCGGAAGAACGGGATGATACCCTGGAGTACTGGGTGGAGGATGAGGTATTCGGTGACGACCATGTGTCCATTGACGGGGAGCATAATTTTTACTGGAACGAGGAAGGGGATCTGGTCATTCCCTTCGATAAATATGAGGTGGCGCCCGGCTATATGGGGACGTCGGAATTTACCGTGGACAGGGAGGAGATCAGGGATTATCTGAAAGTGGAGTTCCAGGATCTGTTTTGAGAGAGACAGAAAGATGTCGCTGAGGCGATGCACGGGCCGCGCGGCGAGTAGGGGAAGAAATCTCCCCTACTCGATTTTTTCCTGCGATTTTGGCGCTGTATCCGCAACAGCCGCGCCTGCAGCATTTTTCTTCCGGAGAGTGTACACCAGGGAGATACTTAGGACCACTGCGGCGATACAGCAGATGGCGAAGAAAAGGAACATCCGGTGGTAGCCGGCGTCCTCGCCTAAGCTGTCCAGCCAGCCGCCGATCATGGTGGGAACGAACAAATCCGGCAGATAGATCACCATGGAGGCCAGGCCGATGGCTGTGGCTGCGTACTGCACCGGGATGTTGATCTCGTTTAGTACGGACCACATGACGCCGTAGAGCATCATGGCGAAGGCGGAGGCCAGAAGGGACAGGGTGATGCCGTAGGCCAGGCTTCCGGCGCCGGCCACGGTGGTTGCCAGATAAAATACCGCGCCAAGGATCACGAAGCCGATGGCGTACAGCTTCAGGGTGGATTTTAAAAGCTTGTCGGCAATGTATCCGCCGATGGGGGACAGGAAATAGAACACGTACCCCCGGATGATGCCAAGGAAGGCGGAATCCTCTACTTCCATGCCAAGCTGTGAGGAGAGGTAGGGAGTGAAGTAGGATACATTGGAGTAAATGGTGTACATTACGAACATAATAACCGCGGCCCACCACAGATAAGGGTTCCTGATGGCCCGGCCCACGTCGGACAGCCTGAACTTATCCTCCTCGGCAAGTTCGCCCATGGCGGTGTTCTCTTCCCTGAAGGTGAACTGTACCAGAACGCCTGCCAGGATTACGGCGACGGACATGGCGATGATGGTACGGAACATAGCGCTGTGGGCGTCGGTGGTAGAGGCGTAGAGGGCCCAGAAGATGATGCCGCACACCAGGCTGATGATGGAGCCCAAGGCGTAATACCAGCCGTAGGTGGAGCCGGAATCGTCTTTCCCGCCCAGAAGCCGCAGTCCCTTATTCAATGCCGTCCAGAAGACAAAGGACGTGGTCACGGCAAACAGGAAGAATACGATGACTGCCGTGATGTAATTCATGGAAAATGCCATCACAAAGCCCAGGACCCCGGTGCCAAATAACGACAGCACCAGCATCCGCTTGGTGGAAAACTTGTCGGCCACAATGCCGCCCGGAATGTAGAGGATCAGGCAGCCGATGGCGTAGGCGCTTAAAAGCCAGCCGGCCTGGGCATTGGTCATGTGGAAGGCCTCCACCAGCTTGTCGTAATATACGTACTTGATATAAGGCAGCTCGTAGATTACGGATCCCGCAATGGAGAAGGAAATGATGGCCATGAACAGGTTTAGGCCGGATTTCTTTTTTTTGTTCATAAAAAACTCCTTTCTCTTTTGAAATCCAAAATAAGTTCTGATAACAGTGCCAAATAGGAAATTCACTGACAAAAATCTTGTTTTCCCAATAATTATACAAGAGTTTTCTTTTTGACGTAAAGTGCCAAAAATAATTTTTGGTATAGTCCAAGAGAGAAAATACTTTACTTTTCCGGAAATTATGGTTACACTGAAAAAGGAACAGCAAATCGAAGCGCCCAAGGGGGAAGAACGGAAGATGAAAAAACAGATCGGACCGGATTTTTTTGCAGAGTATGTCAATGTCAGTGATATGAAACCAAATGGCAGCGGCTTATTTACCTATGTGCGGTCTGATGTGGCTCTTGAGGAGGACAAATATAGTTCCGATTTGTATCTTTTCGATATGGAGAAGGGGAAGACGGTGGACCGGCTGACCGGCGATGACGGGGTGCATTCAGTGAATGCTCATGAATGGCTGGATGCGGACCACCTGGTGATTCTGGGGGCCAGGGAGAAGGAGGATCGACTGCTGGAGGAAAAGGGGATTCCGCTCAGCGTCTTTTCGAAATTGAATGTACATACGAAGGCGTATGAGGAGCTGTTCCGGCTGTATCATGAGGTTTATAAGTTCTGTATCATTGACGCGCAGCATTTTCTGCTTCTGGCCAGCGAGAGCCCGGTGAGGGATTCGTGGCTTGCGGAGGCGGACGGTAATTTTGAGAAGTATCAGAGGATCCGGGAGCGGGAGGAGCGGTATTTTGTGGCGGATGAGGTTCCCTTCTGGTCCAATTCCGGTGGATACTGCCGCAGGGAGCGCGGCAGGGTGTACTATTATGACGACGGGACGCTGCTTAAGCTTCATGACGACAGCTTTTCGGCCGGGGATATTGCTTCCTACGGGGACGAGTACGGTATTTTTTACGGGCTGGAAGCAGGGGGCTTCCAGAAGACCCGGGGGAAGCTGTACCTGTTCGATTACAGGAGCAGGGCGGTGAAGCCCATCGACGAATCCATGGAGTACATCTATACCAGGATTCTGCCGGTGGATTCCGGCCATATCCTGGCGCTTCGCAATGACCGGAGGCTTCACGGGGAATATCAGGATGAGTATATTGACCTGATCGATCTTAAGGATGGCCGGTTTGTACGGAACAACAAGAAGACAGACTGGCATCTCTACGATATGGTGATGACAGATGTCACCTACCTTTCCGGGTGGCTGAACAAGATCCTTCCGGCAAAAGACGGCTTTTATTTTATTTCGACGGTTGGGGACCGTTCCAATATTTATTATGCCGCATATGGGAGGGACGACAGTTTAAGGGCTGTGACCAGCGGGCAGGGAAAGATTCTGGATTATTTTGTCGCGGGGGATACCCTGTGGATGTCGGCCATGCGGGGGCTTTCCGGCGGCGAATTTTACAGAATGGATCTTCCTGCCGGGGTGGAGAAGCGTATCTCGGATCTGAACCGTCACCTGGAGGCGGAATATGAATTCCCGGAGATGGAGGAGATTTCCTTTACCAATTCCGACGGAATTTTCATCCAGGGCTGGGCCATGCCTCCTGTTGGATGCCGGCCAGGGGAAAAATATCCGGCAATTCTTTTCATCCATGGAGGCCCGGAATGCGCCTATGGACCGGTGGCGATGCATGAGCATTTTGCCATGTGCGCAGAAGGAATGGGGGTTCTTTTCTGCAATCCCAGAGGGTCGGAGGGGCGCGGCGCGGAATTTATGGATATCCGTACCAGATGGGGAACGGTGGATTACCAGGACCTGATGGAGTTCACCGACCATGCCCTGGCGGTGTGTGACTGGATCGACGGGGGCCGGTTGGGGGTAACCGGCGGATCCTATGGGGGGATCATGACCAACTGGATCATCGGGCACACCAGCCGTTTTAAGGCGGCGGTTTCCGACCGGGGCGTCTCGGAGCTTTTCGGGGATTATTTTCTGGGGGATATCGGGATGAGCTGCAATGTGGATACCTACGGCTGTACGCCCTGGGAGGATCCGGAGTACCTCTGGAGCCAGTCGGCGGTAAAATACGCGCCGGATATCAAGACGCCGGTGCTGTTTCTGCACGGGATGGAGGACTACCGCTGTCCCTTTGTCCATTCCCTGATCCTCCATAGCGCCATCACCTATTGGGGCGGAACCTCGAAGGTGGTGGGCTTTAAAGGGGAGAATCATGAGCTTTGCAGAAGCGGTTCTCCCATAAACCGCCGGCGGCGGGTGAAGGAGATGCTGGACTGGTTTGGGAAGTATCTGTGAGCGAGGTGGGTTATGCACAGCAAAATGATTTACAAGTACCTGATGATATTCGTCTGTACCTGCACCTGCATGGTTTACTGGATTCCCTATGCCTGCAATGATTTTTACAACCATTTTATAGAGACCTACCAGATTACCTATCAGCAGGCGGGGACGCTGTTGAGCTTCTTTGGCGTGACGTCGGTGATCGGTTACTTCGTGGGAGGATGGGTGGCCGACCGGTTCCATCCGAAGAAGCTGGTGGTATTGTCGGCGGTCCTTACGGGGATTGCGGGGACGGTGGTGGCTTTTTCGTCGGATTTTCGGGTTTTGTGCGTTATGTTTTTGGTGTTTGGGGTGACATCGGTCTGTATGCACTGGTCCGCATTTTTGAAGGTGATTAAGAATATCGGCGAGGATGAGGAGCAGGGGCGGCTGTTTGGATTTTACAATTTTTCCTTCGGGGCGTTTGGCCTTGTCTGCACCTATCTGCTGCTGCTCGCCATGGAGACCTTCCTGGCAAAATGGGAGTTCAGGGCGGGGATGATGATCTACTGCGTGATTTCCATTGTGGCGGGGATCCTGACCTGGATTCTGGTGCCCTACGACGAGGAAAAGGCCAGGGCGCGGGCAGATGCCGACGATGCCATTGATTTTAAGCTGGTGCTTAAGGTGCTTAAGATGCCCATTACCTGGTATCTGGGGCTGTTTACCCTGGGATATTTCCTGATCCGTTCCACGGTGCCCTATTTAAATCCTTACCTGACAAGCTGCTTTGGCGTTTCCGTGGGCGTGGCGGCCTTTCTTACCAATACGCTCCGCTCGGGGATGAACCTGGTGGCCGGTCCCATCAGCGGGTTTGCCATCGATAAGCTGAAAGGCTCCACCAGGATTGTCGTGGCGGGCAGCATCGGTACGCTGCTTCTTACGGTGGGGTTGATGCTGGTGCCCCGGGGAAATTCCTATGTGGCGCTGCTGGTGGGCGTCTGCGTGGTACTTTTATTTTTTTCCTATTTTAATTCGACGGCCCTCTATACGCCGATGACGGAGGCGAAGGTGCCCTTTCAGTATGTGGGCACGGTTCTGGGGATTGCCTCCTGTATCGGGTATTCTTCGGATCTGTGGGTGTACAACCTGGTGGGGAACTGGCTGGATGAGCTGGGGGACGCCGGTTACCTGCGGATCTGGATCCTGCAGGCGGCGGGGGCTCTGATGATGCTGGTGTTTGGCCTGCTGTTGGGCCGTTTGTACAAGAAGGCGGCGGGACGCCAGGAGAAGAAGCATGAAAATTGAGATCAATAAGAACAATGACACGCCTTTGTACCTTCAGATTAGGGCTGCCATTCAAAAACAGATACTGGACGGAAATATCCCTGCCGGCTATAAGCTGCCGCCGGAGCGCCATTTTTCGGAAAGCCTGAAGGTTTCCAGGAACACAGTGGTGAAGGCTTACCAGGAGTTGATCTCGGATGGGATGGTGGTAGTGTCGGTGAAGCCCAAGGGATATTTTGTGAAGGAGGTTACCAGGAATATACCAGAACGTGTGTTCCAACCGCTGTCCAAGATGATCCGCTACAATTATACGGATAAGGAGAGCCTGTATAACGAGATTATCCTGCAGTCCGGTTCGGAGGAAGTGATTTCCCTGGCCAATATTGTGATCAATGTGCCCTGCCCCTTAGAGGAGACGGTTACGCTGTCGGAGCTGTATGGGAAGCGGGAGGGGGAGTCGGAACGGTTACGGAAAAATATCGTAAAGCTTTTGCGGAGAAAGGATATTTTTGTTACCTGCAACAATGTCCAGCTTGTGACAGAGACAACCCAGGGACTGGAATACATCGCCAGGATGTACCTTACGGAGGGGGATACCATCCTCTGTGAGGAGCCCATTGTGGCGGATACCCTGAATGTGTTCCGGAACCGGGGGATTCATGTGGCCTGTGTCCGCATGGAGCAGGACGGGATGGATCTGGAGCATTTGCAGAGTATGATTCATCTGTACCGGCCCAAATTTATTTACACCATGCCGAATCTTCACAATCCCACCGGGATTACCATGTCCTTGGAAAAACGGTTGAAGCTTCTGGAGCTTTCCTATGCTCATGGGATTCCCATCATCGAGGAAAATTCCTTGTCGGATTTCCGCTATGAGGGGCAGGAGCTGCCGTCCATTTATTCCTTGGACAAAGGCGGTATGGTGCTGTATACGGATACCTTTACCCTGACCTTTCTGCCGGGGATTAAGACGGCTTATGTGGTGGGGCCTACCCAGCCTATAGAGATGATGCGCAAGCTGGTGGTCACCATGGAGATGACGGTTTATCATGTGGGCCATGCGCTGCTGAACCAGTTTATTGAAAATGGAAGGTATGACCGGCGGGTATCATTGCTGACGGAGTATTACAGGAACCGGCGGGATACGATGGTGCGGGAGCTTCTGCCGCTTCGGGAGAAGGGGCTTTCGTTTGCGGTTCCCGACGGGGGATTGTGCATCTGGTGCGCATTGCCGGAAACCATTAATGAGAAAAAGCTTTTTACCCTGTCAAGGGAGCATGGGCTGCTGTATATGCCCGGAAGTGTGTATTTTCCCTACGGGTATACCGGCGGCGGCCATATCCGCCTGTGTTTTTCCAATGCATCCGACGAGGAGATCCGCAGGGGGATTAAGATTTTAAGCAGGGCGTTGGAGATGAGCTATATCAGACAAATCAACTGAAACGAAGGGCAAGATATATGAATGAGCTGGTGAAATACAGAAGGGAGTTTCACAAATACCCGGAATCCGGATGGAATGAGATCCGTACAAGCGCCCGGGTGGGCCAGATTTTGACGGAGCTTGGTGTGGATGAGGTGTATTTTGGCGAGGAGGTAGTGGATACTGCTTTGCTGGAGGGGATTGATTTGTCCAGTGAGAAGCGGCAGGAGAATCTGGCGCGGGCCCTAAGGCAGGGGGCAGATGCGGAATTCGTGGAAAGGACAGGGGGGTGTCCGGGGGTGATGGGGGTCATCCGTACGGGAAAGCCGGGGCCGGTGTACGCACTGCGCTTCGATATGGACAGCCTGCCCTACGATGAGTGCAGGGAGCGGGGATACCGCCCGGTGGAGGAAGGATTTGTTTCCGTAAATACGGGAAGGGTGCATGCCTGCGGCCATGATGCCCACACAGCCATCGGGCTGGGGCTGGCCAGGCGGCTGATGGAGGAGAAGGAATCCTATACCGGTACCGTCAAGCTGATTTTTCAGCCGGCGGAGGAAGTGAATTTTGGGGCTTTGAGTATCGTTTCCAAGGGGCATCTGGATGATGTGGACGGTTTTCTGGCCGTGCACCTGGCCCTGTCGGCGGAAAATGTGCCCCTGCCTTCCCATACCATGTGCTGCGGGGTGCGGGATTTTATGAGCTGCCGGCAGATCGACGTAACCTTCCATGGCCATGCGGCACATCCTTGCGGTGCGGCCCAGGAGGGGAAGAATGCCCTGCTGGCCTGTGCCAGCGCGGCCATGAACCTTCACGGGATTGCCATGCATGAGAAGGGGCTTGGCCGTGTGAACGTGGGGGCTATCCACGGCGGCGACTGCACCAATACCATCTGCCCGGAGTGCTGCATCAGCCTGGAATACCGGGGGCAGTACCGGGAGATTACGGAGTATTTTGAGAGAAGGGTGTTTGATATCTTAGAGGGGACGGCCAGGCAGTTCGACATGACTTACAGCTATGTGGACCACGGCGAGAACCCGGCCGGCGCTTCGGACCTTGTCATGATGGAGATCGTGGAGCGGGAGGCCCGGGAGATTCCCTGGTTTGAGAAGGTGTATTTTGAAGGAAATCTGGGAGGGACGGACGACGCGGCGGCCATGATGAACCGGGTACAGGAGCATGGGGGAATTGCTTCCTATATCGGGATCGGCTGCGATACCACCCAGTGCCTCCATAATCCCGGGTTTGATTTTGACGAGGACTGCATGGGGGCGGCAGTGGAGCTGCTGGAGCGGGTGCTGAGGCGGCAGATGGGGGAAGATAGCGCAGAGTAATAAGAAGGAAAAAACAGGACGGACCATCCGTTCTGTTTTTTTAGGTAAATTAGTAAAAAATGTTTGCCAGACACTGAAAAATGTGTTACACTCTATGCAAAGCATTTTTTTCATATTCGGTATGGCTTTTGTGCTGCATACTTGTCGGAATC
>CATJBQ010000069.1 GCA_949738465.1 uncultured Lachnospiraceae bacterium
AAACAGGCTGCTGTTTTTTTGTCCTATGGGAAATTTCTTTGAATTTCCCATAGGACAAAAAGCCCTCCGGGCAGGATCGCTGGGTCTGCCCCAGCGAAGCGAGGATACTGCGGCGGAGAGGAAATATATCGCTAAAGCGATCCGCCGCAGGCTCTCCCTCTACTCGTTTTGGGAAAATTCCTGAATGGAGCCGTTGGTGCTCTGGGAGGTAAGGTCGTGATGAAGCTTGCGCCATTCCTTGGGGGACATCCCTTCCATCCGTTTGAACATCCGGTAAAAGGAGGTTGAGTTCACGTATCCGATCAGCTGGGCAATGGTAGAGGCTGGAAGCTCTGTGGTGGATAACAGCTTCTTTGCCTGCTGGAGCCGGAAGGAGAGCAGATACTCCTCCGCGCTGGAGCCGGTGTATTTTTTGAAGATCCGGAACAGGTAGCTGCGGCTGATATTCAGTGTATCGCAGATATCGGAGATCTGGATGGGCTTATAATAGTTGAACTGGACATATTCCTGCACGGCATAGAGATATTTTTTCGGGGAATCCTCCACCAGGTCGGAAAGGGTGGCAACGGCCTCCGGCTCCGGGATCAGCAGGGAAAGGAAACGGAACAGGTGCTCCAGCCCGTAAATATCCGGGATCTTGCAGTTCTCCATACCCAGGGCCGCATCCAGGATGCACTGATAGAGGGTATCGTCCTTCATGGTGTGGACTAGCTGTCCGTTCTGGAAATAGGTGCGCTCCACAAGGGAGGCAGCCATCTGGCCGCTGAAGGCAAAATAGTAGTATTCCCAGGGGGACTCTGCATCAGCGGTGTAGACTGCCAGCTGGTTGGGGCGGATCAGGAAGACGTCATTGACGTTCAGGGAAAAGGTCTGATTGTCAATGCTCAACGTACCCTTGCCGGACCGGATGAAGTGGACCAGGTAGAAATTCCGGTAATTGGTGTACTGATAACGGGGCTTGCATTTCTCCCAGCCCACCTGCAGCAGGCAGATATGCTTGTTGGGCAGATGCTCCAGGGAATTATGAAAAAAGAGAGGGTTTTGTTTATGTGTCATAATTACTCAGCTCCATGCAAATAACAATCTGAATTGTTGGCTATTATACTTGGAAAGAAAGAAAAAGTCAATGCCAGAAGAGGAAATAGGCAACAAAATGTAAGTAATAGGAAACATATTGTTATTGAAACAAAGAAAAATACATGGTTAAATAATAACATAAGAAACACGAAACAGGTAAAAATTTACAGCAGATTGACGAAAAAGAAAGTTTACAGTGGGGGATCATGCAATGAAGGGTTTACAGAAAAAAATAAAAACACAGTCAGCCGGTATCTTTTTCAGCATATGCAGATATGCCTTTTTTCTCTCTTTTTGCTTCGTGATTCTCTATCCGTTTCTCTATATTCTGGTGAATGCCCTAAAGGAGAGCTCCGATTTCGCAAACCCTCTGGTGCAGTGGGTGCCCAGCCGGATGTATCTGGGCAACTTTCTGTCAGCGGTAAAGGTATTTGACATGGGAAGGGCCGTTGGGAATACGCTGCTCTATGAGATCCTGCCTTCGCTGCTGCAGTTCTGCTCCTGCGGGATCGCTGCCTATGGCCTGGCACGCTTCGATTTTAAAGGGAAAAAGCTCCTGATGGGGATCATGATCTTAAATATCCTGGTCCCGCCTATGATGATCATTACCCCCAGCTATGTGAATTTCAGCCAGATGGATTTTCTGGGGATCTTGAAGGGGCTCTCCCATCTGATGGGACAGGATCTTAGGCCGAACCTGATTGACACTCCCTGGGTCTTTTACCTTCCGGCTCTGTTTGGCGTGGGCCTCAAGGGAGGATTTTTCATCTTTATTTTCAGCCAGTTTTACCGGAAGTTTCCAAAGGAGCTGGAGGAGGCGGCCTGGCTGGACGGGGCGGGAGCATGGAGGACCTTTGTAAGCATTGTGGTGCCTACCTCGGGGCCGGCGGCGGTCACCGTATTTCTTTTCTCAGTGGTATGGCACTGGAACGATTATTATCTGGCCCAGATGTACCTGGCAGAGCATCCGACCTTCAGCGTATCTCTGAATAATTTTACGCTGAACCGGATCTCGGCGGTGCTGGAGGAGGGGATGGCCCAGGGGAAGGCACTGGCTGTTCCCACCCTGATGGCAGGCTGCCTGATGTTTATCCTGCCTCTGGTCACCCTGTATATCATCATACAGAAAAAGTTTATTGCCAGCGTGACCAACAGCGGGATCGTGGGTTGATAAGGAAGCCGGGGCTTCGGACGTCTCTGGATAAGAACAGCCAGGGCCGTTGGACGCTCTGGGATAAGAGCAGACGGAAACGACGAAAGCCGTTTTTATAGTAACAAGGAAAGAAAGGTTTCAAAGAAAAAGGAGGAAGTAAAATGAAACAAATGTATCGCAGAGGACTGGCATTGCTGCTGGCAGTGTGCATGTTTGGCTTGATCGGGTGCGGCGGGGGAGAAAAGGATGGCGCTGAAGCTCGTGTAGACGAAGGGAGCGGAGAGAATACCGCCGGGGAAGGGGCGGATGCAGGGAAAGAGAATGAAAATGGGAATGAAAATGAGGGCAGTGGAAATGCAGACCTGAAGGACCTGGCGGGAAAGCCCTGGGAGCAGGTGCTATCCGAGATGCCCTCGGACCTGCGGGGAACCACGATCACGGTATACAACTGGAACCCCATCACAGAATATCCCGGTGCTGCCGCGGTATTAAAGGATTTTACCCAGCAGACGGGGATCGAGGTGGAGTGGAAGGCGGAGAATTTTGATACCTATCTCTCCAAGCTGACCTCCCTGGTGGCCAGCGGCCAGTCTCCGGATGTGGTGCGTCTGCGGTCCCCATTGGTGGAGAATCTGTTGAACCTGCAGCCGGTTTCCGCTGCGGAGTATGATTTTACAGATGGCGTCTGGGATCCGTGGATCATGGAGCAGTACAGCGTTGACGGACAGTGCTATGGGCTGAATCTGTCCAATACCAATCTGGCATCGCCGGCAATGCTTTTGTATAACCGTTCCCTGATCGATAAATATGATCTGGACGATCCCTATGTTCTATGGAAACGGGGACAATGGACCTACGACAAGTTTGTTGAGATCATGCGGGATTATGTGGCGGAGAGCGGCAAGGATTTTGCCTGCTCCTACTTTGACTATTCCGAGATCACCCAGATGTTTGGCGTTCCGGGACCGATCACCTTTGACGGAAAGGAATATGTGAGTCTGCTGGGAGACAGCGATTTTATCAGCGCTACCCAGAAGGTTGCTGATCTGAAAAATACGGATCATCTGCTGGGCGTGTGGAAGGCGGATGAATTTGAGGCCGGAGAACTCTTGTTCTGGTGCGGTACGGCAGTCTATGCCAGGAGACAGAATGCCTATTTCCAGACCCTGAAGGAGGCAGGTTCTCTTTATGCAGTGCCATTTCCAAAGGTGGAGGGACAGGAGAAGGAGTATGAACTGTTTAGCGAGGTGGAGGCTTACGGGATCCCGGAGGGGGCAGGAAACCCCAGGGCAGTTCCTTACTTCCTGCGGTATTTTCTGGACCGGAACAATTATGACATGGATGCCTTCTTTTCAAGCAGCCAGGGGCTGGAGGTTTACGATTACTGTATGGGCATAGAGAATCGTCTGTGGACAACGCTCTTTGATGAGCAGGTCAATTTTTACGGTTCTATTACAGAGGACGATTTCAGCAAGCAGCTGGATGAGGCCACAGGGGCACAGGTTTCCAGTGTGCTTGACAGTACCGGGCCGCTGATCGACCAGAGGGTGAAGCACTATAACGAGCAGCTGGCCGTGATGCGGGAGTAGGTGGAACATCTATAGGAAACGACAAAATAATTTGCCGTTTCCTATAAATAGATGCACACGCCCGCATAAGGAATTTCGTTGCTTACGCAACGTGCGGGCGGCGCAAACGGAAACGACTTAAGTCGTTTCCTATACAATTGCGGATTTGGGAACAGAGAAGGGGAATGGTATGAGGAATAGAGAAAAGACTGGCTGGTGGAAAGGAAGAATGGGCAGACAGGGCTTTGCGATACTGCTGGCGGCGGCTCTTTTGACGTGTGCCGCAGGCTGTGCGAAAGAACAGCCGTCAATGGAAGAAGCAGCGGATACAAGCTTTTCTGCCGAGATGGAGATGGAAGCGCCCCGGGATGACTTTCTGGAGGTGCGGCCGGAGGGAGACCGCGCCCAGGTATTGAACCCCATGAGCGGCGGGGCTGACGAAGAAGCAGAGAGCCTGCGGGAAACCATTGTACAGGCTGCGGACGATCTTACCGTGACAGGAACCTCCTACTACATTTCTCCGGACGGGGACGATATCAATGACGGGTTGACGCCGGAGACGGCTTTCCGGACACTGGACGTGCTGAAATGGCTGGAGCTTGCGGAAGGAGACGCAGTGCTCTTGGAGAGAGGCTCCGTATTCCGGATCACCGACCCCATCACGCCCGTCTCAGGCGTTTCTTATGGGGCTTACGGAACGGGAGAAAAGCCGTGCATCTATGGATCGCCGAAGAATTATGGGGACGCCTCCCATTGGGAGCCCAGCAACAAGGCTCATGTATGGAAGCTGAATTTTGCTTATGGCGATGTGGGAAGCGTGGTTTTCAATCATGGAGAAGCTGTGGGGATCAAGAAAAATATGGGGCTGAACCAGTTAAACGAGACAGGCGATTTTTACCACAATATCAATGACGGGATCCTCTACCTGTACTGTAGTGAGGGAAATCCGGGAAACTGCTACAGCGATATTGAGGTGTGTCCCCATTTCAGTATCGTGTATCTGGATACGGGGGTTGGCAACGTGACCATTGACAATTGGTGCCTGAAGTACAGCGGTGCTTTTGGGATCAATGCGGTATGGGCCAACAATGGAGTTACGATCACCAACTGCGAGATCGGCTATATTGGCGGCTCCATGCTGGATTTAAGTATACGGTACGGAAACGGGATCCAGTTCTGGTGCGGAACCCAGGATACGGTGGTGGAAAACTGCTGGATCTACCAGAACTTTGATACCGCCATTACCTTCCAGGGAAGCGCGGAGGATATCTACCGCAACATTTCCTTCTCCAATAATCTGCTGGAGTTCAATGATATGGATATTGAGATCTGGGACAATGGCGAAAATTTTGTGATCGAGGATCTGCGGCTGGACCACAATATCATGCGGTTTACGGCCAAGGGATGGGGAACCAGGATCAGCGATGCAGGGAACCGGGGCGGCGCTGCGGGATTTCGGATCAAGCTTTCCAACTGTAAGGGATGCACCCTATCGGCGAAGGATAATATCTTTGACTGCCCGGCATATGCCGCCCTGTCGTGGGTGACGCCCACCGCCGGCCCTTATACGGCGGATATAGAAGGAAACGTGCTCTATGCAAATGGGGACCGGATGGTGGAAAATATCTTGGCTTATGGTCCAATGAATGACGGGCAACAGCCGGAGGTGGCAAAGGCCTCCAATCAGGCGGAGCTGGAGGCGGCTATGAAGCGGTTTGATCCAAAGGCGGCAAAGGTACAGTGGCTGGAGTGAGTAGAATGAGAAGGATGAAAAAATTAGCGGCGCTGTTTTTATGCCTGACAATGCTGTTAGCCGGGACCAACACCGCATCCGGCGCAGAGGGAGCAGGGAATCAGACGGATGGGACGGTTGTGCTTGAGAAGACGCTGGAAAGGGAGCCCGTGACCTTTCACGTAAAGATCCGAGAGAAGGGTGTCTACTGGGCAGGAATGTCCTACCGGGCGCTGGACGAGGCCATGGATGATCTTGTGATCGGGCTTCTGGTGGATGGAAGGGCTCCCGGCGCCGGGGCGGAAGGACTGATCCTGCCGCGCATGTGGCAGGATGAGACCACAGAGCGCAGTGTGGATGATTACGGGAATGAGTATCCGGCAAAGCAGGTGCCTTATGAGGGCGATTGCTTTTGGAAGCTTGGGGATCCCCTGTCCCGTGAGGGAGGGGACTTTACCCTGGAGCTTGAGGCAGGAGACCATGAGATCACGCTGGTTCCGGTGCAGGGCTGTGTTCAGATCGAATCCGTGGCGTTTCTGGAAGCGAAAGAGATGCCTGCCTATACCAGACCGGAAGCATCCGCAAGCCGGTATCAGGGAGAACCTCTTGTGCTGGAGGGGGAGGATGCGGATATCAAATCCAGCTATTTCCTGGTGGGGAAGACGGACAGCTCCACCGTGAAGGTGACGCCCCACAGCCCGGACCGCAGTGTAGTGAATTATATCGGCGGAGGCAACTGGAAGGAAGCGGGAGAGACGATCTTCTGGCAGACGCCCTACCTGGAGGAAGGGTATTATCAGATGGGCTTTTCCTATCGGCAGAATACAGTGATCGGCGGAAAGACCTACCGCCGTCTGACCATCGATGGAGAGGTCCCCTTTCAGGAGGCGGAGGCAGTGGGCTTTTCCTACAACGACAGCTGGCAGCAGCAGATGTTTGCCCCGCAGGGGGGAGAACCCTATCTGATCTATTTTACGGAAGGGGTACATACCATCGGGCTGACCGTGACCTATGGAGAGATCGAGGAGGTACGAAAGCCTCTGGAGGAGGCCATTGCTAAGCTGGGAGACCTCTATGTGGACATCACGGTGATCACCGGGGAGAAGGTGGATGTTTACCGGGATTATGAGCTGTTTTCCCAGATTCCGGATATGGAAGGACGCCTTCACGAGATTCATGAGCTTCTGACCGGGGCGGCAGATCGGCTTCGCGCCATCAACGGGGAGGACAGCGGTTCCCATTACTCTGTGATCATGAACATGGTGCAGGCCGTGGAACTGATGCTGGAGAATAAGTTCGAGGCCCACCGGTACAAAAATTACTATTACACCAATTACTGTTCCGTATCCTCGGTCCTGCAGGAGCTGTGCAGCATGCCTCTGGATCTGGACCGGATCGTGCTGACCAGGGAGGGGGAGGAAGAACCCTTTGGATCAGAAAAACCCTTGGAGCAGATGAGCTTTTCCGTAAAACGGTTTTTCGCGTCCTTTTTCCGGGACTATAACGGGGTGTCAGAGACGGCGGAGCCGGACAGCATTACCATCTGGGTAAACTGGGGGCGGGATCAGGCCCAGGTCTTAAGCTCCCTGGTGGAGCGCTCCTTTACCCCCCAGACCGGGATCGATGTGAACATCAAGCTGACCAATGCCAGCATCATCCAGGCGACGCTGTCCGGGGAAGGGCCGGACTGCGTTCTGCAGCAGTCCCGGTCGGAGCCGGTCAATCTGGGGATGCGGGGCGTGCTCTATGACCTTACGGAATTTGAGGATCACGAGGAGGTTCTGGAGCGGTTCCAGGAGGGGGCGGAGATTCCTTATCGGTATCAGGACGGCCTGTATGCCCTTCCGGATACCCAGACCTTCTATATGATGTTTTACCGGAAGGATATCCTGGAGCAGTTCGGGGTCAAGGTACCGGAAACCTGGGAGGAATTTCAGGAGGCTTCCAGGCTGCTGATGCGCTACAACATGACGGTGTGGATGCAGAACAGTCCGGCCACCGATCCCACCCAGGTCAATGCAGGCGTGGGCAGCAGCAATATTTTTCCCAGTCTGCTTTTGCAGCGGGATCTGTCTCTTTATCAAGAGGATGGAAGAGGTACGACCCTTTTGGAGCCGGAGACCATGGAGACCTTCCAATATTGGACGGATTATTATACGAAACAGAAGTTCCCGGTGACCCTGAATTTCTATAATCGTTTCCGCACGGGAACCACACCTTTGGGAATTGCTCCTTATACCATGTATACAACCCTGAAGGTGACTGCCCCGGAGATCGACGGCCTGTGGGGCATGACGATGATTCCGGGTACGGCCCGGGAGGACGGAACCGTCTCCCATGCGTCATCGGGAGGAGGAACCGGCTGTGCCATTTTAAAGCAATCGGAACATCCCAAGATGGCCTGGGAGTTCTTAAAATGGTGGACCAGCGCCGAGACCCAGCAGGCCTTTTCCAATGACGTGGAATCCGTTTTAGGGCCTACGGGCCGGATCGCCCTGTCCAATGTGGAGGGGTTAAAGGGCCTTTCCTGGGATCCGGGGATGTGGGAGGAGCTATTGGCCGCCTGGGAGCAGACCGAGGAGATCCCGGAATATCCGGGCAGCTATTATGTGTCCCGGTCGATCTATCAGAGTTATTGGAATGTGGTCAATGCCAGGGAGAATACTAAGGACATGATGATGAAATACGGTAAGGAGGCCAATGAGGAAATGACGCGGAAATGGCTTCAGTACCAGGGGCGGGAGCAGTGAAGGCGGTAGGAGCCCGGCAGAGAGGAGATCTAGTATGGGAAGAATGGTAAAATGGGGGAAGGCATGGCTGGCCCGCAGGGGGATATCGGGGGAGACGTTTGCCTGCTATCTGATCCTGCTGCCTTTTATGGGATTGTTTTTTCTGTTTAACATCCTGCCGGTCCTTTCCTCCATCGTATTAAGCTTTTTTGATTACGATATGGTATCTGCGCCGATATTTACGGGATTGGACAATTATGTCCGGATGTTTACCGGAGACCAGGTTTTTCTGAAGGTTGTGGGAACCACCCTGCGCTTTGCCATTGTGGCGGGGCCGGCCAGTTATCTACTGTCCTTCTTCCTGGCCTGGATGATCAATGAGTTTTCGCCCAGAGTAAGGGTATTTCTGACCTTGATCTTCTATGTGCCGGCGCTGGTGGGAAACGGATATTTTATCTGGCAGATCCTGTTTTCCGGGGACAGCTATGCGTACCTGAACAATCTGCTGTTAAGCTTCGGGTTGATCACAGAGCCCATCCAGTGGTTCCAGGACACGGCCTACAACTTTACCGTGATCATGATCGTGCAGTTCTGGATGAGTATGGGTGTTTCCTTCCTGGCCAATATCGCCGGCCTGCAGAATGTCAATACGGATCTCTATGAGGCAGGTACCATTGACGGGATCAGAAACCGCTGGCAGGAGCTGTGGTATATCACCCTTCCTTCCATGAAAAGTATCCTGCTGTTCAGTGCGGTGATGCAGATCCAGGCAGTATTTTCCATCAGCAGTGTGATCCAGACCCTGGCGGGGTACCCAAGTGTCAATAACTCGGTGGATACGCTGGTCAGCTATATTTCGGATGTGGGGATCACACGCTATGAGCTGGGGTATGCCTCGGCATTGTCGGTATTTTTGTTCCTGATGGTGCTGTTTGTGCGTTATATCATCGGCGGCCTGCTAAATCTGGTGGGGAAGAGCGATCATTAGGGGGGATGGAAGATGGCAAGACATCGTCAGAAGTATCAGAAAATGCAATACCGCCGTTATACAAGATCCAGGGCGGGAAACTTTTTCTTCTTTTTTATATTGATATTGGGCGGACTGTTTATGGTCCTGCCGTTGTTTTACTGTGTGGTGACCTCCTTAAAGCCTTTGGATGAGCTGTTGATCTTTCCGCCGCGCTTTACGGTAAACCGGCCGACATTGGAGAATTACCGGGTGCTTGGGGCACTTTTAAGTAACCTGGAGGTGCCCCTTTCGCGCTATGTGTTTAACAGCCTTTTTATTACGGTTGCCTCGACGTTTCTGAGTATCCTGGCGTCGTCCATGGCGGCTTTTGTTTTTTCAAAGTCGAAGATCAAGGGGCGGAAGGTGTTGTTTGGCATCGTGCAGGCCATGCTTTTGTATAACGCGGTGACCCTGGCGGTTCCCCAGTATCTGATTTTTTGCAAGATGCATATCATTGACAGCTATCTGGCCTATATCCTGCCGGCGATCCCTTCCTCTGTGGGGTGCTTTCTGATGAAGCAGTTTATTGATTCGAATATTCCGGATACGCTGCTGGAGGCGGCGCGGATCGATGGCGCAGGAATCTTCCGGATGTATCGGAGTATTATCATGCCCTTGATTAAGCCGGCCTGGATGACCGTACTGTTGTTCGGATTCCAGGCCATGTGGAGTGCGGTTCCTTCCGGTACGGTGGTCAGTGAGGAATTAAAAACCCTGCCCTATGTGATGAGCTCGGTGTCGGCAGGTGGAATTGCCCGTACCGGAAGCGCCATGGCGATTACCGTACTGTTGATGATCCCTCCGATCCTTGTTTTTATCATTACCCAGAGTAATGTCTTGGAAACCATGAGCAGTTCGGGGATTAAGGAGTGAGAGATGAGGAAGAAGATTAGATGGAAACGAAGGCTGCGTCTGGCGGCAGTGCTTGGCCTGGTATTGGGATTGTGGATTCCGCCGGCTGTGGTTTCGGCTCAGGGAGCAGCGGAAACGGTAAGGAGCGGGGAGGGTACGCCCACTAGCACCTATACCCGGGATTATCAGGCGGATGGCATCTTCCGACTTCGTTTGTCAAGAGAAATGTATCTGCCGGCCCATACCATTACAGCTTCTACGCTGGGACTGGAGGAAACGCTGGAGGGGATCACAGATCTGTGCTGTACGGAGGATGGGACGATCCTGCTTTTGTGCGGCGGAACCTCCCGGCTGATCCGGATCAATCCAGATTATTCCCTGAAGGATGAGCTTATCGTTACGGACAGCAATGGAGAGCCGGTGGATTTTACCGGAGCGGGCGGCATTTACAGCGATCCTTCGGGAATGATCTATCTGGCGGATACGGATCATGCCAGAATCTTGAAGCTTGACGGAAACGGGAGGGTCTTAGGAAGTCTGGAGCGCCCTCAGTCGGAGCTGATTCCGGAGGAATTCATGTATCAGCCGGCGGCGGTGGCCAAGGATCCCCAGGGATATCTCTATATCCTGAGCCGTGGCAGCTATTACGGGGCCCTGCTCTATACGCCGGAGGAGGAATTTCTTGGATTTTACGGAGCCAGCCAGGTGTCGGCTTCCGCGCTGGATACCCTCTCCTTCCTGTGGGAGAAGCTCACCAGCAATGAGACGAAGAAGGCGGCTTCCGTCCGCAAGCTCCCTTATTCCTTTGTGGATTTTGATTTTGACCCAGAGGGCTATCTGGTGACCTGTACCGGGAATACCGGGGACGCCCAGGGCAGGAGCAATGGTGTGGGGCAGCTTCGCAAGATCAGTCCCAACGGGGAAAATATCCTGTATAAGCGGGGACAGCGGAAGGGGTATCTCCTTTCCGACTATTTCAATTTTCTGGAGGATACGGTGGTGTTCCAGGAGAGCACGGGAAGTGCGGAATACCGCACCCAGACGGTGGTGTCGGTGGCAGTTTCCGCAGACGGGTTCCTGTTCGCGCTGGACAGCACCAACGGGATGATCTATCTGTATGACAGCGAGTGTAATCTGATGTGTGCCTTCGGAGGCGGTCTGGGCAGCGGCGCACAGGCCGGCGTGTTCTGGACGCCGGTGGCGCTGGCCTTGGATGGGGACAAATGCTACGTGGCCGATTACGGGAGCAAGAGCATTACTGTGTTTGACCCTACCGAGTATGGCCTCTGCTTCCGGAATGCCCAGCGGGCCTATCTGGAAGGAGATTATGAGGAAGCCAGGGAGAAATGGGAGTGGATCCTCTCCATGGACCGGGGGAACCAGCAGGCCTACCGGGGACTGGCAATGGCCAGCTACAATGCGGGGGATTATGAACGGGCGGCAGATCTGGCACGGCAGGGCTACGACTACGCGGTGTATGATCTGTCCTGGCGGGCTTTGCTGTCGGGGTGGATTGCCAGAAATTTTGTGTGGCTGCTTCTGGGGGCAGCGCTGCTTGTGGGGGGCGGACTTGGCGGGGTGCTCCTGATCCGTAAGAAAAGAGGACAGCTGATCAAAAGCCGTAAGGGGAGGCTGCTGTTGATGGTGCCCTTCCACCCGTTCGCAAGCTTTACCGATCTGAAATATCAAGGCCTGGGCTCCTGGCCCATTGGGCTGGCGCTGACCCTGCTGTGTTATGGCGGAGCTGTTTTGAAAAATATCGGTGTGGGATTTTTGTATACCTACGTGTCCCCGGAAAATTATAATGCCCTCTATACCTTAGGGGGAACGGCGGGGCTTTTGGTGCTGTGGTCGGTGTGCAACTGGCTGGTCTGCTCCATGTTTGACGGAAAGGGAAGCCTGAAGGAGGTATATACCGCTACGGCTTACGCGCTGGCTCCGCTGATCCTGTACACCTTTTTGGAGGTTCTGTCCATGAGGTTCCTGCCCCTGGGGGCGGCGGGGGTGCTGAGCGGGCTTCATACGGCTATGGTGCTGTTCACCTTTTTCTTATTGAGCATTGCCATCCTTACCGTCCATGAATACGATTTTTTCAAATTTCTCTGGACGGGGCTTATTACCATCGCCATGATGATTCTGGTGGTATTTGTATTGTTTATGTGTACGATCCTGCTGATGCAGTTTGGTTCGTTTCTCTATTCGGTGTACGAGGAAGTATTTTATCGGTGACAGGGGGCAAAAGAAGCAATGAAAAAGAATCGGACAAAGAATTTGATCTGCCTTGTGGCAGCGGCTGTAATCGCACTTCTGGCCGGATGCGGTATCCAGGGCGATCCGGGAGAATATGACCGTGAGACACCGCAAAGCCTGCTGGAGTCACAGCTCCTGGCATCCAATGAGCATTATGAGCTGAAATGGGATGAGCTGGCCCAGTGCGTCCTGCTGGAATCCAAAAAGACCGGCAGGGTGTGGTCGGATATCCTGTATGACGCCTGGCTGGAGGGAAGCACCAGCGCCAGGGCCAACTCAGCCCTTACCCTTACGATCGAGGATCGGGTCAGCCTGAACTGGGATACCATATACAGCTTTTCGGAGCTGGAGGAAGAAGGCAGGATCACCTGCCAGGCTATTGAGAATGGAATCTGTGTCACGTATTATTTTGACCGGATCGAAATTGCAATTCCTGTCAGCTACCGCCTGGAGGAGGACGGTGTGGAGGTCTCCATTGATGGAGCAAGGATCCAGGAGAGCGGCAGGAAATACCGTCTGGTGTCCGTGGGGCTGACGCCGTACTTTTGTTACTGTGCCAATAATGAGGAGAATTACCTGTTTGTTCCTTCCGGTTCCGGCGCCCTGATGTATGCCGGAGAGCGGGCGGATGGAACCCGCCATTATACCGGAGAATTATATGGGGCAGATGCGGCCCGGCGGACCATTATGAGCATCTCAGAGGAGGAGGCGGTCCGCCTGCCGGTGTTTGGCGCGAAAAACGGGGATGGCGCTATGCTGGGGATTATCCGGGAGGGGGCAGGGGCAGCCACCATCGACGGCCAGGCCGGCTATGCCAGGCTGGGCTATTCCAATGTGGGAGCGGTCTTTTCGTTCCGCGGCTATGATACCTTCCGCCATGGAAATTATGCCACAGGGAATTCGGTAACCACCCGTGTATCCCAGGAGCGTTCCAGCCAGAGGGTGGCCGTGGCATATTATCCACTGGAGGAAGAAGAATCTGGCTATAATGAGATGGCGGCCCGATACCGGAAGTATCTTATGGACTGTGGCCAGCTTAAGGTATCCCGGGAGAAGGGATCTGCCTACAGCGTTACGCTGGCGGGTGGGACTATGGTCGAAAAATCCATGCTGGGGATTCCTTATGATTCTCTGGTGGCTATGACAGATTTTTCCGGGGCAAGAGAGATCCTCCTGGAGCTTACCGAAGAAAACGGGGCGGCGCCCATGGTACGGATGACTGCCTATGGGGATAACGGAATGTTTCCGGGAACCATCGCAGGGGGCCGCAGGTATCCGTCTGTATTTGGTGGAAAAGGATCCCTGGCGGAGCTTTCGGAGGATTGTCGGTCAGAGGGAATCCCTCTGTTCTGGGATTTTGACATTGTACGTTTCAATCAGTCCGGGCTGGGTGTTTCCTACCATTCGGACTGTGCCAGGACGGCAATCCACTATGAAGCGGCCCAGTATCCGGTGACGCCCCTGCGGCAGTTCGATGAGGAAAATCCATGGAGGATTGTAAGCCGGGAGAAGCTCGCAAAGGCGATGAGCCAGGCCTTGAAAAAGGCAGGGAGTTATGAGCACAGCGGTCTTTGCTTTTCCTCCCTGGGCCAGGTGGCGTATTCGGACTACGGTGAGGGGGACGCCATTGCCAAGGCAGGGATTGAGGAGACGGTGAATGGGCTTTTGGAGCAGGCGGGAGAGGGTGGACTTCCCATTGGTGTGGCAGGAGCCAATGCCTATGCGGCCGGAAGCGCGGATGTGATCTTTGATGTGCCTTTGGGAAACGGGGGATATGATGTGCTGGATGTGTGGGTTCCCTTTTACCAGATGATTTATCACGGAACGAAGCCCATGTATTCGGAAGCCGTGAACCTGTCTGAGGATGCAGGCAGAACCCGGATGCTGGCGGCGTCCTCAGGTTGTGGGCTTGGATTTTTGCTGACAGATACCTATGTACCCAATTCCAAAGAGCTGGATAGCTGTAAGCTGTATGGCTCTCTGTATGAGGACAATCGGGAAAGGATCCGGCAGGCCTTATCAGAGGACGGGTTTTTGGAATATTATGAGAAAACCAGGGATGCCGGGATTGTGCGGTATGAGCTCCTGGAAAAAGATGTCAGCGCCACTTATTTTGAAAACGGGCTGGTCCTGTATGCCAACCATGGGACAGAGCCGGTGGATACGCCGGCAGGAAAGCTTTCGGGATATGGTTTTTTGCTACAGGGAAAGTGAGGGAAGGGCAATGAGAAAAAAACGTTCTAAAAAGGGGCTGCTGGCGAAGCGGAGAAGGGCCGGATACGGATTTGTGGCCCATTGGATCATCGGCCTTGTTCTGTTTTTTGCCTATCCGCTGGTAAGCTCCATCTGGTATTCCTTCAACCGGGTTAAGGTGGAGCCGGGTAATATCTCCACAGAATTTGTGGGCATGGAATATTTCCGTAAGATTCTGGCAGAGGATCCCAATTACCTCAATCATGTCAGGGATTCCCTGGGCACGATCTTCTATTCCCTTCCGGTGATCATTGCCCTGAGCCTGATCCTGGCAGTGTTGCTGAACCAGAAATTCCGGGGGAGGACTGTATTTCGGACGATCTTCTTTCTGCCCATCATCATGTCCGGCTCTGTGGTGATGAACCTTTTAAACAGCGAGTTTGTGACAATGCCTCTGTTTACCTCCGGAACCAGCGGGAGCGGGATCATCGATTACACAGCAATCATCCGCAGCCTGAATGTACCGGGCCTTTTGGGGAATATCCTGGCATTTCTTCTGTCCCATACCATCAGCCTGGTGTGGAGCTGCGGAGTACAGACGATCCTGTTTCTGGCGGGACTTCAGAGTATTCCGGATTCTCTGTATGAGGTGTCAAAGATTGAGGGGGCCAATAAATGGGAGGAATTCTGGTGGATCACAGTGCCCAGCCTGCGCCATATTATCTCCCTGGTACTGATCTACACCATGATCGAGCTGTTTACGGATATGAAGAACAAGGTGGTGTCCACAGCCTATGGCCTGATGGTGGCGCAGAATTTTGGCGAGAGTTCCGCCATGCTCTGGTTTTATTTTGTAATTGTGCTGGCGGTAATCGGAACGGTATACGTCCTGTATAACCGCTATTGTGTGAAGAAATGGGAATGATCTGCTGCCTGCATAAGCAGGCGGTGATATTAAGAATAGATGGTGAAAATATGTGCTCATGGTAAGGAGGAGATTCTAGGATGAGTGAGAAAAAGCTGACAGGAAGACAATGCAGGACGGGAAAGTGTGTGTTAAGCCTGATGCTGACGGTCTGCCTGCTGCTGGGCATGGTTCCCAATATGGGGATCCGGTCCCAGGCGGAGGGTGAGAAGGCTGCGGAGAAGGGCATGATCTATCTGGAAGGAAATGCAGAAAAGATCTACCAGACAGTCCGGCTGGAGCAGGGGAAGACGTACACCTTCTCATATCTGTACCAGTTTGAAAAAGGAGGGGTCTTTTATGGAGGGGACACAGAGTCTCTGCAGATTAAGGTAATGAAGAAGGATACTCAGAA
>CATJBQ010000070.1 GCA_949738465.1 uncultured Lachnospiraceae bacterium
CAGCACCTTCTTCTGCCGGCAGCTCATCATAGAAGGTATAGCCGCACCTGCCGTTTTCCTTGGTATGATACAGCGCCTGGTCCGTCTGGCGGAACAGCTCATCGTGGAATCCTCCGCTGGAAAATGCCACCCCGACGCTGATGGAATACCTGGGGAAATTGCCCTCTGGATGCAGCAATTTGTCGTTGATGGAATCAATCTTCTCCACAATCGTCTGCTTGTGGGACGCGTCCACCTTCTCCATAATCACCGCAAATTCATCCCCGCCGATGCGCATGACATAATCGCCCCTTCTGAAATTCTCATCCAGGAGATTGGCAACCTTAATCAGCGCCTGGTCCCCCATATCATGGCCGTAATTATCATTGATGGCTTTAAATACATCCACATCGATGAGAAGAAATGCCAGACGCTTTGCGGATTCGCCAAGCTGCTTTTTCAACTGCTCAAAAGACTGCCGGTTCAAAAGGCCGGTAAGGGCATCCTTCTCTGCCTTCTGGCGGAGCATATTCTGCTGCTCCAAGGTCATTTCATACACGTTATTATAGGTAGCCGCAAGGTATTTGAATTCGTAAGCGCCTGTAATCTCCAGGAAATTGTTGTTCTTGATACAGTTCACGTAAATGCGGATGGGCCGCAGAATCAATACGGCTATCATAACGTAGGAAAACAGCACCAGAACCACCACCACAATCGTATAGATGCTCTGACGCACCAGCGCACTTTTCATGGAAGCCTCACTTTCTTCCAACTCCTGCCCGCAGATGGCAATCACGTCCTCCGTAACCTTAGAAAGCTTTTCTTCGATCTGGCTTTTTGTATCGCGGTATTCCTTTCCAAACACCAGTTCGACTGCCTGGACCAGTTTTTCATCCGATGTACTGGAAAGCTCCTCCTCTGTCAGGGGATACTCCTGCATCCGCGGATGGATCCGGCTCATATCCTCTCCCGCCGAAAGCGCGGTCAGCTTCATGGAATGGATCTCCAGCTCCATCAGCGCATCGGACAGCTCCATGGCCTGTCTGGCCGTGTCAAGCATTCCCTGGTCCTCTCCCTGCAGATACTGCTCCAGCAGAACAAGCGACTGATCTCTCCTCTTTGTCTCCTCGGCCTCCCGAAAATATGCCTCCACATAACGATAATCCTTAGTCGCCGCATAAAAGCGTACCTGATCCGTCAGATAATTGGATCCCATCAGCAGATTCTTCACTTCCTCCTGGGCCAGTATGTACTCCTTCGTCATGCCGGCCAGCCGCTGGTGGTGGTTCATCACCTGTCCGATCCCGATGCCGATCAAAATGGATATGATCAGTGTAGCCGCCACCAGCCACAGGCTGATCGTCTGTATGCGGAGTCCTTTCAGCGTACCTGGTTTTTCTCTTGATGCTGTCTGTCTGCTCATTTTTCTCTCCCCTGCCGATTATGATGTTCCTGTTCGAAGCGGCCCCAAATCGCCACATATGAATAGTTTATCATAACGCGCACCTTTCTACAAGAAAAAAGAACAATTTCACGTTTTCAATGAAGGGCCTCCTCCTGGGAAGGCAGAACGCCCATATACCGTTTGTAAATCTTGGTAAAATAGGAAAGATTCGTAAAACCGCTGCGCTCCGCGCTCTCCCCCACATTGTACTTTCCGGAGGCCAGAAGCCGCCTGGCGTGGCTTGTGCGGATCACGTTGAGATATTCCACCATGGTGCGTCCGGTAATCTCCTTAAAACCCCTGCTGAAATAATATTTGCTGAAGCCCACCGCCCCGCTGACCTCATCCACGGTGAGATTTTCCGTAAAATGCTCCTGCAGAAAGCCGATGGCCTCCTTAACCATGCGGATCCTGCGGCTCTCGGCAGGCGATGCCTGGCGGGGGGTATCCTGATAGCGGCGGCATGCATAAACCCCCAGCTCCATCAGCAAAGCCCGGACTCTGGCCTCATAGCAGGCTTCCTGCTCCTTAAGCTCCCGGGCAATCTCCTCCACAAATTCCAGCAGTCTTCCATCGGAAATCTTAAGCTTTACCGTACGATCTGCCAGAATTCCCTGGCTATCCAGAAAATCCCGGTCCACAATCAGGCAGTAATACCGGCAGTTCTCTGTCAGCGACCGGACGCTGTGCAGATTCCCGCTGTTGATCCAGGCCGTATCCCCCGCCTGGCATACCTCCTTCTGGATCTCGGAAACCACCTCCGCGCGCCCTTCCGTAAAGCATAAAATCTCCGGGCTGTCCTGCCAGTGCATCACAAATTCCGATTCCGATGTGATCAGGTCGATATGGAAAATCAGAGGCAGCTTGGAATCCGCAAAAAGCAGATTTTCATAAAAAGATTCCTGAACAATCATAAATACCTTCTCCTTCCCCCACAAAAAAAGCAAGATTGTGTTAATCAGGGGCAATTCTATCTCTTTATCTTTCGCATGTTTATTATATAATAAAATGGTAGCCGTATCAATCACAAAATCAGATGATAGAAGGAGTTGCATGTTATGTACAATTTTTCCATCGGCGTAATGCTGGAGTCCTTCCGGACAGACGTAGAGACAGCTCTTACCAAGGCCGTCTCCATCGGCGCAAAAGGCATCCAGGTCTATGCCACCCACGGGGATCTGGCGCCCGAAGTCATGACCGGGCAGAAACGAAAAGACTTTTTAAAACTGTTAAAGGATCATGGTCTGGTCATTTCCGCTCTCTGCGGCGATCTGGGGCAGCCCTTCGTGAACCAGGCGCAGAATCCGGCCCTCATTGAGCGTTCCAAGCGGATCCTGGACATGGCCAGGGATCTGGAGACGGACATTGTCACCACCCATATCGGCGTGGTTCCAGAAGACCCCGGCCACGAGCGTTATAAGATCATGCAGGAAGCCTGCTTTGCCCTGGCCCAGTACGCAGATTCCCTGGAGGCCCATTTTGCCATCGAAACAGGCCCGGAGACCGCCGCTACCCTGAAGGGCTTTTTAGACAGCCTCCATTCCACCGGCGTTGCCGTCAATTTAGACCCTGCCAATCTGGTGATGGTCACCGGCGATGATCCTGTCCAGGCGGTACACACCTTAAAGGACTACATTGTCCACACCCACGCCAAGGATGGGCAGCGCAACTATTACCGCTCCCCGGAAGCCGTTTACGGCCTGGTGGAGGACGAGATGCTCCAAAGCCCCTCCTTTACCGAGCTTCCTCTGGGCGAAGGCAAGGTACCCTTCCCGGAATATCTGAAGGCCCTTGACGAGATCGGCTACCATGGCTTCCTCACCATTGAACGGGAGGTTGGGGAGGATCCCGAGGCAGACATCCGCAAAGCGGCAGATTTTCTCAAAAAGCTGATTGGATAAAATATATTCAGAAAGAAGGTATTTTCTATGGAACAAAAACTGAAAGTAGCGATCATCGGCACCGGCTCCATCTCCGAGAGCCACATCAACGGGTATTTGAAGAATCCCAACGCGGAGCTCTACGCCTTCTGCGACATTTCTGAGAAGCGTTTACAGGAGATGGGCGAAAAATACGGCGTCACCCGCCTCTACACCGACAAGGACGTGATGCTGAAAGAACTACCGGAAATCGACGCCGTCAGCGTCTGCACCTGGAACAGCGCCCATGCGCCCTGCACCATCGCCGCCTTAAAGGCCGGCAAGCATGTGCTCTGCGAAAAGCCCATGGCTACCTCCGCTGCGGAAGCAAGGGAAATGCTCGCTGCCGCCAAGGAAAGCGGCAGGCTTCTGATGGTGGGCTTTGTCCGCCGCTACGGCAACGACTGCAGTATCCTGAAGGAATTTGTGGATAACGGCTATTTCGGCGATATTTATTACGCCAAGGCCACCTATCTTCGCCGCAACGGCTCCCCGGGCGGCTGGTTTGGCATGAAGGAATTCTCCGCCGGCGGTCCTTTGATCGACCTTGGGGTTCATGTGATCGACCTGACACGCTACATCATGGGCAATCCCAGGCCCGTTTCCGTCTACGGCGCCACCTTCCACAAGCTGGGTGACCGACGGGAGCTGAAGGATCAGAAGGAATACGTGGCCGCCTCCGCTACCGGAAACGAGGAATTTAACGTGGAGGACCTTGCCTCCGCCATGATCCGCTACGACAACGGCTCCGTGGTTTCCATCGAGGCCTCCTTCTCCCTGAACATCAAGAAGGATGAGGGCAAGATTGAATTTTTCGGGACCAAGGCGGGCGCCAAGCTGGATCCGGAGCTGGAGCTGTACAGCGAATCCAACGGCTACATGACCGACGTCAACCTCTGCGCCCCCACGGCCTTAAGCTTCAACGGCCTTTTTGAAAATGAGATCGACCACTATGTGGACTGTATCTTAAACGGTACTCCCTGCGTCTCCCCTGCCGAGGACGGCATCGCCCTCATGGAGATCCTCGACGCTGTTTACGAGTCCGCGCGCACCGGTCATGAGGTTGTGATCGGATAACGAAACAGGGCTGCCATACCAGAAATTGGATCTGGTATGGCAGCCCCATTTCTGCCGCTACTGCTTCTTTTCCGGCCCGGCCCTCAAGCATCCGGCTTCCCTATCGGTCAAATTTGCGGATCAGCCCCAGCCCCAGCGGGTGCGGCCCGGTATGGACGCCGATGGTGGCCCCGATCTGGAAAATCCCGATCTCCTTAAGATTGGAGTATTCCTGCAGGGAGGCAAGGAGCTGATTCCGGAATTCCACCGCCTCCTGGTAATCGTAGCCATATCCCACCACGATCTGGTAATCGTCCGGTGATTCCTTAATCTTAGCGAAATGCTCCCTGGTCTGGTCCACCAGCTTCTTTCTGGACTTCACCCGGCTTCTGGTGATACCGGTGGGAAAAATCTCCCCCTCCCGCAGCATAATCAGCGGACGGATCCCCAGCACGGAGCCTGCCGCTCCCATCACCTTTCCAATCCGGCCGCCGTGGATCAGATACTCGAAGTTCCCCACCGTGAAAATAATGCGCCCGGTGGACTTGATCCGCTCAATGTTTGCCACCGTCTCCTCCAGGCTTAAGCCCGCCTGCTGCATCCGCACGGCCTCCAGTACCAGAATGCCCTGGAGCACCGTATTGACGGTGGTGTCGATCACCGCAATCTTCACATCCGGATACTCCTCCAGCACCAGCTCCCTTGCGTTCATGGCCGCATTGTAGGACCCGCTGAATTTGGTGGTGATGCAGAGACAGACCATGTCCACGCCGTCTCTGGCATAGGGGGTAAAAGCTTCCACATAATCCTGGATGGAGGGCAGGGAGGACTTGGGATATACATCCGGGTAATCCACCATCTTCTGGTAAAAGTCCCGCACCCCCACCTCCTCGATCTCTTTCTGGTAAGTCTCCCCGTCAAAGGTCACGTAAAAGGGAACCACATGGATCCCCTGCTCCTTGGGAATCTGCTCCCCCAGGTCGCAGGATCCATCCGTAATGATCTGATATGACATAGACAACACGCTCCTGTTTCTTTCTCTTTCTGATATCGTTTTTAATACTACGTAATATCATATCATTATTCCCAGAAGAAGTAAAGAACCTACTGATAAAATTTTCCAAAAATGCTCCCTATGACCGGCACATCTGGTCGATGGACCGCAGCACCTCCATGATCTCCTTATGATATTCCCGCTTATCCTTCAGTAAAATCAGAATCTGCTTCTGGGCCTCCCGGATGGTCTTCACCTGCTGCTCCATGCGGATCCGCAGCTTCTGCCGCTGGACGATCAGGGAATGCTTCATCTCCACCATATCCTTTTTGTCGATCAGCGCAACCACCTGGCTGGTCCAGATCTGGGCGTCATAGAGCTGATATTTTTCCAACTCCCGTACCAGGCGCCGGTTAAAGTACCCCAGGTCTTCGTTGGCCTTCTCGAAGGCCTCCTGCTCCTTGGCGGCCTCTAAGTACTGCTCCCAGAGATAATTCAGCTCCATGGAATTGTTTACGTGAAATTTTTCACAAGCATAATCCACCGCATTGGTGGCATGTACAAATTTTGCCTTCAACTGGTTGGAAACGGTGATTGCGCGGTTGACGCTGGCCCTGGCGTTTTTCAGCTCCTCCCGGTCGTTCTGGAGCCGCAGCAGGCAGGCTCCGCCGGAGAGAACGGCAATCAGCAGGACACCCAGCATCCAGACGGTCATATCCATCCGAAGGCCGTAGCGCAGATAGAGCATCACGCCGATGGCGGCAGACAAAAGCCCCAGGATCGCAAACAGCGCCACCTTCAAAAGCTTCTGCTCCCGTCTGACGGACTCCAGATAGTAGCCCCATTCGGATTTCTCTCCCTCCATATAGTTGATGTCCCGCCTGACCATGGACTGATAATTTTCGTTGGTCTTAAGCCTCTCGATATCGTCGGGCATCTCTTTCGCAAGCTGCTCCATCTGGGCGTACTGGGCATCGGAAATGGTGCGCTTCTTCTTTCCGAACTCCTCCCGCTTCTGGTTCAGCGCCACAATGTTCTTCGCAATCTCCACCAGGGACGCAAATTCCTCCCTGGGCATCTCCTCCAGCTTCTGGATATCCTCCAGATAGCTGGTAATCAGCTTATATTCCTTCTTGGATTCGCCAAGCTCCCTGGACTGCCCGATCAACTGCTCGCAAAGCCCCAGCGCCTCATGCTCCGCCTGCTGGCGTGGTTCCATCAGGGACTGCTCCAGATGCAGTCCGTCCAGATACGATTCCTCTGTCTTTTTTTTCCGTCTCTTAAAAATTCCCATCTTACATCACTTTCTTCTTATATTCTTCCCGCAGCGTTAAGAGAAGCTCTCCCCAGTCCCCCGGTTCCACAAACTCCTCCGGCGGCTCTATGGGCTCCGCCAGGGCCAGGGCCTCCTGCCTTGCCTGCCAGGACTGCTCCCTCCGGTTTTGCTCATAGGCCCTGGCAAACTGCAGCGCCGCCTCCTGGAACAGGAACAGGCCGGCATAGGCCACGCCCAGGTTATGCCGGATATCTCCCAGAAGCTCCGGTTTCTGGAAGGACGCATCCTCCCGGCTTAACAGCTTCTCGTATTCCAGGATACAGCGGTTATATTTTTCATTCTTCAAAAGCTGGTCCGCCGCCAGCTTCCTGCGTCCAAATTCATCCCAGTTCTGGAATTCCCGGGCAAGCTGCTGGATGGGCAAAAGCTCCTGCTCGCGATACATGCCCGCCTCCTGCAGCAAAAACCAGGCGCACCAGACCGGATTCTTCCCCTGCCTCGCATACTCCTTCAAATGCTGTGAAAGCCTTGGCAGCTCCAATTCCTCCCGCAGCCAGGTGAACATGCGTTCCCCGATCAGTCCTTCCTCCAGGAACGCCGCATTTTCGTACAGAAAATAGCACAGCTCCTCCAGGTTATATAACTCCAGCCCCAGCGTCTCCACACAAAAGGGATGGCGGGCCGTCTTCTCCCTGCAAATCCACAATTCACTCATCGATTTTGTACTCCCATTCTCTCCCGCTGGCCGGATACCAGCTTCCAAATCCCAGATCCGTCACCTTAAAACAGAGCCTTCCCGCCTCCCCGGCATATAATTCCACCTGAAGCCGCGTCATCCGGTCCGGGCGGGCCGGCAGATCTGTCAGCTTCAGACTCCGGATGCCCGCCTCGCTGCTGCCGGGGCTTTTCAGCCAGACCTCAATCTCCGGCTCCCCCGAAAGCAGCACCTGGCAGGAGGCCGATACCTCATAGCGGCTGCTGCCCGCCTCTGCCAGCGCATGAAAACGGACCTGCTGGGCGTCGTGCACCCGCAGAAGAATGTCACGCTTCAGCTTATATTCGCTGAAATAAAGATACCCCGGGTTCTCCTTTTGGGCCTGTAAATAACTGCCATAGCAGGCGCCCTTGACATACAGGTTGCGCCCCTGGAACACGCGCCTTCCCCGGCACAGCACCGTCAGCGCCTCCTTCATCCAGCCGCCCTCTAAGCCCTCTCCGGTCAGATAGGCGGCCGATACCAGCTTCCCCTTAAGCACCCTGGAAACGGCTCCGGCAAAGGCCCCATCCCGCTTTTCTGCTTCTTTTGGAAGCTCCCCCAGGACCTGCTCTGTGATATCCACCGTCACCGGGCTTTTTTTCCCCTGCTTCGTCAGATACAGACAGGACAGCCGATCCCCCTCGCAGACAAACAACACGTTGTCATACTGCCTTAACTCCCTGGGCTGGTTCATGGCAAAATGGCAGAAGCTCTCCCCATCATCCAGAAGCGTCACGTCCTCCCTGGAGATTCCCAGCGGTTCCAGCAGCTCCAGAAACAGCCGCACCACCTTATCATCCAGCCGTTTCAGATGAATGGCAATCTTTTGTATTTGTGAAAATTCTGACAATCCCGGAACCATCCGGAGCAGCTTTTTCAAATAGAGTGACAAAAGCTTTGGCGCCGCATATTCCTGGGCCCCCAGCGTGATCTGCTCTCCCCCGAGACTCCGGCCAAGGAGCCTGTCCAGATAGGCCACATCCTCCCGTCTTGCCCGCTCCCCCTGGGAATCCATAAGACAGAAGGCCTTTGTCCCCGGCATCTGGCACAAAACGGTGGGGATCCGGTAGTACTCCTCCCCCGCCACCAGGCTGACCGTCTCCGGCTCCTGCATTCCTTCGGTATAATAGCCGATCTGGGTCCAGTCGTCATTCAGATCGATTCCGATATAAAAGCCCTTCTGATTCGCCATTCTCCGCCACTCCTTCCCTGCCGCCTACAAGGGTAACAGGCGTTCCTTTACCCTCCGGCATTTTTCCTGATACTGGCCATAAAGCTGCCGGAGCGTCATAGCATCCTCCAACTGATAGCTGATCATCATATCATTCAAAAGACCATACATGCTCTCCTCGCCCTGTACCGTCAATTCATCCGTCTGGATATGGCCGCTCTGGGTAATCTCCGTCCCCTGGGCCTTCTCCTCCCGGATATAGTAGGGAATCTCCTCCCCGTAAAACAGGACAAAGCATTTTGCATAAATGCCCTCGTACATCTCCTTCAGTTCTTCCTCCAGGTAGGCGCTGCTCTCTCCCGGCCTGTCGCAGGCATAATTCACATAGACATGGCTTTTTGGCGCCGTCTTGTACTCCAGAATCGCCCGGTCCGTCAGACGGTACTTGCGAAGAAGCCTCCGGGGCAGTTCATGATAAAAGGCAAAATACCGCTTCTGCCCCAGATACTCCAGGAGTAACTGCTCCAGAAGCCCCTCCTGGACCTGGGTCCGCTCCATCCGCCTGGCCAGCCACTGGAAGCAGGCCAGCCGGCAGGTATCGTTCAGGGGATTCTCCCAAGCAAGCTGCTGCTGGATACATGCAAATACCGCATCCCCCATCACCGTCTGGCGCACCACATACTGGTGGGAAACATAGGTCAGATAGGCCATCACCACCATCTCATTGCCCCCATGAGCGAAATAGCTGCAAAAGATCTCCTCCATATGCTGGGTATACCCTTCCGTATACAGAAGCTGGACTAAGAACCGCTCCTCCAGCTCATGGGTATCCATCTCGAACTCCCGGGCTGCCAGCCAGAGCTGCTCCATCTGGCGGATATTGCCCTTCTGGTACTTCAGCAGATAATGAAGAATGTATTCGTTGTATTTGCCACGTCCAAAAATCTCCTGGCACAATCCCAGCAGAAAGGCGTCCTCCCGCTCATCCGTCTCCTGCAGCTTCTGCCCCGCAATGACCATCAGCTTGCTGATTGCCACCTGCTCGCTGCCATAGGCCAGAAGCATCTCATAAGCCCTTCCGTAGATTCCCCTGGCAATCATCAGCTCCAGAAGCTGATTGCGGAAGGCCCTGGACATGCCCCGCTCATCCACCCAGTTCAGGTAATCATCCAGACCCTTTCCCGTGTAGGAATGGTAATAATATTCCATCACCTGCTGCTTTAATTCCCTCCGGCTGGAAGCGCTGATGCTCTCCTCCTGCAAAAGCTCCATCCAGCCCGGCAGATCCTCTTCCTTATACGTCTGCCAGGTCTTGCGCCGCTCCAGATAGGCAATGAGGAAATTCCTGTGCCTTACGCCGGTCTCCATACAACGCTTCAGGTAGTGCCCGGCGGACATCAGCCTGCACAGCTCCAAAGCCTCCCCCGGAACATAGCGGTTCCCCTGCTCATCCTCCGCCAGAATCACATAGCAGGAAGATAACAGCGGCGCATAGCCCTTCTGGTCGTTCAAGGCTACCTCCTGCTCCCCGGACAGCTCCTGCTGCAGCAGGACCAGACGCTGGGCGCGCCCGTCCTCACAGCTTAAGCGGTGGATGAACAACAGTTCGGAAAGCTGCCAGGCCATCTCCCCGGTAATGGACACCTGCAGGAGCAGATCCTCGTAGAGCACCGCCAGGCTCTCATCCATACGCCCCTTTAGAAGCTGCTCTATGGCAAAGGCCTTTATCTGCTCCTGGTACGTATCATACAGGCTCTTTGGGCTGTCCTTCTTCTCCACAATATAACGGTACAGCATGGCCTGCTTCCTGAAATGCAGGGTATTCTGATATTGAAAATAAATCATCACCGTCCTGGGGAACTTCAGAAGCTCATGCACATCGGCGCAATTCAGCCAGGCTTCATAGAGCCCTGCGATCCGAAGATCCTCCCTAACCCCCTGCTCATACCAGGCGAAAACCTCCTTCCCGGTGAGGTTCCATTTGACACAGCAGCTTATGAGGGTCTTTCGCATCTCCTCCGTATCGCTGATGCGGCAGCACTCCTTCAGAATCTGATACCACATAAAATGATACTGCCGGACCTGGGAGATCTGCAGGCCGATCCGCTCTGCCAGACCGGGCGTCAGCGCCTGCTGCCGGACCGCCCAGTACAGCACCCGCCGCTCAAAATCTCCCAGCTTCTCCAAAAGATGCGGCTCCTTCCCGAACAGGCGATACGCCTCCATCAGAAGGATGGGGCTGTTATCGCCCCCCTTTAAGCGTGCTTTAATGGTCTTAAGCTTCCTGCTGTCGCTCTGGTTCATCTGGGGATCCAGAAACAACAGGATCAGAAACAGCCACAGATTCTCCTGGTTCTGATGATAAATCTCCTGGATCTTCTGAAAGCTACTGGCAATATAGGAAGGCTCCCGCTCCTGGATCGTGGTGACATACAGGTAATAGGCATATAGCGGGGAATCCTTCTCAAAGCAGCTTCTGCGGAATTGATCCAGACACCATTCCGCCTCCTGCCTCTGCTTATTCACGATCAGGGCCTGGGCCTGATACAGCACATACCACAGATTCCCTGGATCCAGCGTCTGAAGCCGCTCTAAGCAGACGCAGCTCTCCCGGGCCCAGACACCGGTGACAATCCTCTGCATCCTGAAATCCAGATACAGACCGGCCAGGCGCTGCTTAAATCCTCGTTCCTCCCTGGCCGGGGACTCCCCCTCCCTGCGCGCTCCCTGGCGGATGCACAGCTTTAAGACCGCCTTCTGCCGGAGGCTTTGGAATGTGAGACGGATATAGTTCTTCCCCCCGTGCAGATACTGGGGAAGGATGATAAATCCCACCTCCGCCAGATTCCCCACAAAATCCTCATTGGTAATCCTTCCCTTCACCGGCGCAACCGCCTCATGGTCCGAGGTCATCTGAATGCCCAGATACCCCCACTGGCTCTTGCGCAGGGACAGCGTCTCCATAGTCTCGCATTCGATCTGCGAAAGCTCCATCACCGACTGGATCAGCAGAAATTCCACCGGCTGCTTTTTCCTGATACCAATTAAGAATTCCTCCAGATTCTGCTGGGATGCCTCGCTGCCCCCCAGGGCCTGGTATAAAAGCCGCTCCCGCTGCTCGCTCTCCTTAAGGATATTTGGGAAAAAGGGCGCCTGGAACATATGATACGCCTCCATCCAGGAGGTCTGGGCCAGGTTGGCAAACTCAAAGAGGTTCCGGATCTTCCCCAGGGAGGTCTGGGCATAGAACCGCGTTACGGCCGCGGCAAAGGAAAGATTGTATTCTCCCCCATCGCAGATAATATAAAATTCCCCCTTCTGCACATCGCCCTCTACCAGACCATCACTATGAAATTCAAAGGGTATCGTCACCCTTGCTCCCTCAAACTCCGAAAGCAGACATTTCATCCTTGCATTCGAAGAATAGACCACGCCCTTTAAGGGGATCTCATTGGCGCTGTGCAGAGAAAAGCTCCCCACATAATTTTCGCCCTCCAATACCGTAAGCTCCAGCCGTTCCTCGTCAAAGGCAAGAACCGGTTTCTCATATCGGAACCTTGCATATGCCAGCTCCTGTATTTTTTTT
Organism: uncultured Lachnospiraceae bacterium; assembly: GCA_949738465.1. GTDB lineage: Bacteria > Bacillota > Clostridia > Lachnospirales > Lachnospiraceae > 14-2. Next base: position 12,183 of record CATJBQ010000070.1, read on the forward strand.
CGCAAATCGTCACCCGCTCTAATCTTGGTTTCTTAAGTTCCTGACCGTTTTTTGTTTCGTTTTTTATTACGCTTGCTTATTTCTCAAAAAAGATTATAATAATACATATTGATTATAAACGATCATGATAGGAATTGCAAACAGAATTGCCATCCCTTTTTCAGAATCAGGAGGTTACCGATGATACAGCCAAAAGAACATTTTCATGGAAGCGACTTAGAGAAGATCCAACAAGTCTATGGAATTAAAAAAGAAGATATTACCAGCTTTTCCGCCAACGTAAACCCCTTAGGCGTCTCGCCCCTGCTGCGTAAGCAGCTATCCTCCCACATCGACGCCATCACCTCTTACCCGGACCGGGAATATACGGCCCTTCGCTCCTGCATCGCTGCCTACGCCGGCTGCGAGGCCAAAAACGTCCTGGTGGGAAACGGCTCCACCGAGCTGATCTCCCTGCTTATCCAGCTTTCGCATCCCAAAAAGGCGCTGATCGTAGGCCCCACCTACTCGGAATACGAGCGTGAGATCTCCTTAGGAGGCGGAAGCTGCCTCTACTATCCGCTGCCGGAGGAAAATGGCTTTCAGCTTGACGTGTCCCATTTCACGGCCCAGCTAAATGAGCGGCTGGACCTGGTGGTGATCTGCAACCCCAACAACCCCACCTCCACCGCCATTTCCCGGGACGGGATGCGGCGCATCTTAGACGTCTGCAAACAGCATGACATCTTCGTGATGGTGGACGAGACGTATGTGGAATTCGCCCCGGAGCCGGAGAAGATCTCCGCGGTTCCCCTGGCGTCCTACTACAACAATATCATTATCCTGCGGGGCACCTCCAAGTTCTTCGCCGCGCCGGGGCTGCGCTTAGGGTACGCCATCACCGGCAGCCGGGATCTGATCGAGGCCATCAACTCCCGCAAAAATCCCTGGACCATCAATTCCCTGGCCGTGGTGGCGGGGGAGATTATGTTCCAGGATACCGCTTATATTGAGGCCACCCGCCGGCTGATCGCCGGAGAGAGGGAACGTATGTTCTCCATATTAGACGCCGATGAACGCTTCCACGTCTATCCTCCCACCGCCAACTTCATGCTGGTGCGGATCTTAAGTCCGCAGCTTTCCTCCGGCGAACTGTTTGAGCGGGCCATCCGCCGCAATATGATGATCCGGGACTGCTCCACCTTCCCCTTCCTGGACCAGCATTATATCCGGTTCTGCATTATGGATCCCGAGATGAACACGAAGCTTTTAGCGTGCCTGCTGGAGTGACGGCCTGCTAATTACCCTCCTCCAGCCGCCCGAACTCCTTCCGCTCGAACTCCTGGATGGAAATGCTCTTCTTATTGGGATTGGCGAATACAAAGGTCTTGTCCACGTTTTCCAGGTAATTCTGGATCTTGTCGTTGGTGGCGCTGATGATCACCTGGAAGCCCAGGCTGCGGATTAAGCCGATACAGCTCGCCACCTTCTCCCCGTCCATCTTGGAAAATGCCTCGTCCAGCACCACCAGCCGGATGGTGGGCTTTTGAAGGAGCCGGGTGGGCATATTGATGCGGTAGGCCTGGGCGAAGCTGGCAAGGAGGGCCACGTACAGGGGGTTCTGCCCTTCCCCGCCGGAATTTTTCCGGAGCATCTTCGAGAGCTTTAAGCGGATCTGGTCCTTCTCCCCCTCCCCTTGAATGATCTGCTGCATATCAAAGGAAAGGTAGGTGCGGTAGTCCGCATATTTTTCCATATTTCTGCGGGCCTCCTCCTGCTCCTCGGGCCCGGCATCTGCCGGCGGAATAAACACGCACATCAGTTCGTTCAGCATCTCCCCGTACCTGCTGCCGTGTTCCATGGTAAACAGGTTCATCTGGTTCTCCATATTGTCCGAAAGCTGGCTGGGGTTGATCTCTAAGGATTTGTCCATAAACATATCGTAGAACTTGCCGTCCTCCCCCTGGTTCCTGGTGAAGACAAAGCGGTACTTATCCTTGCCAAAATCCAGCTTGTCAATGATCTTATTCAGCTCGTCTTTGCGTGCCATGGCGTCGGCGATGGCGCTGCGGATCTTGTAAATAAAATCATTCTGAAAATGCTCCAGAGCCGATTTTGCCTGCTCTCCCGCCAGCCTCTGGTACCGCTCCAGATCTTTGAGCTCCATTCTCGAAAGCAGAGAATCGTATTCCTCATTTTTCTCCGCATAAGGCTTAAAGCCCCGGTTGGGATGACGTTTCAGATACTCCATCCGCTCCTGGGCCAGGCTCTGGAACAGTTGGATGCGCTTTTCATTTTCCCCCTCCAGCCGGTCATGAAAACGGCGCTGTAGCTGCTCATAGGAGGACGCCCCTTTGGACGCGGCGATGGTTTCTGCCTCCTTCTCCAGTTCTTCCTGGGGAACAAATTCCCGCTCCAGCCGGGTGAGCTCATAGGAGGCATCGATACGCTCCTGCTTTTCCTGCCGGATGGACGCATCCAGCCGCGTCTGCTTGTCATAGAGCTGCCTGAGCCGTGCTTCCTGGTCCAGAAGCTTCTCCTGCACCTCCTCCTTTTTACGGTTCAAGCCCGCCACATCCTTCTGCTGAAGCTCTAAGATCCGCTTTTCCAAGCGCTCCTTCTCCTTCTTCCGCTTCCGGCCTTCCCGAAGATCGGAAAGCCATTCCAGATACTCCGAAGGTTCCTGCTCTAACCGCTCCATGGCCAGCAGCCGGTCGTATTCCCGGATTTGCTGCTCCATGGGGAGAAGCTTCTCTTCCAGACTGCCGATCCGTTTTTTCAAGAGGGCAGCCCGGCGCTTTAAGCTCTCGGCCCCGATATAGGCTCCCCTGGTATAGCTGTCCGGATTCATATGGCTCAGCCTGCAGCCCTGGTACAGCATACAGTCGTCGGTAACGGCCGCCGCGTGGCCCCGCATCTCATCCACACTGTCACATTTTGCGACCCCGCCCAGAAGATACTCCAGATATGCTTTCACATAGGGCTCCCTGGCCTTCACCGCCTCGCATAAGGCTCCCTCCTTCACCCGGTGCTCTCTGGCGGTGATTTTCTCCGTATCCAGCACTGCCGCCCGGCAGTATTTGCGGCTGTCCAGTTCCTGGTACACCGCCAGGGCGTCCCGCGCGTAAGCGGGCTCCACCACCAGCAGCAGCTTATTGCTGCCCAGATAGCCCTCCACCGCATTGCGCCATCGCTCGTCGGCGATGTCCATAAGGTCTGCCAGGATCTCCACCCGCACCGCCCGTCCAAGCCTTCTGGCCAGCCCCTGGTATACAAGCTGTCTGGCCTGCTCGGTCTCCTTAGGGTACGCCTTGCTGCCCCGGTGAAGCTCCGAAAGCTCCTCCCTGGCCTTTCGCTGCTCGCTTTTTAACTCTTTGGCCTCCCGGCTTAAGGCTTCCTTCTCCCTGGAAACCTCCTCCGTCAACCGCGCAATGGCCTCCTTCAATTCCCGAAGCTGCGCTTCCTCAATCTCCTCCTGGGCAAACCGCTCGATGTTCCATAAAATCCCGTTGGAGACCATGTCGTTGTCCGCCCATGCTTGTAAGCCCACCGCCGTCTGACGCCATTTTTCCCGGCTGCGGTCCATCCGCTCCAGAAGCGCATTTAAGCTTTGAAGCTGCTCCAACGCCTCCTGGTAGCCTGTTCTGGCAATCAGCGAGATCAGCTCCTCCTTTTTGCCATTCAGCTTTTCCCGCTCCTCCTCCCCGGCCGCAATCTGCTCCTTTAGAGCCGTAAGATCCTGGCCGTGAAGGCGGGCGCGCTGCTCGACCTCCTCCACCCGCTGTTTCTGGCTTAAGATGCCAAATTTCTTCTCAAAATAGGCAAGCTGCAAAAGATCCGCGTCCTTCTCCTGCACCAGCCGGTATGTTTCCCCGATGGCACGAAGCTCCCCGATCTCTGTGCGAATGTCCAGGAGCTTCTTCTGCATCCGCCCGTACTGCATGACGCTCTCCTGCATGTCCTCGATGTGGATATCCTGCTCCATGCAGATATACTCCCGCACGAAATCCTCCAGTCTGCTGTTCATCTTAAAGGGGATCGCCCGCTTGAACAGCATGGGGAACTTTTCCATGTCAAGTCCCCCCAGGTAATCGTCGTAAAGCCTGCGCCGGAAGGACTCGTTCCTGGAGGTGGTATAGTAATCATTTTTGTCAAAGGTCCGTCCTAAGTACTCCTTCAGCTCCCCGGTGGACATAGGGCGGCGTTCGATCCGGTATTCGTTGGCAAGAAGCTCTCCCCGGTGCCAGAAAAAATAGCGGGAAATCTCGTTGGAGGCCGTCTCCACGTCAAAAACCACCCCCACGCACTGGGCCTTGCCGGTATCGCTCTGGGTAAGCTCTAAGACAATGGTGCTGGAAAAATTGTGGTTCCGAAGGTAAGCGCTCTCGTTGTTATCCTCGATGTTCACCATCCCCCGCAGATACTCGATCAGGCTGCGGTCCGAATCCTCCGCCGCCGCTTTGTTAAAAAATCCCCGTCCGTCGGTGTTGGCGTACAGCACGATCTGCAAGGCGTCGATGATGGTGGACTTCCCGCTGCCGGAATGTCCGGTAAAAAAATTGATCTCCTTGTGAAAGGATAAGATCTTGCGCTCAATATAATGCCAGTTGTTAAGGCACATTCTGGAAAGGGCCATAAACCGGCTGCTATTCGTCGTTTCCATCGTCTTCCTCCTCAAAGGATGCCAGAAGGGCCGCCACCTGTTCTCCCAAGAGCACCATATTGATGGTGGGATAAATCAGAAGCCCAAGCCGTGCATCCAGTTCCTCTAAGGGATCTATCAGTTCAAGAATCTGATATTTTTTTAACAAAGTCAGGGATCTCCTGATATCCGTGGCGGAGGGCCGCTCCTTGAGCAGGGAAAAGCTCCCCACCCGGGCGTTAAGCTCCCCCAGTGTGGTAAACACATTGACGCTGGTGGACGCCTGGGCCATCTGCTCATCGTAGATCAGCTTTAACACCAGAAGGTAAATGGTGGCCAGCCGTCCGATCTTCTCCGCCAGCAGATCCTCCCCGGTAAGGTACAGAACCCCCACCTGGCTGTTTTCCGCCAGGGTGATGCCCGCCGCCTGGAAATAATCCTGTAAAAATTCCAGATGCAGGCTCCCAATCCGGTATTCCTTATTAAAAAGCAGCCGTCCCGATTTCCGGTCGTATTTCCGTTCCAACAGATAGGTCTGCCGAAGCAGCGTGCGGATCACTGCGGTAATCTGTTCCCGCTCCTCGTCGGAGCACCCTGTCAGTTCCTGTAGCATGTTTTTTTGTCCTTTCTAATCTATATGGATCTATGCAAAATCGTGCGCATCCCCGTCTTGCGTACCCTTTATCGTCTGATAAAGGTCAGCTTCGGATACACATAAGCGCCGTTATCGATGATTTACCATTCCCCGCCATGGGCCAGGAAGCGGCTGTTTTTCTTGCCGGCGGAATCATAGGCTAAGATCAGCTTCTCAAAATCCTCGTCATTCCTCACCGTGTCCGGGCCGATCGGCACATTTCCGTCAAGGTCCATATGGGCCTCCAAAAATTCCTCAATCTCCCGGCTGGAATACCGCTGGGAAATCCGGTTCAGCCGCAGGACCTCCTCCACGGAAAGCTCCGGCTGCTCCTCCTGGGGCAGAAGCTGATCGATAAAATTCTTCCGGGGGGCACGCTTGCGGAACAGGGACTTCTCCGAAAGCATCTCAAACCGGGAAAGGTTCATGATCCGGGCCGTCTGCTCCAAAACCTTCGTATTATCCGAAAGCTTTGACATCTGGTTCAAAAGAGCCACAATCATTTCCTTCATACTGCCCTCCCCGGAAAGCAGATAATTGAGCCGCACCACCGTGGCCTTCACATACTTCATGTGCTCCCGGTCCAGATTGGCAATCCGCCGTTCAATATCGTCAAATCCGCTCTCGATGCGCTTAAGGTGCTCCAGAATCTCCCCCTGACCCACCCGGCCATGCTCTCTGGCCGAAAGACGTTCCATCCACGCCTCATCCTCCTGCATCTGCCGGATCCAGCTCCTGATGTCATTTTTATACATATAAAAATTATCGCTGGTCTTTAAAATATGGTATTTTTTCTGGATAATCTCCCCCACGTACCCTTCTAGGTGCTCCTTTAACAGATCGCCGTAAAAATGCTTTTCCAAAAGCCCCGAGAAAAACCGGTCCATGTTGTGGAGCAGATCCTGCAGGGATTTGTTCAGCTTACGGGTGTTCACCAGCGCATTTTTCAGCAGGCCGAAATTAGCCCGCCCGTCATTTTTCAGGGAAAATAAAATGGCGTAGACGTTTTGTATGTATACCTCCGTGCCCTCCATCTCCTCCCCCAGAAGACGCTCAAAGGCTTCGATAAAAATGGCGGCGTAATCGGGAATGACGATGTTGGTCACCTGGACATAGTAATCCTCCAGCTTTTTCAGCCACCGGCTTTTTAAGAGCCAGTTTAAGATCCGGTTGGCAGGAGTCTCTAACACATCCAGCTCCGTCTCCGATTCCTCCCGCTCCATCTGGAATTTTTTCCGGGAAAAATAATCGTCCAGGATACGGATGCAGCTCTCCCGGCTCAGAAAATAACTGTTATACTGGTATTCCTCATTTAATATCAAAAGAGCCTCCATGTAAGTCTCCCGGTTGGGAGAACGGAACAGGCCGTAAAAGCTCTCCGGAATCTGGTATTGAAATTCCATCGTCTCCTCCTTTTCCATCCACAGACGGAACTTTATGATTATAACAAATCCTGTCAGTCCTTGTCAATTTCTCTGTTTGATGGTACACTAATAGTAAGAGGAGCGGCCCGGCAAATGGGGCGGCCCGTAAGATGAGATCGAAGTCAGAAGGGACTTCGGATAGGGGGAAATCATGGGGGAAAAAATAAAGGACCTGGCGCTTCACGCCTGGTCAAGAATTGAGCTGCTGATCCGTTGGGGGCTGTTTGCCGTACTGTCCGGCATCTTCATCGGAGCCATCGGCTCGCTGTTCGTCTACAGCCTGGCGCGGGCCACGGGTACGCGGGAAAAATATCCCTGGATCCTTCTGTTCCTGCCCCTGGCAGGCGTCTTTATCGTGTGGTCCTACCATGTACTTCATGACGAGAAGGACACCGGCACCAACCTGGTGCTGTCCGCCATCCATTCCGGGGAGAAGATCCCCTTAAAAATGGCGCCTCTGATCTTCCTCTCCACGATCCTGACCCATTTTACCGGAGGGAGCGCCGGACGGGAGGGCGCCGCCCTGCAGATCGGCGGAAGCATCGGACACACCCTGGGCCGCCTTTTCCGGTTCGACGAGAAGGATCAGCACATCATGATTATGTGCGGCATGAGCGCCGCCTTCTCCTCGGTATTCGGCACGCCCTTAGCCGCCGCCTTCTTCTCCATGGAGGTGGTAAGCGTGGGGATCCTGCACTATTCGGCCCTGGTGCCCTGTGTGGTGTCCTCCCTGGTGGCGGGAGCCGTAGCCAGGTATCTTCATATCGTGCCAGAGCACTTCTCCATCGCCGGGCAGATTCCGGACTTCACCGTAAGCGCCGCTCTTATAACCGCCCTCTTAGCCGCCCTGGCTGCCGGCGTCAGCATCCTGTTCTGCGTGGCCCTGCACACCGCCGAAAAGCTGTACAAGCATTTTCTGAAAAATGCTTACCTGCGGGCGGCGGCAGGCGGAATCCTGATCATCCTGCTGACAATTCTTGTGGGAAGCCAGGATTACAACGGAGCCGGGATGTTCATCATCGAGCGCTGCTTTGAAAACGATTACGTCCCCTACGCCTTTTTGCTGAAGATCCTCTTTACCGCCCTGACGCTTGGGGCAGGGTTTAAGGGCGGCGAGATCGTGCCCACCTTCTTCATCGGAGCCACCTTCGGCTGTACCTTTGGAAACCTCTCAGGCTTCTCCCCGGCCCTTTGTACGGCGGTGGGCATGGGCGCGGTGTTCTGCGGCGTCACCAACTGCCCCATCACCTCGCTGTTCATCTGCTTTGAGCTGTTTGGCTTTACCGCCATGCCCTATTATCTTCTGGCGATCGCCATCAGCTATATGCTGTCCGGCTACTATGGGCTGTACCACAGCCAGAAGATCGTCTACTCCAAGTACAAGACGGAATTCATTAACCGGAAAACCCACTGATTCCGGAAGTTAGTACTTGCTAACCCTCTACTCTTCCAAAACAGCGCTACTGCCGCCTGGTGGACAGCACCTCTCTCTGCTGCTCCGCCTCGGCCGCGCTGTCCCAGGGCAGTACATCCCCCGGCTCCCGCAGATACTCCAGAAGCTTCCAGATCCCCTCCCCAGTGTAGGAGCTGACATGAAAGACCTCCTTGCAGCCGGCCAGGCGCAGCCACCCCTCCGCCCGGGATACGTCCGCCTCCGGCTCGTCGATCTGGGTCACGATGCCGATCACCGGACGACAGGACACCGCCGTTACGCAGGGCGGGAACAGGGAATAGGGCTCTGTGGCATTGATCAGCAATGCCACAACATCCGCCTCATAGGAATAGAGGGCCAGGGCCCGCCCCAGCCTGCCGTTCTCCGCATACTCCCCGGGGGTATCGATAATCACATCGTAATGGTTGATATACTGGGTCTTGTGGTAATGGATGGTATTCCCATTAAGGGCCTGGCGCAGGGTGGTCTTGCCGCATTCGCTGCGGCCCACCAGCATCATCTTCTTCATCTTCCACCTCTACGTCCTGGTGATCTCACACACCGTAAAGCCCAGCTTGTCGATCAGGTAGGCATTGATGGCCCGGATGGCCTCCTCCACTGCCGACACCGTGCCGGTGAAGATCAGCGTGCCGCTGAACCGGTCGATAAATCCCAGCTCGATATCCGCGTTCTTCACCGCCAGATCCCCTGCGATCACGGAGATCTCCGCCGGGCTCATGCTTAAGATCCCGATGGCCGCACGGCTGTAGTCGATGCTGGGATCTAAGCCCAGCTTCTTGTAGATCACAGGCTGGGGGCTGGCAATGATATGGGCTAAGGTCACCTGCTTGCCCGGCACCAGCTCCTGCACAATCCGCATCTTGCCTTCCTGGGAAGGCGGTAATTGAAATTCCACAAAAATCAACCCCTCTCAAAAATAATATCGTAATTGATCCGGCGGTAAAAATCCGCCTCCATATCCGCCACCGTTTCCCCCCGGCCCAGCATCCACATGGTCTTGGCGATCACCGCCTCTAAGGTCATGTCATAGGATTCCAAAATCCCGCACTGGCGTTTGATCTTATTGCCCACCTCGTAGACCGTCATATCGCTGCCCTCATGGGCCACCTGGGTGGCCATAATCACCGGGATGTCCGGATACTTCTCCCGCAGCCGGTAAAATTCTTCTGCAATGGAACTGGGGATCCCGCCCACCCCGAAGCTCTCTAAGATAATCCCGTCATAATTTTCAAAGGCAAAGCGCAGCGCTTTGGGAGAAATGCCCGGAATCAGCTTCATCAGCGTGATATTTTCATTGAGGCCTGTATAAAACTCCACAGGCCCCTCTCTCTCCATCGGCGGGAGGTATCGGATGATCCGCATATCCTGGACGATGGCAAGCTGGGGAAAGTCGATGCTCTCAAAGGCATTGTAGCTCTTGGAGCGGACCTTCTTGGCCCGGGTCCCGGCAATGACCTTCCCGCCAAATACGATCTGCACGCCGCCGGATCCTTCGTCCGCCGCATAGAGAAAGCTGTCCATCAGGTTGGTCTTGGCGTCGGTGATTTCCAGGTCGATGGATTTCTGGGCCCCGGTAATCACCACCGGCTTTTGGGAATTCTGGATCATATAGGAAAGGGCCGCCGCCGTGTAGGCCATGGTATCGGTGCCGTGGGCGATGACAAAGCCGTCAAATTCCTCATAGCGCTGCCGGATGGCCTCCACCATCAGCCGCCAGTGCGAAGGATTCATATTGGTACTGTCAATGTTACAGATCTGGACGGCCGAAGGCTTACAAAATTCCCGGACGGGAGGCACATATTTTAAGATCTCCTCTGCCTGGATCTGGGGACAGAGGCCGTCCCGGGAATGCCTGGAAGCGATGGTTCCCCCGGTGGCGATCAGCAAAATCTTTTTCATCCCAAAGCCTCCATGGAGCGCTCCTCCTGATACGCCAGGAGTAACTGCTCAAGCTCCTTTAAAAGCTCCCCAATCCGTTCCTCCCGGGTGGCCCAGCAGGTGCAGAACCTGACGGCGCTGTGGTTCTCGTCGATGCGCTCCTGGTACTCATAAGCATATTTCTTTGAAAGCTCCTGGCAGACCACATCCGGCAGGATCACGAACTGCTGGTTGGTGGGAGATTCCATATAAAAAGGAATATGCAGGGCCGAAAGTCCTTCCTTCAGCTTTTCGGCCATCCGGATGGCATGGGCCGAAATCTCAAAATACAGCCCGTCCTCAAAAAGCGTCAGAAACTGCAGCCCTAAAAGCCTGCCTTTGGCCAGCATCCCGCCCCGTTGCTTCACATGGTAGCGGAAATCACGTTTCAGACTGTCGTTGACAATCACCACGGCCTCCCCGAACAGAGCTCCCACCTTGGTACCGCCAATATAAAAAACGTCGCACAGCTTTGCAAGATCCTCCAGGGTCAGGTCGTTTCCAGGACACATCAGGCCGTAGCCTAAGCGCGCCCCGTCCAGGTACAGATAAATCCCCCGGCTTTTGCAGACGGTGCTGATGGCGGTAAGTTCTTCCTTGCTGTACAAAGTTCCAACCTCCGTGGGATTGCTGAGGTAAACCATCCCCGGCTGGACGATATGCTCCGCGCTGTCGTTTAACGCCTGCCAGTCCACGTATTCCCCAATCTGTTCCGCCGTCAGTTTGCCGTCATCAGACGGCAGGGCAAGTACCTTGTGGCCGGTGGCCTCGATGGCGCCTGTCTCATGGATGTTGATGTGTCCGCTCTGGGCGGACAGTACGCCCTGGTAGGGCCGCAGAACCGAAGCGATGACGGTGGTGTTGGTCTGTGTCCCTCCCACCAGAAAATGCACGTCCGCCCCCGGCGCTTTACAGGCTCCCCGGATCTTCTCCGCTGCCTGCCGGCAGTATTCGTCCTCCCCATAGCCCTGGGTCTGCTCCTGATTTGTCTCCGCCAGCCGCTCTAAGATCCTGGGGTGTGCGCCCTCCGCGTAATCGGTGTCAAATCGTATCATGGATACGTCTCCTCCTTTTTCCTTCTCTATGCCCGTTGGCATATTCTCATTCTTATCAGTATATCTCATATCCCACTGCCAGTTCAATAGGTATCTTGAAAATCACTTCAGATTTCCGTTATTTTTCATGATTTTTTTCCCTAATTTTTAAATTTCTTGTCGTTTTTTCGACTTGCATTTTTAATAGGAAAGTTTTATAATTTCTTCGGCAATAAGGAGGAATGAAAATGACTTATCAATATCTGCTTGGACTTGCGATTATTTTATTCAGTACAAAGATCCTGGGACTTCTCACCCAGCGTGCCCATATGCCCCAGGTGGTGGGCGCGCTGCTGGCCGGGCTGCTGATCGGCCCTGCCTGCTTCGGCCTTATACATTCCAGTGATTTTCTCAACCAGATCTCCGAGATCGGCGTAATCATTCTGATGTTCATGGCCGGGCTTGAGACCGATACCCAGGAGCTTAAACGTTCCGGAAAGGCCGCCTTTTTCATCGCCCTGCTGGGCGTGATCGTCCCGCTGCTGGGCGGTTTTGCCGTGGCCCTTCTCTGCCATGTGGGCTCCGACTCGCTTCCGGTGAGCCTGACGCTGCAGTATGTCTTTATCGGCGTGATCCTTACCGCCACCTCCGTCAGCATTTCCGTGGAGACCTTAAAGGAGATGGGCAAGGTGTCCACCAAGGCCGGTACCGCCATTTTAGGAGCCGCGCTGATCGACGATATCCTGGGCATCATCGCCTTGACGGTGATCACCAGCCTGGCGGATCCCAGCACCAACATCGTCCTGGTGCTCTTAAAAATCGCGGGCTTCTTTGTCTTCGCCATCCTGGCGGCATTGGTTTATGAGCGGCTGATGCGGTTCTTCGTCCGCATTGCCCCCGACCATAACCGCCGCTATATTCTGATGAGCTTTGCCTTCTGCCTGCTGATGGCCTTCTGCGCCGAGGAGCTGTTCGGGGTAGCCGATATCACCGGCGCCTACGTGGCTGGCCTGGTGAGCAGCTTCAGCAATAAGCGGGAGCGGATTTATCATGATTTTGACACGGTTTCCTATCTGCTGGTGGCCCCGGTGTTTTTCGCCAGCATTGGCCTGAAGGTGGAGCTTTCCTCCATGTCGGCCTCCGTACTGGTGTTCACCCTTGTACTGACCCTGGCGGCAGTTCTGACCAAGGTGGCAGGCTGCGGGGTGGGCGCAAGGCTCTGTAAGTACTCCGGCCAGGAATCCATCCAGATCGGCGTGGGCATGATCTCCCGTGGCGAGGTGGCCCTGATTGTCGCCAACAAGGGGGAAGCCCTGGGGCTGATTACCAGCGAGCTCTATGCCCCCATCGTGATTATGGTGGTGGTGACCACCATTGTGACGCCGATTTTCCTGAAGCTGGCGTTTAAGTCTAAGAAGAAAAAGAAGGAGGCCGTCGCCTTGTAGTCTTCCATAAATTGTCCGCAAAAAAGCCCTCTGTCAGGCAAACCGCACCGGTTCCTGATAAAGGGCTTTTTCTTTGATTTATGCTTCGCCGCCAAGCCGCCGCAGCATCTCATGATGACGGCGCACCTGCTCTACCTCGTCCACCAGATACTCCACGCCGCGGTCCTGCTGGTCTCTCTGGCCCTCGAATTCTGAATCGATGTAGCCGTCAAAGCCATTTTCCCTTAAGTACTTCATGGGCGTCTCGTAATCAATGGCCTTATCCTCGTAGCAGCCGGGCTTACTGGGAATCTCCGTCATGTTATAGAACTTGCCGTGGATGCTGACGATGTAGGGGATGATATCGATGATATCCTCCGGATCCGCCGAGGAGCGGTGCAGGCTCATGCGCTCAACCGTCCCCATGTCAATCCCGTGGCCCGGATATTTTTCATCCAGCACCGTATACATGTCGTCCAGCTCGTAATCCTTGCTGTTCTCCAGGATAAAATCGATGGCCTCCGGCATTTTCGCATGGCGCTTGGCATAATCAATAGATACCTGGGAGGGCGAATGCTGGAAAATCCCGAAATCGGGCACCAGTCCCACATGTTTGCTGCCGGTACGGTCCGCCAGCTCAATGATCTGGTCAGCCATCTTAAAATCCAGCGCCGCAGCCATTCCCTTGGTGGGCTGCACCCGGGTTCCCGGCTTGATGGGCAGTGGCGCGTGGATCTCCTTGCCGATACGGACATTATACTTCTCCGCCGTCTCTAAAGCCATCTCGATGACGTCGGTGGGCACCAGGCATAAGGGCCGGACGTTGGCAAAACCTAGGCGGGCCGCCAGCTTAATGTCATTTTTCAGCCGCTCCGCTGCCTCCCGGTGAGTCATCACATGATCGCGGAACTGATGGACATCCAGATAGACATCCATGGTTACTGCTTTCATGTTGTACCTTGCCATAAAATTATTCCAGTCGTAAATAAACTCCTCCGAGGGGAAGGGATAATTCCGGATCACCGCCTCGTCGATGATCTCGATACCGTCGGTCTTTAAATTGTCGTGTACCTCTACAATCTGGTCCTTCCAGGTCATCTGTTTAAAAAACTGTGCCTGCTGGTAGCTGTAGAGGGATACGCCCCGTTTGATTCCCATATCAGCAGCCTCCTTCCTGTAATTCCAGTTCAAAGGTGCAGATGGCGGCAGTCTTTCCCGCTCCCGCTCCGCTTCCCGGTTCCGGCGGGTTCTTCACCCACTCCTCGTCCCAGGGCATATAGCCGTACTGGGCCAGGATGGACTGCTGCAGGCCGATGGTATGCTTCCCCGGCTTCAGGCCCCCCTCCTTGGCCACATGGACAAATCCCTCGTCGTCGTAGTTCCAGTGCTCCCAGACACAGGTCTTGATCTCCTCAAAATCCCTGGGCGCCTTACCGTTGATCTCAAACTTCTGCAGGCTTTTGGGGTACTCTGTACCGTCGCAATTAATATAATAGCCGTTATGCAGGGACAGGAAGCATCCCCGGTAATCGGCAATGCGCACCGCGAACTTAAAGCCCACGGCCTTGCCGTTCTCATACACGTTGGACAGACTGTCCTTGCGGATTAAAAACTGGTCAAACAATAGAATCCCTCCTTTATTCTTTTACGCCTCCCAGAGAAATACCGGCGATAAACGCCTTCTGGAAGAAGGGGTACAGGATCATGATGGGGATTACGCCCACCACCGCGATGGCCATACGGATACTGATCCCCGGCATCTTTGCCGCGGCCGCCGCGGCATCCGCCGTGTTGGCCATACTCGATAAGGCATTAATATTGTCAATAATACTCTTTAGGAACTGCTGCAGCGAAAACATATTGCTGTCGCTGATATAGTACAATCCATTGGTCCAGTCGTTCCAGTATCCTAAGCCTACCATCAGGCCAATGGTGGCTAAGATCGGCAGCGACAGGGGCAGCACAATCTTAAAGTAGATAAACAGCTCTCCCGCTCCGTCGATTTTTGCCGCTTCAATCAGCGCCGGGTGGATATTAGATGCAAAATTATTTTTATACAGGATAATGAAAAATCCGTTAAACACCAGGGTGGGAATCAATAACGCCCACAGGGTATTCTTCATATGGAAGGTCTGGGTGTACATGATGTAGGAGGGTACCACACCGCCGTTAAACAGCATGGTAAAAAACACCATAAAGGTCAGTACTTTCCCTCTCTTATAGTCCTTCCGAGACAGAACCCAGCCCAGCATCGGCCCGATCAGAAGGCTTAAAGTTGTTCCCACAATGGTCACCAGAAAGGTAATCCCGTAAGCACGCCACACCTTGGCTCCATTGGATTTGAACAGGTACTCATAAGCATAGGCCGAAAACTTTTTCGGGAAGAAATTGTAACCGGACTGTGCCAGTGTCGCTTCTTCCGTAAAGGAGGAGGACAGCAGCATCAAAAACGGCAGGATCGCGCACAATGCGAACACCACCAGGATCAGGACCAGGATTGTCTGGTATGCCCTATCGCTTCTTGTCTTTACACTTGAATCATCCATCTTAATTTCCTCCCTTCTAGAATAATGCGCTCTCTTTGTCCCTGCGCCGTACGATCATGTTCACCGCCATGACAAGAATAAAGCCGATGATCGCCTGGTAGGTACAGGCCGCCGACGAGGTTGAGATATTGTTTAATGTCATCAGGCAGCGGTACACATAGGTATCGATGGTATCCGTCACCGGATACAGCGCCCCGGAATCCCTGGTTACCTGGTAGAACAAACCGAAATCGGAGTACATGATACGTCCTACGTTCAGCATGAACAGGGTAATCACAGTAGGCTTTAAGAGGGGCAGCGTCACGTAACGGATCTGCCTCCATTTATTACAGCCGTCCACACGGGCCGCCTCATAAAGGCTCCTGTCAATTCCCACGATGGAGCTTAAGAAGATGATGGCATTGTAGCCCACCATTTTCCATATGTAGATAAAGATCAGTATGAAGGGCCAGTAGCTTTTCTCCGCATAAAAATTAATATCCGTTCCCAGAAGGTGGTTGACAAAACCGGTATCGTTGCTGAAAAAGCCATATACGATATAAGCTACAATTACGTAAGAAATCAACTGCGGCAGCAGGATGCTGGTCTGGAAAAACTTCTGCAGCGCCTTGCTGAAAATGTCTGCTAAACAGATTCCTACCAATACGCCTACAATGGTTCCCAGGATAATAAAGGCTGCATTGTACAGTATCGTATTCCTTGTGATCCGGAAAGCATCGCTGTTGAAAAAGCTCCCGCTGAAGGAGAACAACTGTTTGAAATTTTCAAGGCCATTCCAGGGGCTGCCCCAGATCCCTACGCTGTAATCAATCTTCTTAAAAGCGATCACAATACCGAACATGGGAATATAATTGTTGATGATAAAATACAACATACCTGGAACCACCATGAAATCCAGGGTGCTTAAAACCTTGGCCTTCCACAGCTTATAAAGCGCCCATACCATCAGTGCCAGACAGGCAATGAGACAGATCAGACTGCCGTAAGTAACCTTCACGTTCTTTGCGGCGCTCAGCTTGTTCCCTGCGGAAGTAGCCAGGTAAATATTGACCACCAGCCCTACAATGGAGGCAATAGCCGCGATCCCGTAGGACAGGTTCGGCCCCTTGGCATAATCTAAGAATACCGCCGCCAGCATAGCCACGGTGGCCACAGCCAGGAGGATCATGGGGAAGCTTGGGCTTAACACTACCTTGCCGCCGCAGACCGTTTTCCCGGTGATGAGGCTCAAGGCGCTTAAGGTATACCCTTTGCTCCTATAGGTATAGCTGATATAGGGCAGGAATATGGTCACCAGCATTACAACAAAACCTGCCAGCAATTCCAGATGGATCCGGGGCTTCACGTTCTCTACGACCGCCGGAGCCTGTTTTTTCTTACCTTTCATGCTCTTCTCTCCTCTAATGAAGTCTTCTATCAATCTGCCTTAGAATGATAGAAAAAGCCCGCTCCCCGAATCGGATGGTCAGGGACGCGGGCACTTCTACAAACTTATGGTTACAATTTTAACAATGTTGCAGATTCTCTCTCCTACTGCTGCGCCAGCCATTCATCCAACTGGGTCTGATATTCAGCAATAATTTCATTGATTCCGGCTCCTTCCAGAGCTGCGATGAATTCATCGTACTTAGCGGCAGTATCGGCGCCATAAACACCGGCCGACAACATGGGCTTATACTCATTCATTACGTTCTGGCAGGCCGTTACCTGGCTGGCTACCTTCGTATCATCAATGGAGAAACCGATGTACTTAGAAGCATCCACTTCTTTATTCTTAGCAGCCTGCTGCTCTCTCAGCCCTGCATCCTCCCAGGGAGTGATGGTCAGGATATCTCCATACAGGAAGTCGTTCATATGATACCCTACGGTCTCGGTGGTAACGCCCTCCGGATAAACTGCCGCGCCATCCTCATTCTTTTCCCAGTCGGTTCCTTCTACGCCCCATGCAAGGGTGTCATGGACTTCATTCTGGCTGTACAGAAGGTTGATAAATTTCACTGCTGCTTCCGGCTCCTTTGCGGTTACCGGTACGGCATAACCAAACTTGGTGTAGGAAGCGCCAGCGGTCTTAACCATAGCACCGGTAAACTTCACAGCAACCTCGCTGCCGATGGAAGCCTTCAGCTTTCCTTCATAACCAAACTCCTGCGCATTTACCTGACAGATTCCAACGCCGTTCTTGATCATGGCATCCGCATACTCGTCGGTAGTGGAAGCATCCTTGTAGATCAGACCCTTAGTATACCAGTCTCCGGCACGTACCAGGGAAGCCTTATAATCCTCGTTCATAAAATAGCACTTTACGGTATCATCTGCCGGATCAACATAGACCTGCTGATGACTGTCGCCTACAACGTCTACCCAGTAAGCCTCATCCAGCTTGTCGGAGCCGCTGATATAGGGCTGCGGAGAAATACAGGAACCCTCGGCATCGGAATTGATCAAGCCAGGATGTCCGGCTTCTTTTGCTGCGGTAAGAATCTCTTCCAGCTCCGTCCAGGTGGTCATGTTCTCAAACTTCTCCAGCATGCCCAGCTCATCCAGCACATCCTTCTTCATAACGATGGCTTCCCCGCCGTAATGACACAGGTTACCGCCTACGCCGTAGATCCCGCCATCCTTGGAAGTAGCCGCTATGCCTTCTTCACCCAGCACAGCCTTGATGTCGGCGCCATAGGCATCCAGATACTCAGAAATATCCATCAGCTGATTCTGGGACATGAAGGATGAAAATCCTGCTGCCGGAACCGGTGTGAACATGATCGCGTCCAACTGTTCCCCAGACTGGATCATCATTGGGATTTGGGTGGCATATGTATTGGCATCATACCATTGGAAGTCTGCAGTTACGTTGATCATCTCTTTCATCTTCTCGTTCACTGCCGCTTCAATCCGATCCTGCTGGGACGTATCAACCGGGAAAAAGCTCAAAAGACCTACCACGATCTCCGCGGTCTCGCCGTCATCTTCCGGAGCCTCGTTCTGCTCATCGCCGCCCTGCTCGTCATCGCCCTGGGTCTCGTCACCCGCATTGGCATCTTCATTCTGGTTGGTATCGCCAGTGCTGCTGGGAGCATCTTCTTCTGAGCCGCAGCCTGCGAACAGAGTTGCTGTCATGGCAGCCGCCAGAAGCATTGATAAAGCTTTCTTTTTCATGTAACAACCTCCTTATGTTTTATGAGGTTATTATACGTCAAGTTGTACACATATTCATTCCTTTTCATATCTCTTTTGTGTACTTTTTTACTCTGATTTTATCTTTTTTCGTCAAAGCTTTGGCGCATCTTATTTTTTCTTAATAATTTTTATAGATTATTAAGATTCTCCGGATTTCCTAATGCATTTTTATCCAGTAAATGCTTATTTTCATACCGCAGTCTATTCATTCCGAGCTGCCAGCCAGGCGTTTAGCTGCTCCTGATACGCTGCAACGATCTTGTCAATCCCGGCTGCCTCAAGGGCGGCTGTAAATTCCGGATAGATGGTATCATAATCCACAGACCCGGAGGCCAGCCCTTTCTTGTACTGCTCCCCGACGTTGAAGCATGCTGTAATTTCATTCTGGACCTCTGTCTGATCAAAGGCGAATCCCAGATACTTGGAAATCGGGGAATTTTCCAGGCTTTCCTGCTGCTTCTGACGGATGTCTGCGCCGTCGCCTGCCCAGGGAATGGTGATAAACTGGTTCCCGTTGAGGAAATCGGCGGTATGGTAAGCAACGGTATCAGCAGTCACGCCTTCCGGATAATCTGCCGTCCCCTCCTCCGTACGTACCCAGTCTCTGCCCTCTACGCCCCAGGCCATGGTGCTCACCACCTGCTCATCCGTATACAGCAGGTTCAGGAATTTCACCGCCGCTTCCGGTTCCTTCGCTGTTACCGGCACACAGAAACCAAATTTTGTTACGGTTCCAGTGGTAATCTGGTTATCTGTTACCTTTGTAATTACAAGTTCCTTGCCGATGGCTGTCTGTTTCAGCGTCTCCACACCCAGCTCGCCATTTTCAGCGACTGCAAAGAACACATCATTTTTCACCATGTTGTCTCCCATTTCTTCATTGGTAGCGGAATCCTTGTAGATCAGTCCTTTCTGATACCAGTCGCGTGCCCTCTTCATCATCTGCTGATATTCATCGGTCATATAATAACACTGTACCGTGTCCGTATCCGGATCCACACTAATCAGGCCAAAGGTATCGCCCAACGTGTCAAAGCCGCTGTTTTTAGCGAAGCTGTCGTCTCCAAGGAAATAGGGGGAGGCACTGATCACGGTTCCCTGTCCGTCACAGTTTCCAATAGGGGAAAGCTCTGTCTTGGCTGCCACCTCGGTGAGAATTTCTTCAAATTCTGTCCAGGTAGTCATATTCTGTGCTTTTTCAGTCAGGTTCAGCTCATCCAGGATATCCTTACGCATAATAATATAGTAGGAACCACTCAGATCACGGTAATCGCTGACCCCATAAATTCCTTCCGGCGTGCTGGTACCACCCACAAGTTCCCCCAGCATCGTCAGAATATCCGGCGCATACTGCTCCAAAAGGCCGCCAATCTCCATCAACTGTCCCTGGTTTTTAAAAGAAGTATAGCCAGCTCCCGGCACAGGCGTATACATGATCAGGTCCAACTGCTCACCGCCCTGGATCATCATGGGAATCTGGGTGGCATAGGTGTTTGGGTCATAAAACTGGAGATCGACGTGGGTATGGATCTTCTCCTCCGTGATGGCGTTGATTGCCTCCTCCACCGCATCGGTCTGGCTGCTGTCCAGTACAGTCATTGCCATCCAGCCAACGGTGATCTCAGCCATTTCCTCGTCGCCTTCTTCCGGCTGGCCATCCTGCTGGTCGCTCCCGGTCCCGTTGCCGGCGCCTTCTTCCTTCTGGATATCCGTGCTGGGAGCAGCGCTCCCCTCCTCGGAACCACATCCCGATAACAGAGCCGCCGCCATGCCTGCTGTAAGAAGCAGGGAAATCAGTTTCTTTTTCATGAAAAATACCTCCTATATTTTTTGTCTGCCCGGAGCACATATACGTCCTCCGGGCGGTTGATCATCGGCATGTATGCCGTTGTATCTTGTTTTTAAATTTAAATTTAATTTATATCAATCAAAGAAAATGGTCTCCCCGGTCTCTGCAGACTTGTAGATGGCCTCGATAACCCTGGTCACCACTGCTGCCTGCTCCGGAAGCACTGCCGGGTCGCCGCCGGTCTTTATGGCGTCAATCCAGTGATTGATATCGTACTCATTCATATTCACCGGCTCCTCGATGTTGGTGATCTCGGTCTTAAGCTCACCCTCCACCATCTTCGTCACACGCACAGAGGCCTCAAAGGTGGGGCCTGCCATATCCACGCCTGCCTTGGTTCCGGCAATGGAGGCTACCACACCGGGAGCATCCTGGATCATATTGGTAATCCAGGCGGTCTCCATGTAGATCATCATACCGTTCTTCATGGTGATCATCGCCATAGCGGTATCTTCCACGTCAAAATTATCGGGATCCCAGGGGCCCAGGGAATTTCCTTCCGGATAATTCTTCATCTTATCAAAGGTGACGCCGCGGACGCTGGCTACCTCATAGTTGCCTGCCAGCCACATGGGAAGGTCGATGGAGTGGGGGCCGCCGTCCATCAGTACGCCGCCGCCGTTTAACTCCTTGTTGGTGTATACGCCGTAGGCGGGAAGCCGTCTGGGGCGGAGCTGCTGGGATTTGATGTAGTAGATCTCACCAAGCTCGCCATTTTCCACCATTTCACGCATCTTCAAGGGCGCCGGATTGTATCTCCACTGCAGGCCGACAGTCAGCTTCTTTCCGGCTTCCTTTGCGGCTGCGATCATCTTCTGGGCATCCGCATAGGAGCAGGCCATGGGCTTTTCGCAGTGCACGTGCTTGCCGCCGGCAAGCGCAGCTAAGGTCATTTCGCAATGGAGGGGGTTGGGCGTGCAGATATGTATTACGTCAAGCTCCGGATTGCTGCACAGCTCCTTGTAATCGGTATGGATTGTGGCATCCAGGTTGAAGTCAGCCTTTGCCTTCTCCGCCTTTTCCCGCTCCACATCACACAGGGCCACAACCTCTACGTCATCCCGCTTCACCAATGCCGGGATATGCTTTGTCGTTGCGATCACACCGATACCAATTACGCCAATTTTTAAAGTCTTCAATTTATTTTCCTCGCTTTCTAATTTATTTATTTATAATTTATTTTTTAACTGTAAACTTTTAATCTTCCCTGACTGCCTGTTCCAGTACTTCCTTACATCTGGCAACACTTTCTTCCTTATCCATAGTGGGCAGATACTCCAGCGCCACATAGCCCTTATATCCGCTCTCGGCAATGCTTTTAATTATATAATCATAATTTAATTCTCCATCAAAGATCTCGTGCCGGTCCGGGGCTCCTGCCACATGGATGTGTCCGATCTTATCCACGTTCTTTTTGATCACCGCCGTAACGTTTCCTTCCATGATCTGGTAGTGGAACACATCATACAACAGCTTCAGGTTCGGGCTGCCCACCTCCTCGATCATATCGAAGGGCTCTTTGGAATCGGTAAAATAGGATCCAACAATGGGCTCTAAGATCAACGTCACGCCTGCCTGCTCAGCTATGGGCGCCAGCTTCTTTAAGCCTGCTACGATGTTTCTGTGACTTTCCTCCTGGTCGAAGCCTTCCATATTATTTGCCACGATAATGATGTTGGGGCACGCAAACTGCTTTGCCACTTCGATGGTTTCTTCCAGGCCCTTGACCGCTTTCCCATGGGTGGCCGGGTCTGCCAGTGTCCCCCGGTCCTTGGCGCAGATAGCGGACATTTCAAGTCCCAGTTCCTGCTTCTTAGCCAGCAGCGCTTTCCAGTCTCTTCCGTCCCAGTCCCAGAACTCCACCGCCTTGAAGCCTGTCTTTTTTGCCAGATCCATGCCGTCCAGCAGCTTACCGGTGTCTGAGAATACGGGGCCGGTTGGGCCAATCTCCAGGTACAATAAATCGGTGCATAAACTATACTTCATGTTGTCTTCCTCCTTTGAGAATTCGTTTTCGTGTCTGATTATGGCTATATTATAACGGGTCTTTTTTGGCCGTGCGCCCGGTCTCGCTGTACTTATTACCAGGAAGATGAAAAAAATTCATGTATGGAAGCTTTGGTTTCAAATTTGAAACCTATTTGTTTTTTCTGCTTTTGTATGCTATCCTATTATGAAAGTTTCAATAGGAAGTAAAAAAGGAGTGAGGAAATGAACGCAAAAGAAGTTTTACTGGACATGCTGAAAGGGAATAAGCCTCAGCGGCTGCTGAACGGTGGGGAGATTGATCCGATTATTTTCGATGAGATCGAGAAATTTAATAAAGAAAATTCCTGAAATTTTAGAATCATTTTCATTGTGTTTCTTACAACACTATGTTAAAATCATCTGTAAGGACAACCGTGTTGCAGGGTGGGCTGACCCTCTATTTTCTGAATGGAGGTGATGCCTATGAAAAATCTTTTTGATTTTGAGGATCTTATGGCCTTTGGCCTTTTCCTTTTGGCACTGCTTACATTCGTTTTTATGTTTTGTAAGTAAGGCTACATAGAAAAACCACCCCTAAACTTTGACCGGTAGCGGGGTGGAATTTCCTAATCCGTGGTCAACCCACCTTGTGGGCGGTTGTTCCTTTTATTTACTATAACATGATTCCGCCTATTTTTCAAGAAAAATTTTTTTATCCATTTAAAAATAAAATCTTTCCACCCACTCTCCCCTATTTCCCCAGATACTTCCTCCGAAACACCTCGCTTAAGGCAAACAGATACACCTCGCACCGCATAATCTCACTCATCACCGAGGTGGAGCCGCCGGCGCTGCACAGATGGAGATCCACATAGCTGTCATACCGGGAATTGGAGGAAGAAAACATTACAATCTGCGCGCTCCGCTCCTTCAATGTCTGGAAGATCCTGCTCATGTCCTGGGCTTCTGCGTGTTCGATGGTTACACAGAATACCAGACCGTCTTCGCCCATCTTCTCCGCATCCGAGAGCATGTCCGGCAGCAGGCAGTAAGCGCCCGTCTCCTTCCCGGCCATCGCCAGATTCTGCTGGAAGGCGGAAATCGCGCCGTTGTGGAACGGAAAATAAAAACCAATCCGGTTCTTTTCTGCCACCAGCTTCGCCATACTGCGCAATGCTTCCTCCGACAAATCCTCCTTCAGAAGCTTTTGCATATACTTGAGCTGGCCAGTAAAAACCTCCTCGATCCGGTCCTGCCGGTTCTCAAAGGGCAGCAGCCGGTTAAAATAAGAATAATGGCTCACCGACTGCTTCAGGGCATGGCGGAATTCCGAATAACTGCCGTACCCCATCTTCTGGATCATACGCCAGACGGTTGTCCGGGAGGAAGCCGTCAGCTCCGCCACATCGTAGATGGTAGCGTCCGCTACCTCCTCAAGATGGTTCAGAATCCCTCCGGCCACCTCCCGGTAGGTGCTGTCCATGGGCAGATGATTGTATAATTCCACTAAATTCTGCAAAACATTCACTGAATTTCTCCTTCCGTTCTTCTCCGGATCTGATCAATCTCCGGCTCCATCAACTCTAACAATACCTGACACATATATCATCTTCTCCCTTGATTATACTCTTTTTTTTACCGTTCCTCAACAGCTTCTTATCAGAAAATAGCCAAAACTATTCCTATCAAAAGCCCTGATTGACTATTTCAGCAAAACCGTTTAAAATCTATTGTATAAGCAGACGCCCTGAAAAAGAGGGCTTTACGGAGGCAATATGATACACATAATTACCGACATCCCAATCATTCATTACGAAATGTACTATTTCAGCGGCCAGCAGACGCTGGTCCATGAAACCACGCGCTTCCTGTGCCTTTTAAGCGGCAGCCTGTCCGTTTCCCTGCCCCAGGAAAGCCTGTGCCTGACCGGCGGCGACCTGCTGTATCTGCCGGAGGAGACCCAGTACCGGCTGATCGCCTCCGACTCCGCCCTGCTTCTTTATGTGTGCTTTCATCCCTATTTTATGCAGAATGCCCTGGGACGCAGCCGCCTTTTGATCCAGCCCTTCTATTCCGACGCCCGGCCGGAGCAGAAAGCAGCCCTGGGCACAAGAATTGCCGGTCTGATTACCCGGTGCCTCAACCAGGATATAGACAATTCCTGTAGCATTTACGCCGAATCCTACGAGCTTCTGGACTATCTGACCCGCCACTGCATGATGCCGCCAGGATCCCCGGGGCAGGTTTTTGATAAAACGGCAGGGAAGCTCCAGAAGCTGGAGGAATTCCTGGGCAGTCACTATATGGAAGCCCTCTCCCTGAACGACGCGGCCAGGGCCTTAGGCTACACCCCCCAGTACCTGTCCAGCTTTGTAAAAAAACATCTTTCCCTGACCTTCCAGGATTACCTGAACCAGTTCCGTCTGGACACAGCCCGGGTACTTCTTCGCTATTCCAGGGAGCCTTTGCATAAAATCGCTCTGCTGTGCGGCTTTCCCAACCAGGGGTCCTTTCTGCACAGCTTTGAGAAAGAAGCCCATCAGACGGCGGAGGATTTCCGCCGCGGCGTACAGGGATTCGCACAGCGCTACAGTGCGCCCTCGGGGATCCTCATCACTAACGCCTCCCTGGTGCTGGATTATATTTTCAATTACCTGAATTATACGGCAGCCCCCACCGCGCTGCACAAGGCGGCAGCCGCGGAGCAGGAGGAGATCTCCGTATCCCCCTCCCTGCCCATAAAACCCATCTGGCGGTTCCTGATCAACCTGGGCAGCGCCGGGGATTACGAAAAACCCTCCTTCCGCAACCAGTTGGTCTACATCCAGTCGTCCCTGCATTTTACCTACGGGCGCTGCACCGAGATCTTCGCCCTGGCCAGAGTTTACCTGCTGGACGGGAAAAAGACCTACGACTTTTCCCGTCTGTTCCGGCTCATTGATTTTATGCGCAGCATCGGTCTGAAGCCCTTTTTCGACATCGACAACAAGCCCTTCGGCCTCTACAAAGCGCCGGACCAGAACCCTGCGGATTACCGGGACTACCTCTCCACCGAGAAGTATGACGCTTTTCTCTATGACATTCTTCCGGCGTTTATCAAGTCCTGCATCACCCGCTACGGCTTTGACGAATTCTATACCTGGAAGTTCGAGCTCTGGCGGCGTTACAATGTGAATATGACCTCCTTAGAGCCGCCAGAGGTATTTCTAAGACGGTTTCAGAAAACGGCAGGCATTATGAAAGCCCTGGCGCCGGAGGTCTGCCTGGGTGGACCCGGGTTTAACGGATTTTTATCCTCCAACCGGCTGCGGGAGCTGCTTAGGCCCCTCTCCGGAGCCGCTTACCCGCCGGATTTTATTTCCGCTTACTATTTTCCATACTCCCTCCTTCCCGGGGACAACGCGGACCGGCCCAGCGGTTACGGCGCCTCCGCTGCCGTTTCCACCATGGAAGGAAAGCTTCAGGAATGGAAGGGCATCCTGGAGGAGGTGGGTTTTTCCAAAACGCCCTTTTACCTGACGGAATACAGCGCCCATATCAGCCTGGAAAATTATGTCAACGATTCCACCTATCCGGCCACCTACATCTTCCATCAGGCGGTCCAGAACCAGGACGTTGTGGACGGCCTGGGCTTCTGGCTGGCCACGGACCTGTCCTTGGAATACGGCAACCCCAACTCCCCCCTTTTCGGCGGGAACGGCATGCTGACCAAGAACGGGATCCCAAAGCCCGCCTTCCATGCCCACGATTTTCTGAACCTGCTGGGCGGACGGCTTTTAAAGTGCGGAAAGCACTACATTGCCACTGCCTCCGGGGAAAACCGGATCCAGGTGCTGGCCTATCACTGCGGCACCTTAAAGCAGAGCTTTGCGGTCTCCCCCTTGAACCAGGAGCTTTTACACTATCCCTACTCCGCCTTTGAGGATACCAAGCCCCTGAAGCTGGCGCTGACCCTTCGGGAGATTTCCCCCGGCCACTACCGGATCCGGGAATTTTCTCTGGACTTAAACCACGGAAATGTCCTCCACACCTGGGGAGAGCTGAACCACACCTTAAGCATCGCCCCCGACGAGGTCCAGTACCTGAGGTTCAAAAGCGTCCCCTTCCTGCAGATCCACACGGAGGAGCTTGCGGATTCCTTCGTACTGCAGACCACCCTGAATATCAACGAAGCCAAGCTGTATCTCTTGGAACCAAACTGTTAGGAGGCTCTTGTCATGTACATAAACCAGCACCTATCTCTGGATTTTGGCGCAAAAATCAACCGCATCCTGGGAGACAATCATTTCACCACGGATGCCTGGCAGCTCCTATCCCCCCAGAAAGGCTCTGTCCTGATCCGCTACGAAGCCTCGGACCGGTCCTTTCTGCTGCAGACAGGGGATGTTCTGCTCATAGAGCCCGATCTAAGCTACATAAGCTCTGCTTCCGCGCCCTGTACGCTGTTGGGCATCCGGATCGGATCCGATTTTCTCTCCGGACTTCTGGAGCCGGGAGAGCATTTTGTCTGCTGCTCCGTGGAAGGACCCCACCGGGGCTACCAGCAGCTTCACCAGCTTATGATCCGCATCTGCTCCGTCTTCTACACGGAAAACAACCATTATGCCCTGCTGGCGTTGATTTTCGAGCTGGCAGATATGCTGAAGAAGCAGTTTGTTGAAACGAACTCCCAGGAGGCCAGCCCTTCCGAGCAGTTGATTGCGAAGCGCATCACTGCCATCCGCCAGTATCTTAACACCAGCTATCATATGCCCATTTCCCTGGGGATGCTGGCAGACCGGATGTTTTTAAGCCCCCAGTATCTGTCCAAGTTCATCAAAAAGCATCTGGGCTGTACCTTCAGCCACTATCTGACCCAGATCCGCCTGGAGAATGCCCATGCCCAGCTTGTACACACGGAGGATTCCATCACAGCCATCGCCTTAAACAACGGCTTCCCCAATATCGCCGCCTTTCATCGGGCCTTCCGGGAAGCCTATGGCGCCTCCCCGGGAAGCTACCGGGCCAGCCGCCGGGAAGCCGCGCCGGAGCCTGACTTAACGGAGCCTTCCACAATACCGGAGCTTACGGTTTTAGAGCCTCCGGCTCTTTCCATCCACACCTCGGCTCTGGACGGGAAGCCCTACAAAAAGCCCTGGTGCGACACCATCAACATCGGCTCCCTGGAGGAGGCCTTAAAAATCTCCTTCCACGATAATTTTCTGGAATACCAGAACTGCATTCCGGTAAAATACGTGCGCTTTACGGATCTGTTTTCCGAGAAGATCGTCTATCTGGACCAGGAAACCGGGGAATTTAATTTCACTACGCTGGACGAGGTTCTGGAATTCTTTTACCAGGCCCATGTGGTTCCCTTTGTGGAGCTGGCCAGCAAGCCGCGGAAAAACCATCCTCTTGCCAGTCCCGCTTATTGGGACAGCATTTTCCAGCCGGAAAAAACAGGTGAATATTATGGCCGCCTTCTGGAGGAGCTTCTTACCCACTGCATCCGGCGTTTTGGCCGCGGCTACATGTCCCAGTGGCGCTTTGAATTCTGGCTGCGGCATGAAGGCAACCTGGTTTACCCCCAGTCCTTCGAGAAATATTTCCGGCAGTACCAGAACTACTACCGTCTGATCAAGAGAATTCTGCCGGATTGCGCAGTGGGCGGCCCCGGCTTTAATATGTGCGCCAGCATGCAGCGGTTTACGGATCTGATCCGGGAAGCGGCCCGGCGGGAGATTTCCTTCGACTTTATCTCCCTCTACGGTTTTGGCTATGAAACCCAGGATTTTATGGTGAACGACTTAAAGGACAGCCAGGGGATCCTTTCCCCCGGAAGCACCCATATCCACGACACCTATGTAAAATATCAGAATTTTTTAAAGACCACCGCCTTCCGGGACCGGCCCGTCTACCTTACCGAATTCGGTTCCATGGTGGCCCTGGAAAATTTCGTGGTGGACAGTGTGTTCCAGGCCTGCTTTTTGTGCCACAACATGCTGTCGCTGATCGGTAGCTGCAGCAATGTGGCATACCTAAGCTTCTGGGACAACAGTGCGGACATCACCATCCCCAGCAGCCTTTATTATCCCGGCGCCAGCCTGGTCAGCGAGGCCGGCGTCCCAAAGCCCGCCCTTCACGGCTATGCCTTCCTGACCCGGCTGGGCCGGAAGCTGATCTCCATGGGGGACGCCTACATCCTGACCTGCAACTCCCGCAACCAGTTCCAGGTGCTGTTTTACCACTACACCCATTTTGGCGACGCCTTCTGCACCAACTCCTGGGACGCCGTCCCCCTGGAACGCACCTACGATATTTTCCGCACGGAGGAGCCCTTAACCGTCCATTTTTCCTGCACGGATTTTCCGGCCGGACGGTACAAGGTGGTACGCTATTCTCTGAACCGCAGCTACGGCAGCGTCCTGGACAAGCACCTTCGGACCCTGGAAAGCAACCCCACCACAGCCCAGGAGCTTCTCCATACCATGCTGAATCTGAAAGAGGATGAAAGCCGCTACTTTAAGCAGACCTCCATCCCCAGACAGGATATTTACTATATTACCAGCACCGAGACGCTGACCATTGATCTGACCCTGGAGCCCCACGAACTGGCGTTCTTTGAATTTTCCCGGGTGTTCTGAGACTAGCCGAACACCTTCACAAAGGGATCTTTCTTCGTGCAGGGCTTCCAGCCCTCCAGACCCGCCCCGTCGGGAGAACCGGTTTTCATAAAATTCGTCCATCTGCAGACCATCTGTTCACTGAGCTCATAATCCCGCTGCTCCATGGGCCGCCAGCTCCGTCCAAGGGTTCCGAAGGTGTACCACAGCTCCGCGGAATGGAAGGCGCCCCATTGGTCTCCGGGAAGCCTGCGGGAAAAGTGGTAGGCGTAGGCCGGCGGATTTTCCACGGCCTCCTGGCGGATGCACCAGGACCTGCACTCCTTTAAAAGATCCCCCGGATCCCCTGCCGCCAGTTCCTCCGGCTTTGTTCCCAGGTCGTCGGTGACGCATCCGGCCATATAGGGGATCTTATGCATCGTTCCCTTCCGGTACACGTCGTCTACGGTATCCGTCAGCACATAGCCGTCCACATTGGGCACCACCACGATGCCCTTCCCCATCTCCCAGGTCTTTGCATCCAGCTTCGCCTTGCCCTCCATGATCTGTTCCACGGTCAGGCTCCGAAGCTCCTTTACGCTTGTTGCGCCCACGGATTCCGCAAACATCTGGCCGATCTTTTCCTCCTCCGCCAGGGTGGGCGTATAGGCAAAGCCCAGCTCGCAGTTGAGGCCGCTCTGGAGAATGGCCTTGGCGATCTTCCCCTTTGTCAACGGGCTTGACACCAGCACCTGGGTGCTCATGCTGCCTGCCGACTGGCCGAATACCGTAATGTTTTCCGGGTCCCCGCCAAAAGCGGCAATGTTCTCATAGACCCAGTTTAACGCAGCGATCTGATCCAGGATCCCGTAGTTTCCGGAGATCCCCCTCTCATTCTCGCCGTCCAGCCAGGGATGGGCCAGGAAGCCCAAAATGCCCACCCGGTAGTTGATAGAGACCAGGATCACTCCCTTTTTGCAGTAAGATTCCCCGTCAAATTCCATCTCGCTGCCATAGCCGCCTCCAAAACCGCCGCCATGGATCCAGAAAGCCACCGGCAGCTTCTCCTCTGCCCCCTCCGGCGCCCAGATATTCAGATACAGGCAGTCTTCGCTCATGGGCGGAAGAAACGCCGGGTCGCTGTAAAATTCCTTCCGGAACCTTCCCATGATGGGATGCCCCTCCTCGGGAAGGCTCTGGGGAGCAATGTTTCCAAAGGTATCCGCCCGAAAGACCCCCTCAAAGCATTCCGGCTCCTGTGGCGCCCGAAAGCGCAGCTCTCCCACCGGCGGCTTGGCATAGGGGATTCCCTTGTATACCGTATACCCGTCCATCCGGACGCCTTCCACCGGACCGTATTTTGTCTGAACCATACAAAAAACCTCCTTTTAAAATACCGCCGGGCAGTGTCTGTTCTGCCCGGCGGCCGTGTCTGCCTTTTAATATGTATCCTTAAAGTTCTTGAAGGGCTCCATCAGTTTGGGCAGCGTCTCCTTGTTGGCCTCCAGCTTGGGGATGATTACCTTCATCATATCGCGGATCTCATAATGATGCTCCCAAAGGCCGTCCATCTTGCCCCTGGCCCGCTTCTGCTCTGCCTCGGAAAATTCCACATGGACCTTCTCTCCGTCCACCTTTAAGGTCCCGCGGATGCCGCACAGGGGGCACTCCACATTGACGGTATCGAACAGGGTGATCAGGTTATTGTGGCAGACCGGACATACGCCCTGCTCGCCGTAGAACTCGATCTCCTCCCGCTCCTTGCCCTGGCAGGCCACCATATGCTTCCCAAGACCGGCAATCTTCTCCATAAAGGGCGGATCCAGTACCGGGTTGGTGCGGTGTCCCATATCGTAAGCGTCGATCTGCCCCACCGGGATCATGCAGGTGGAGATTCCGAAAATGCCCATATTTACCAGGCCCAAGGATACCCAGTTCTGGGTGTGGGCGCCACCTACGGAAATGTAAGCTACGTACTGCTTCTTGAACACACGTTCGTCCAGAAGTTCTTCTGCCCCTTCCTTCACACGCTTCTCCTGCTCTGCCGTAGCGGAAGCACGGTCATGGGCCGCGCCGAAACGGTCGATGAAGCACTTCATCTGCCCGGAGGGAGCCAGCGCGTACACCGGAGCTGCGGTGATGATGCCGTCTGCCTCCAGCACCTCATGCTCCAGCGCCAGATAGTCGTCCTTCACCACGCACTTGATCTGGCCGCCCGCATCCCTGGACCGGGAGCAGGCCCCGCATCCGGTACACTGGCGGATGGTCATGCCCATGGTGTTGATAAACTTCACTTCCGCGCCTGCCTCCTTGGCGGCCATCAGCGCCTGCTTTACGACGATGTCGCAGTTGTGCATATTCCTTCCCCAGGAAATTCCTAAAATCTTCATATCGTTTCTCCTCTCTTTGTTGTGAATACGTCTTTTACACCGGCTGCAGCACATCCCAGTGCTCCGCCAGCTTTCCCTCGAAAATCCGGTAGATATCCACCACCCTGCACTTGGTATTGCCCGCAGGATCAACATTTTTCAGGTATACGGCGATCATGTCCCCGTCGGAGATCATCATCTTGATATCCAGCTTGAAGTCGGGCCATTCCTTAAACTTCTGGCCAAAGGCCTCCATCAGCGCCGCTCTGCCCTGATCGACGCCGGGGTTGTGCTGGATGTAATCCTCCCTGACATACTTCAGCGCGGAATCCACATCGTGGCCGTTGAAAAATTCCCGATAGAAATCTTCAATCAGCTTCTTGTTCTGCTCTGCTTGCGTCATAGCTGTCCCTCCTGTATGATTTGCCGGCTTTTACCGGTTGATAATTCTATTATAACTATTTTTCACCGGAAATGCTCTGTTTTTTTTGTGCAAATTTATAATTTCCACCTGTAATTTCCTCTTTTTTTTCCTTTTAAAAAAAGAGACGGAAAAATAAAATCTTAATTTTTTCATCTAAATATTAAGATAATTCCTGCTTTGCCGCTTCCAGGTACTTGTCTACCGCCAGCATGGCCGCGCCCACCGCAGCGCCGTACTCTCCCAGCAGGGATGCGGATAAAATCTCCGGCCCGGACTGTTCAAAGGGATACCATTCCCGGATCTGCGCCTCCAGCGCCGGCAGCTCCTCCGAAAGCCAGGGGCTTAAGGACCCGCCGACCACGATCCGCCAGCCCAGCATACAGTAGAGATTGTACAGAAATACGCCCAGATCCTGCAGATATGCCTGCCAGAAAGCGCAGGCCTCCGGCTCCCCGGCCCTTTGCTTCCCGAAAAACTCCGTCAGGCTCTGGCTGCCGGTTCTTTTGCAGATGGTTTCTCTGGAAAGAATCCCGTCCAGATGCCGGATCTGCGATGCGCCGGGAACCAGCATACAGCCCAGTTCCCCGTTGATTCCTGCAAAATCCAGCACATTCCCCTCATGGACAAAGGCTGCGGAGAGCTTCTGCCCCAGATTCACATAGACAAAGCTGCCCTCCCGCTTTCCCTGCCAGCAGTGGGCCACCGCCGCCATCTTTGTGCTGTTGCGGAAGCGCGCCGGCATTCCAAGAGCCTCCCGGGCCAGCTTTAAGTCCATGTCCATCTCCCTGTTTTCTTCCCTGCGGGCCACCAGCTCCTCATCCCGCATCGTAAGCCCCAGGGTAATTCCCACATCCAGCAGCTTCTCCTTAGGGATCCCTGCCCTCTCCCCGAAGCTGCGGATCTCCTCCCCCACCCTCTGCCAGTATTCCCCGGTGTTTTCCTGTTTCAGCGGTACGCTCTTACGGGCGGTGATATGCGCGCCAAGATCCAGCATCACCAGGTGCAGCGTATCGCTGGCGGCCTCCACACCAACAGAGTACCTGGCGTCGTAAACCGGACAGATACACACGGGCTTACGCCCTCCGGTGGAATCTAAGGCCCTTCCCGTGGTCAGAAGCCCCCAGCCCGTCAATTCCTTTACCAGATAATTCACCGTGGCAAGGCTCATATCCAGCCGCTCCACCAGCTCCTGCTTGGTCATCTCTCCCTGCATGAACAGCAGATTCACCAGCCGTTTCCGGTTGTTGCTGCGCACATGATTGTTGGTTGTCGCTTCCATTTCACACACCCCATTCTGTTATTTTAAAAAAATCTCCGGCTGACGCCTTTTTTATCATAACATTATGAGGATACTTTTGTCAAAAATGGCAAAGGCATTGAGGGCCTCCACCACACGGAGGGAAAGCTCCCCGCAAAGATGGGCCGGCCGCCCGTCCAAAAGGGCCTGTGCCAGATCACACGCCAAGGCCGCGCATATTGCTTCTGGGCTCGGAATCTGCCGCAAAGAGCAGCTCCTGACTGCTTCTGCACTCTCCCCTTCTGGTGACCATGGTGATGATTTTTGCCGGATGGGGATCTGTCACGGCTCCCACCAGCTCCTCCAGCTTCCCGCCGTCATAGAGGGAAACCGGCACGCCGAAGGAATCGGGATCCGGCACGGTTAAGGATCCCCTGATGCCGTAAAGCTCCAGGCAGGGCAGGGTGGAATCCCACACGTCGAAGCTCATGTTGATGTTCCCCACAGCCCCGCAGACAAATTCCATAATACCGCTGTAGTGGGTGGGAACCTCCGCCGTTGTCATGGTCCCCTGAATCTTACGCTCCGGGCGGCCGCTGGTGGTAAAGCAGGCCGCCCGCCGGATGGGCCCAAGAAGGCTTACCAGAGTCGTCAGGTAGTAGGGGCCCATATCAAACATGGGGCCGCCTGCCTGGCCTTTTCCTCATACAGGTCCGCCACCGCCAGAAGCTCCACATTTTTACAATGCTTTGTGAGATTTGTCATGTACACATCCGCAATGGTTCCGCATCCGATGATGCCGACGCCGATTTTTTTACTCATAATAACCGCTCCTTTTCATCATATTTTTCAAACACGTTCTAATACTTCGTGGAAATAGTAGGAGGACAACGCCATGGCTGCCAGGTAGTCCGGCGCACCGTCATCCTCAATGGTGACCCAGCCCTGGAAGTTATGCTTCTTCACCAGCTTCCACAGCTCCTCTAAGGGCAGCACGCCCTCCCCCGGCTCCCAGAACCAGCGCCAGCCGTCGTCCCTGATCTCCGGGTCCATACCGTAACGGACCGCATCGGGAACCGCCAGAGAAGCCGTATCCTTCAGATGGAAGGTACAGATCCGTTCCGCGTAGGTATCGTAAAAATCCAGAAGATCGTCTCCCATCAGTGCGATCTGGGCCGTATCCAGGCAGTAGAAAACCTTCCCGGGGTCCGTCATCTCCAGGAACCGCCGGTGATTTTCCTTGTTGACGGCGCAGAAAAATTCGTTGTGGAGCCCCACCTGGATACCGTGGTCCAGGGCGTAGGCGCCAATCTCATCGATGACTCTGGCCGAAACCGCAAGATCCTCCTCCGACAGTGGGCCGTGCACGCAGTAATTCCTGGCGGGACACATATTCAAATGCTTTCCGCCAAACTTTTCCAGGATATCAATGGCATCCTTTGCCGCACGCAGTACCTCGTCGTGCTTCTCCGGAATCTGGGAATCATCCGACGCGTGGAACATGCCGCTGACTTCAATGCCATGCTCACCGGCAAAAGCCGTAAACTCCTGAGGCGTTCCGAACAGCCCCAGAATCTCCCTAAGGTCCCAGGGGGCCAGTTCAATCCCCTCATAGCCCGTGGCCTTATGGTAACGCAGGATTCGGTCCCAGTCCTGGTAATAAGCTATATTGCTCTTGTCTTCATAGTAAAAATCACGGAAATTGTCAATCTGCTTATAGGGAACCGTCTTCCAGTGACTCATGTGGGATAATTTCATTTTCACTCTCTCCTTTCCTCCTGGCAGCATACATGGACACCGCCTGCTCCGTATACCCCGCCGGGATCAATGTGCGGTTGATATAGCTCCTGGTCCGCAAAATGGAACGGCAGCTATCGTAGGAATTGCGGCAGTTAAACACAATGCCGCCCTGGTAGCCCGCCTCCTGCAGCGCCTTTAAAACTGCCACAAAATCCACGGTCCCGTCCCCGATATCCCGGAACACCTTGGTGGCCCTCCTGGCCGGGAACTCCGGCAAGGGGGTAAGATACGCCTCCTGCTCATCCATAAAGGCCGTATCGGTAAAATGCACTACGCCGATCCTTCCCGCCGCCTGTTTCACCAGCTTTGCCGGATCTGCACCGGCGATCTGAAGGTGGGCCGTATCTAAGTCAAGCTTCACCGCCGGGAGCTTCTCCAGTAACTCCAGCACGGCCTCCCCCCGAAATAGGCCCCAGTAAGGGTTCTTCACACAGAGCACAATCCCCGCTTCCCCGGCACGCTCCGCCAGATCCCGGATCACGTCTGCCAGCTTCCGGAGAAAATCCGCCTCCTTAAGTCCTTCCTGTCCTGCAAGCAGGCCCTTCACCGCAAAAACCGGCGGCGTAACCGTCAGCGTCAGAACCGGACAGCTTAAGCCCACGGCAAACGCCAGCGCCTCCTGGGCGAAATGATCAAGCGCCCCCAGGTACATCTCCGGCGCTCCGGCGCAAAACAGCGCGGAATCCAGATGGATACAGTCCACAGCCGTAATGCCCTGCTCCTTTAAAAATGCCAGATACCCCCTGGGACCCCCAAACTTCATCTGAATGGAACGCATGCTCCTGGGAATCCCCGAACGCCCACCGAAGTCCCATTTCGGCTCGTAAGGTATCGCAATCCGCCCAAAACCACCCGCCGAAATCAAGGAATACAATTCATCCCAGAAATACCTGCTCTCCCGCTTATTCCGGTTGGGGACCTGCCGGTCTAAATCCACCACTTCAGTGCTAAAACTCGTCTTCATGGAAAAACCTCCTTTTGTATAATGTCTTTCTGCTATCAGAATACACCCACTTTTTCTTATTATCAATACTTTTGTTTAAGTATTAATCAAAATTCAGGCGTACATCTGACCAATATTGATGTGATCAAAAAAGAAATCCGGTGCGGGCTCGCATCGGATTTCTTTTCTTTCTTCCTTTCTTCATCTATCATTCCGGATTTTTTCTATCATCGCCTGGAAGCCAGCTTCTTCTCCCCTGCGATACCCTGCCAGTTCTCCATCCTCATAGCCGTCCTGATAGACTGTCCTCTTATATTTCTTCTCATCAAATTCCGTCAACAGCATATGCAAGACCTCCGTTCTCTGCCTGATCAATACAACCCTTCTGGAATATTTTCCGACCCGGAAAAACAGATCTTTCAGATAAACAGAACTTACCACACTTTCCCCCATATGTCAAAAGGGCAATTTCGAAACCATTACGGCCCCAAATTGCCCTCTCTCCTCGTTATCCTGCTATTTTCTTATGCTCCCCTTATTATTTCATCCTGGAGGGCGCCTTCACCACGAAATCCTCCATCTGACGGTACATCTTAAGCTCCTCCTGGATCTCCTCCACATGGGGCTCGTAGCGCTCCTCGGTGTGGCGGGCGATCTCCCGCATATGGTCGAACTTGCCCATCATGGTGAGACGGTCCCGGTTATCCTCCGGCCAGGTGAAATGCATCTTCCCGTCTGCATCCAGGGAAATGTTGCCCTTCCGGCCGCAGACCACGCACTCCACATAATCCCGGCCCGGCTTGGCGATCACGGTGCTTAAATGGCAGCCCGGACAGGCTTCCCCGTCATTCAGATCACCAAGCCAGCGGTGCTCCCAGTCGATCTGGGGATTCAAAACCGCATGGCCCACATTCTGTCCCAGGTATTTTGCCCTGGTCATGTAATCCTTACGCATCAGCGCCTCGCCGGGATCCGCCACCCGCTCTAAGCTGATCCCTTCCGCAAAATGCTCCTCAATGTACTCCTTCATCACCCGGATGGGCCGGGTCTGCTGCATCATAAGCTCCCTTCCGATGATCTCCTTGCAGGAGATGAGAAGGTCTGACAATGCCAGCCAAAGCTCGTCCGGCGACACGGCACTGTCCTCCCGGTCCGCGAAAACCGTAAACAGCTCAAACTCATCCGCCCTCTGCCCGACCGTTTCCTCAAAAACCTCCAGCGCCGCATCCCCGGCCGTTACGATACAGCGGTGGATCTCACCGTTCTGGCCTGCCGGGCAGCTTACACCCACGGTCAGCTTCAGCCCTTCAAAGATATCCAGGGTTTTTTCCAGCCTCTGACAGAGCTCCTCCACTTTTCCCGGAAGCGCACTCTCCTTCTCCTCCGGATAATTTAACAGGAGTACAATGCCGGAATGGAGCAGCACGCCCACCTCCTCGCTTCCTTCCGTCAAAAATATAGCTGTTGATAAAATGACGCCGAAGCTTGTCTCTGTCACGCTGGCATTCGTTCTTCAGCTTCTGAAAGCTGTATTGTTCTTCCTCCAAGGCCTTCACCAGCTTTTTCAGGCTGTCCGTAAGCTCCCGCTGGCTGATGGGCTTCAACAGGTAGGCGTCCACCCCGTACTGCAGCGCTCCGTGGACATATTCAAAATGGCGGTAGCCGCTGAATACGATATATTTCAGATTCAGATGCTGCTGGTGGCACCATTCAAAAGTCTGAATCATGTTCTTTCCCGGTGTTTTTCACACTGATTTCATCGATTTCCTTTTCTTCTGAAATCTTCTGAATTTAGGGATATTGTACCAGCACACAGCCGATTTCGCAACCGTATTTTTATTTGTATTTTTGTCCGATTTTTTTGCAAAAATACAAAAAAGATAAGGCCTGGAGCCTTATCCTCTGGAAACGATATGCAGAGGGAATATTTCCCATTCCGCTCCCGCCAGATCTGTGCTATACTTAAACCATGATGACCGCAGATAAAACAAAAACCAGACAACCAAAACACAAAAGAATCCGCCGGGTCCTGCTGCTGCTCCTGCTGCCGCTTTTTATCCTCTACTGGGTAATCTGCTATTTCCTGGTAAGCCTGGCCCTGGTCCCCTCCTTCATGGAAAAAACGGAGGTTTTTCACACGGTGACGGAGGTCAGTGTGGAAGCCCTGGTGCAGACAAGCGATATCAAAAGCAACCGCGCCGCCCTTTGGGCCGAGACCAACGAATGGCTGGAACATGCCCAGGCGGAGAAGCTTTCCGTGACCACCGAAGACGGCTATCTTCTGGTGGGCGTTCTTTTTACGCCCCAGACGTCTGCCTCCCCTGGCACAGACGCCGGAGAACCCACAGACGCTTCTTGCGCCAATTCCCACCGCTGGGTGCTTCTGCTCCACGGCTACACCGGCTGGAAGGAGGAGCTCTACCCCGTCGCCTGCCAGTACGTACAGCAGGGCTACCATGCCCTGGTCCCCGACATGCGCTGCAGCGGCGAGAGCGAAGGGGATTTCATTGGCATGGGCTGGACCGACCGGATCGACAACCAGCTCTGGATCGATGAAATCCTCTCCCGTGATCCCGAGGCCCAGATTATCCTCCAGGGCCAGTCCATGGGGGCCGCCTGCGCCCTGATTATGTCCGGCGGGGAGCTGCCGGACCAGGTGAAGGCCGTAATCAGCGACTGCGCCTACACCGACGCCTACTCCATGTTTGCCAAGCAGATGAAGGACTGGTTCGGACTGCCCTCCTTTCCGCTCTTAGACAGCATGAATCTGATGCTGCAGCTACGGGGCGGCTATGACCTTCGGGACGCCTCCGCCCTTGACGCAGTAAAAAACACCTCCCTCCCGGTGCTTTTGATCCACGGGGAGGAGGACGACATAGTTCCGGTGTCTATGGCACAGGAGTTGTATGATGCTGCCGGCGGCAGGAAGGAGCTTCTGCTCATTCCCGGAGCCGGCCATGCCCAGGCCATGGAAAAGGAGCCGGAGCTTTATTTTGATACGATCTTTGACTTTTTATCGGAAGGCTGCCCAAACTGAATCGTCAGATCTTCCTCCCGGAATTTTGCCCCGGTAATTTCTAAGCCCGCAAACTCCTTCGGACACGGGAAGCGGCGGAGTTCATTGCCCACTCCCACCAGAAGCTCCTCCCCGTTCTGCTCTAAGCGCAACTCCTCTTTTTTTGCAAAGGGCAGGCGGATCTTGAGGGTTCCCTCCTCCCGGTCGGCCTCGTAGCTGCTCTGCCGGAACAGGATATCGTCCGGGCGGCATTTGTCAAACATCTGTTCTCCTACCTCTGTGAGCATTTCCAGGGTACGCAGTTCCCCGGACTTTCGTTCCACATAAAATTGGGGGACCTGGCCAAAGCTCTTTTGGATTTCGGTAAGCCCTTCCTCCTGCAGCCGGATCCATTTATGAAAATACCCCTCCATGGCCCTGGCCGGATACAGTTGGTTGACGATCACCGCATCCACGTTATAGCCGTACAGATACAGGCAGGTAAAATTGTGCCTGACCTCCCGGATCACGATTTTCTCCGGGGTGGTCGCCACCCGGAGGCTTACCACGTCATGGTTCTTCAAAAGCTTCTGTAGGCGCTTCATTTTTTCCACCAGCCCTTCGATCTCGTCGAACACCTGATCCCCCGGCATCGGAACCTTCATGGTCTTTTCGATCAGCCGCCCCACCGTCTTTACAGCCAGCCGCTCCACCGGCAGAAGCTTTTTTAAAAAGCCGGACAAACGCTCCGGATATTTCAGAAGGGCCAGGGTCTCCCCGGTGGGCGCGCAGTCTACGACAATCGTGTCGTAATCCCCACTTTCATAGATGTCCAGAATCCGGAACATGGAAAACAGCTCCTCGAATCCCGGAAATACCAGCAGCTCCTCCGCCTCGATCCCGCTTCCGCCCCGGGCCGTGAGAAGCTTTTCAAAATACTCCCTGATGTTCCCCCAGCTTTTCTCGCTCTCATATACGGTGTCAATTTCCACCGCATACAGATCCGGGGCCACCTCCACCGGCTCCCGCCCGATACTCCTGTCAAAAGAGTCCCCCAGGCTGTGGGCCGCGTCCGTGCTCATGACGATCACACGCCTCCCATCCTTAGCGATTTTCGCCGCCGCTGCCGCCGCCATGCTGGTCTTTCCCACACCGCCTTTTCCTGTATAGATGATAATCCTCATGCTCTGCTTTCCTTCCTGCATTCCTGCCCTACCCGATCTCCACCTTGTGTGTTTTCGAACTGTTGTTCTTTTCCTGTGCCTCTTTGCAGGCCGCATGTTCCTCCTGTTTCCCATCGTCCTTCCAATGCTCCGCCAGAAGCTCCAGCATCATCTGCTTCCACTCGCTTTCGATCACCTCCAGATGGCCCCGGACCTGCTCCGGAAACAATGCCTGAATTGCTTTTTTCTGGTATCCGGCGGCTGTTTTAAGCCTGTATATCAGCTCCTGGTTCATATGCGCCCTCTCCTTTCTCAAACTGAATCCGCAGGGTTTCCTCCTCAAATCTGGCTCCCGTGGCAACAAAATTACGCAGGACATTGGGCAGCGGGATATTCCGCTTGAAATTTCCCATCCGGACCACAAGATCCGTGGACGCCTGAAAGAGGTCGATGTCCTCCTTTCTGGCGCCTGGCAGGAAAAGATCCAACCGGTAGCCATGCTCCGTTTTTTCAAAGCATTCCCGGCCGGTAATGATCTTCTCTTCAAATACCTCCGCGCCGTCAAGGACATCCTCCACGATCCTCTGGATGGCCTTCTCCCCCTTAAGTTCTTCCTCATACCAGGGAATCTCGTAGATCGGAAGATTCCCGAAGCTTTCCCGGATGCAGGCGGCATATTTTTCCTGAAGTGCAAGCCACTGGGCAAAAAAATCATTCTTAAGATCCTTCGGGAGCATCCGGTTGATGTAAATCCCGTCCACGTTGAAATTATAGAGGTTCAGGTACATATAATTGCGTTTTGTCTCCTCCACCACCATTTTCTCCGGCATCGTCACGATTTTGACGCTGCAGACCGCGCGGTCCTTCAGAAGCTCCTGCAGCCGGATCAGCTTTAGAAAAATTTTTTCAATTTCGTTCATGGCCGTTTTGTTGGGCATCTCCACCTGGAAAGCTGCTTTTGACACAGGCGCTAAAACGCGTACCGCCACCTTTCCCATGGGGAAAAACTTTTCCATATACCAGGACAGAAGCTCCGGAAACTTCAGCAGGGACAGCGTTTCGCCGGTGGGCGCGCAGTCTACGATGATCCGCTCATAGTCTTCGTTCCGGTAGATATCCGCGATTTTTAACAGGGAAAACAAATCCTCCATGCCCGGGATCATCCCAAGCCCCCCTGCGCCGGCCCCCGGCTCGAAAAACAGCCCGGCCAGGTAATCCATCACCGCCGAAAAATCCTGCTCCATCACATATTCCGGATCAATCTCACAGACATACAGGTTGGGACGCACCCACGTCGCCTCCTTTCCCAGCCTCTTCTCAAAAATATCCCCCAGGTTGTGAGCCATGTCCGTGCTCACCAAAAGGGTTTTCTTCCCCTCCCCGGCGCTCTTTAACGCATGGGCCGACGCGACGCTGCTCTTTCCCACTCCGCCCTTTCCCGTAAAAATATAAATTCTCTTCATGATGGCCTCCTTTTTATTTCCGCCAGGATCAAAATCCTGCATCCTGCTTGAAAGCTTTTTCTTCTGTTCTCGAATAGTTCGAATAAAGAAGTATATGTTTTTAATTATGGCAGTCCTACGACTGCCTTCGTTACGATAACTGCTCCGCTGGGGCTTTCCAAAACTGAGATTAGCAAATGGCACAAAATGGATGCCTCTTTGTGCCATTTGCCAAACACAGTTTTACCCCCACCACTCATTCAATCACAATCCTGCGGACCTTCCCCGGCGTCTTCTCCTTCCGGTTTTCCGTCCTAAGGATCTCCATGATCTTCGACGTCATCTTATAGAAAAGCTCCATCTCCTCCACGGTAAAGGAGCGCATGACCTTCATCCCGTAAGAAACAAGCTCCCGTATCAGGGCATCTAACTGCTCCATGCCCTTCTGGCTGAATGCGATATTCACCACCCGCTTATCTTCCGTGGAACGGTTCCTTACCACCAGCCCGTTCTTCTCCATCCGGTTGATGATTCCGGTGGCCGTGTTCAGCGGAACGTGAATATATTCCGCAATCTCAGTCATGTTCACTTCCCCCCGCTGGGAAAGCAGCCAGAAAATAAAAACTTCGTTCTTCGAACTATTCAAAAAGATATTGTCCCACAGCTCCAGAGATAATAATTCCCGGATCTCTTCGATATAATCTGTGATAATCTTGGAAAGTTCTTCCGTTACACCGTATTCTTCCAGCCTCATAATCCCATCCATACATTCTGCCGTTGATTTTATTCGCGTGTCGAATTAATTTTATTCTACTACAGAAATATTTTTTGTCAAGAGGGAATTTTTCCTCTTAGCTTTTGTCTCCATCCCCATAGTAATACCACGGCCAGCACAATCATACCCCCGCCAAAATAAAGTCCTACAGGTATATCCTCGCCTGTTTTCGGCGATGATTTCGTCTCCTGGCCGCCTGCCGCTGTTGATCCGGCGGCGGAATCCTCTTTTCCATTTGCAGAATCCGGACCATTTTGTCCCTGGTCATCCGCTGGCTTCTGGTTGTCCTCCGGTTTCTGGGGCGTATCCTCCTTCTTTTCCACTTCACCGGCTGTCATGACATAATAGCTGCAATGTTCAATCTCAAATTCAATATAATGATCCTGCGTCACCGTCAGGTCTGCCGCAATCGGCACCAATTCCTTTGTCATAGAATCAAAATAGTATACATAAATCGCTGTTTCTCCCAGGTACTGCCGCATGGAATAGTCAGCCTTAATCCGGATCTTTGCTTTTCCCGGGAGAACACCATTCTCCGGAAAACGTAAAATCACCGTCTTCGTATCCTCCACAAGCTCCTCAATTTCCTCCGTGTGTTCCCCGGCGCTCTGTGAAATATAATCCAGGCTGACCTTCAGATCAATATCCTTGGCGTCATTGGTAATATCTGCCCCATGGAAAATCCATTGGATCCCATCCTCTGAAACCAGGGAAAGGGTTTTTTCTGTCCCCCTGATTGCTTCAAAAATATCCTTTTTCAAAATGGCACTGGAGGAATAGTCTACAAGAATCTCTGCCCCATCCTCCGCGTTTTGGATCTGCTCTGCAAGGTCCGGCGTTGTCGTCGTTGCAGTTACATCCACGCCTTTTCCATCATTGTATACATAGACGCTGAGATCTGCAAGTGCTTCCGGCAGCAGGGCTTCCGGCTGATTTTCTTTAAAATAATCATAGCTTTCAAAGCCGGGTCCATAATATACGCCATAATTCTCCGCCCTGTCACGCAGTTCCACACGTTCGATCACATAAGTCCCCGTACCGGTATAGTGACTAACCTCCATCTCTCCATGAAGCTTTCCATCCGCATATACTTTTGTTTCCCCCGACACAGGATCAAAATACGCCCAATTCAGAGATGCGTACAGACTTTTTCCTGTATCCGGATTGATAAACTGCACCCATCCGGAAACAGCCCCGGATACATCATCCTTCCCATCCACCGTAACCTCTATGGCGGCCGGAACCTCCACCCGGGACGCGCTCAGCGTAACCCCCGCCGGGATTGGCGCCGTAATATCCTCCGTTCCACCGTTTATAACGGAAAAGCCAACGGCAGATACACCTTCCGCCAGCAGATATTCCTGATCGTAATTCTGGTAATTCTCCACGCCAAGTCCATAGTATACATGATAATTTCCTGCTTTATCATGAATTTCAACCCGTTCTACTGTATAAGTTCCAGACCCGGCATATTGGTTCACCTGTAATTTGCCATGCAGCTTTCCGTCCCCGTATTCCTTCTCCTGTCCTGTTTCTTCCTCCATATATTTCCCTGATAAATGAACCTGCAGACTGGTATCCGTATCCGGATTCCGGAAAGTCGCCCAGGCGAAATCAACCCCGGACACATCATCCTCAGCCTCCATTGTCACCGCAAGTTCCCCCGGCGCCGCAATGCTTTCCCCACCCAGAAAAATCCCTGTCACAACCGGAGCCGTCACATCCTGGATACCGGAATTTACAACCAGAAAGCTGATCCCGGCAAGGGAATCCGGCAATATGCTCTCCGGCTGGCTCTCCTTAAAATCGTCATAATATTGTGCTCCCATTCCATAGTACACCTGATAATTTTCTGCTTTATCATGGATTTCCACCCGTTCCACCACATAATTACCCGCACTTGCATACTGGTCGACGGTCAGATTTCCGTGAAGCTTTCCATCCGCATATACAACTTCCTGGTATGTCCCGGGCTCCACATATGTCCCGCTTACATTTATCTGCAGGATTTTACCGGTATCCGGATTCCGGAAGCTGACAAACCCAAAGCTGACCCCGGACACATCATCCTCTGCTTCCACAATTACTTCCAGGCTGCCCGTCCTGACAGCCCCTTTTATTGCTTCTCTATGCCGTTTTCTTTTTCGTTACCAAAACAAGTGCTCCAGCCGCAAGAACCAGTCCAATGAATCCCACGGGAAGATCCTCCCCTGTTTTAGGGGAAGTAACTGCAGACGTGCCCGCATTCTTCGTAGGTTCTGCCGCGTTTTTATCTACTTCCGCCAGAATATACGTGCTGAAATGATCGGTCCAGAAGGTCACCCATCCGTCTTCCACGGTGGTATTGCACCTGGTCAGGTTCCCATTGTCCTCCTGCCGGTATACCATGAGAGTTTTTCCATCCGCAGCCTTAAAATTCTCCGGCAGCTCCATCTCCACCTTGACCAGGCCCGGAAGCTTATGGATGGCTTTTCCCGCTGCGTCCCACAGATTCATTTCGAATACCCGCAGATTCTCCGTATTAAAATTTTTTTTGATGGCTTCTTTGGCTTTGTTAAAAATTTCACCAGCCGTTACCGGCTTTTTCTCAAAACGGGAGCCGGTGGGGATGTAATCCTTATTTCCTTCTACGGAAGCAAAATTTGACGCATCCTCTGTTAAGATCACACGGTTTTCGGTTCCGTCCGGGTATACGTAAATGAGTTCGTTGTCGCTTACTTCGATGATGTCGATGGGGTCTGCAGAATCGGGAACATTAATTTCCAGTATGGCACAGGTATTTTCATAATAAAACAAAAGCCGGGTCCATCCATAACCCACAATCGTCAGTTTATGCCCATCTTCCTTGTATACAGTTTCATCCGAAAATCCCCCATAATTATCACACACCACCCGGGTACGTGTCCCATCCGGCGCCACATGGTAGATCCGGAATCCTTCTGCATTCAGGTCAAAGGCCCCGCTAAGATCGA
The DNA here is from genome assembly GCA_949738465.1 of uncultured Lachnospiraceae bacterium. Taxonomy (GTDB): domain Bacteria; phylum Bacillota; class Clostridia; order Lachnospirales; family Lachnospiraceae; genus 14-2. The sequence goes on from CATJBQ010000070.1 coordinate 56,931, forward strand.
TCACGTCGCCAATTTTTGCCTCAATGCAGTCTTGCGTCAGCTCCAGTACGCCGTCAATAGAGGGATTCGTCGCAGCTATATAGGAAAAGTCCGGCCATCCATATTGGTCTGTATCATTCAGTGAAAAGAAATGGGTAATCTCCGTCCTGTGACGCCCCTCATCTAAAACCTCATATCCTTCCGGTAATTCATACGAAACGCATAGCAACTTATATTCCTTAATTTCATCCTTGGGAAGCATAAAGGTGAGTTCCCCTGCCGTACCTGTCTCCAGGATCCTGCCGGGCTTCTCATCCTCGCTGTTTCGCACGGATACTGTAATCTTTGTGCCTTCAAGGGGCTGCTCCTTATAATAGGCAACAGCTTGAAACTGCCCGTCCGGAATCTCATCGGGCATTTCTTCCGGGGAATCCATAAACAAATACAAATAAGCTCTCAGCAGCGCGCCTTCCGGCGTCTGGTAATCAAACACAATTGACGCAATTCCTTCTCCCACAATCCTGATTTTATTATCCTCAAAAACATACATTCCCCCGCCATCATCCCATGTACAACTAGTGCTTCTGCATACCACCCGGGTACGTGTCCCATTTGGAGCCACATAATACAATGCATGAGCGTCGGAATTCAGATCAAAGGCCCCGCTCACATCAATCACATCGCCAATGGCAACCGTATGTTCTGGATCTGTTATTTCCAGGTAGCCGTCCATGCCTGGGCATTCTACAAGAAACACGGTGTGTTCACTCTGAAAAAGATGCTCTGGCGTAAAATATTGTTCACGTATTTCAGTATTATCTGGCCCTCCCCTTAAAAGATACCCATCGGGCAAGGTTGCATCTAAACGGATCTTCCTGCCCTCCAATACACTTGGGTCTTCCGTAAAGGTAATGGTTCCCGTAGAACTTCTGCCCAACTCACGTTCAATATTCCCGGATTGATCGCACAAGCGCAAAATCATTTCCGCTCCATCGAGATTATTTCCCCGATGCTGGATACTGATGGTAGCGCTCTTCACCTCCCCCGCAGCCCTCCCCGTCATGGGAACCATAGTTACCAGCAGACACAAAGCCGCCAGCCATGCAAACACTCTTTGTTTTCGTTTCATAAAAACTCTCTCCCTTCTATAAGAATAAATTACAAAACCAATTTATCATGTTTTCCTGCGTTTGTCAATTAAATATTCTCTTTTAGCGAATTTATATCAATGATAGTGTATTTTTTGCAAATTGGAATACTGATAGAATAAAACCATTGGAATGATAAAATCTGTATGCAGGGCAGCAAGAAGGGGGAATCTTATGGACATCATCAATAAATCAGAAGTGGGGGCCCGGGTACGCCAGTTACGGTTACTGGGGGACTATACCCAGGCTGAATTCGCCGAGCTTCTGGATCTTTCCATAACCTTCCTGTCTGAAATTGAGAACGGAAAAAAAGGCCTTTCCCAGGAAACCCTGGCACGCCTCTGTAAAAATCTGCAGGTAACTGCCGATTATATTTTATTTGGAACAGAAGCTCCGAAAACCTCCCTGCTGGAGCTGGCAAACGCTCTATCAATTGAGGAGCTGGAAACAACCGTCCAATATCTGAAGGCTCTGATCGAAATGAAGAAATTATAAGAACTTCGCTCCAGGCGAATATTGTTTTCCATATAGTATCCAATTGTTGGTACCAGCATTTCAACCATAAAACGCAAAACCAGGAGGAAACTACTACAACATAAATTAAGTTTCTGATACATTCGTTTCCGATAAAGCTTGATTAATCAACACTTATATATGTGCTTATGCGTCAAAAACTTATTATTCGTTATACTACATAAGATTGCGTTTTATTAGGAAAACACACTGTCAAAAGGATTTCATGCTTTGGCGGGGGTCAGCCCGCCTCGGCGGTATCAGTGGTGTTGATTTCAATGTACTCGGTAATCTTGCGGAGCTCATTTGCAAACTTGAAATGAACGCTGATATTGCCGTTTTCGTAAATCTTGATGTGGTCTACCAAGTCAACCAGAATTTCTCGGGTCAGCTTTTCAATGTCCCGGTACTTTGCAAGGGTCATCAGCGCCGGATGCTGCTGGTCAACACCATTCGCCAGCTCCGCCCGTTCCGCGTTCAGCCGGGCCAGCAAGTCCGAGAGCTCGGCGGCCTGCCGTTCATAATCGGCTTTCATTTCCCGGTATTCCTGTTGGGAGATTTCTCCGTCTTTCCAGTCTTGATACAGTGACTGCTTGTAGCGGGTGATTTTCGTCAATTCCTTTTCCTTTGCGGCTATCTGGTCGTTAAGGCGGTGGGATTGA
>CATJBQ010000071.1 GCA_949738465.1 uncultured Lachnospiraceae bacterium
AAATAATGCTCGTCCGCAAAGCAGAGGGAGGACGCAATCTCCTTGATACTCTGGTTGGTACTGCGGAGCAGCAGCTTGGCCCGCTCCAGCTTCCGGGCCAGAAAATACTCATAGGGCGTCACACCATAAGCCTTCTTGAAAATACGGATCGTCTGGGAAACGCTTTTGGAAATCTGATCCGCCAGCTCCTCCACCCCAACCATCCCGTCCACATGGCAGTCCAGATAATCCCGCAGGAACTCCGCTTCCGGGCCGTTCCCCTGCCGGGCAGGACCGGAAGCCAGAAACTGCGCCAGCCCCAAAAATTCCCGGGCACAGGCGTTCTGCTTTTCATAGGGCGTCATCGCCCCATCCCGGCAAATGGCATGCATTTTCCGGATAAATCCGCTGCCGTCCTGTTTTTCATACCATATCGTCCGGTTCAATCCATAGGCCGTCAGAATATGCAGCGGCAGGTCGCCCACAAGATTCACCCAGATCTTCACCCAGGGATCCCGGCTGTCGGAATAATACCGGTGGTCCATATTATTGGGCAGAATATACATATCCCCCGCACAGGGATAAGCCGTCTTCGTGCCGCAGTGCACCACGCCGCAGCCCGACAAAACATATTCCACGCAGGTCACCTCCGACCTGGGCCGCACAATCTTATAACTCCCGTCACAATAAGAAACTCCCGCCAAAGAAACGTTAAATGGCGCCACCGCCACCTCAGGAACGGTGATGACATCCTCTCTCATGCTTATATTCCTCACTTTTTTCTTCTTTTTTCCCCTTTTCTTCCACTCATTATAGCATTATACTATACCTATAGCAAGATGCTGAGGACAAAAAAAGCTTTTCGAAACCGATATTGGCAAATGGCACAAAATGTATTCCGATTTGTGACTATGGAGAATCTTAGAACCTCTTAATGTCCTGCTCATAACCAGCAATTCGTCGCCAGGACGGCGACGAAAGCCCGATCTGCGACAGGACGTCGCATAGAGGGCGGTTGCGTCCGCAAATGTTAAAATTCCAGCGGGACATTTAGAAGTTCTTAGGTTCGGAATCGAAACAAAAGAGGAATACATTTTGTGCCATTTGCCAGGCATCATTTGGAAAAGCCCCTTTTGCCCCCAACATCATGGCAAAACGTTTTACATAGAAAGGAGCACCCATCATGAACATCCCAAGACCCGAACACCCCAATCCCCAATGGGAGCGGGAAAACTGGCTCTGCCTCAACGGCCAGTGGCAGTTTGACTTTGACTTCGGCCAGTCCGCCCTGGACCAGAAACGGTATGAGGAAGACCTTCCCCGGGAAATTATCGTCCCCTTCTGTCCGGAAAGCCCGCTTTCCGGCATCGGCTATACCGACTTCCTGCCCGCCGTGATTTACCGTAAAAAAATTACGCTTACTCCCGAGCAGCTTTCCGGCCGCACCATCCTGCACTTTGGCGCCGTGGACTATCTGGCGGTGGGCTGCGTCAACGGCCAGGAGGTCTGCCGCCACCAGGGCGGATTCACCCCCTTTGCGGCCGATATCACCGACGTGGCCACCCCGGGGGAGAACACGATCTTTGTCTATGCCCAGGACGACACCAGAAGTCCCCTGCAGAGCTCCGGCAAGCAGAGCCAGCAGTACCACTCCGCCGGCTGCTTCTACACCCGCACCACCGGGATCTGGCAGAGCGTATGGCTGGAATTTGTTCCCCAGAACTACCTTTTGTCCGCAAAGTATGCCACGGATATGGAGCAGGGGATTTTGACGGTCACCGGCTGCACCAAAGGCTGTGGCCAGGTGGAGATTTCCGTGGAATACGAAGGAGAGCCTGTGGGAAGCGCCTCGGTATCCAGCAACGGCCATTTTTGCGCCGGAATCGCCCTTTCCCGCATTGAGCTGTGGGAGGCCGGATGCGGCAGGCTGTATGACCTTACGCTGCGCATGGGCGGGGACTGCGTAAAAAGCTATTTCGGAATACGAAGCATCGGTTTTGACGGAATGAAATTTTTATTGAACAAAAAACCTCTGTTCCAGCGTCTCGTCCTGGACCAGGGCTACTATCCCAAAGGGATCTATACCGCCCCCACGGAAGAAGATCTGGCAAAGGATATCGCCCTCTCCCTGGCGCTTGGCTTCAATGGGGCGAGGCTTCACCAGAAGGTATTTGAGCCGCGGTTTTTGTACCACTGCGACCGCATGGGATACCTGGTATGGGGCGAATATCCAAGCTGGGGCTTTCAGTGCGCCCACCCCAACGCCGTCCCCATTATTTTACGGGAATGGCAGGAGGTGCTTGCACGGGACATGAACCACCCGTCCATTATTACCTGGTGCCCCTTCAACGAAACCGATGATTACTGGGAAGCGGAACACGACAATGCCTTCCTCTCCACCCTGTACCGCACCACCAAGGCCATCGATCCCTCCAGGCCCTGCATCGACGCCAGCGGCTACATCCATGCCCAGACGGATATCTACGATACCCACGATTATGAGCAGGATCCCGAAAAATTTGCCGGGTACTACAGCCGGATCGCGGAAGGGATCATCCAGGACTTCAGCCAGCGGGCCCCCCATCTTTTGAAGAAACAGCGCTACACGGGCGGGCCGGTCATCGTAAGCGAGTACGGCGGCATCGCCTGGAATGCGGCAAGCGGCGCCTGGGGCTACGGGGAAAGCCCGCAGACCTTGGAGGAATTCTTAGGCCGCTACCGGGGGCTGACCCAGGCGCTCCTTAACAATCCCCAGATCACCGGCTTCTGCTACACCCAGCTTTACGACGTGGAGCAGGAGCAGAACGGCCTCTACACCTATGGCCGGGAAGCCAAATTCGACCCGGCGGTGATTAAGGAAATCAATGGAGCAGCGGCTGCCATTGAGAAGGACGCGTAAGCTGACCTTCTGATCCTGTAAGTCTATCTGGAAATGATCGCCAAAAAAGGGGAGAGCACGGCTGATACAAGCCACGCTCTCCCCCCTCTTTTCTCCACCATGACATACATATTCTTCCATCATTTCATCACCCGCAGCATCCCCGGCAAACACCGGCACCGAACATAAGTTCTATCTCCCAGATACTCCCCGTCCCCATGCACTGCCATAGGCCGCGCAATGGCAAGCTCATACCCCGCACAATCGATAATCTCAAAGCCCTTAAGTCCCTCATGCTTTGCCCGTACCAGACAAGGCAGCAGGAAAAACGCCTTCCACCGGGGAATCCCGTACACGCAGCACACCGACAGCTTCCCGTCCCGGCAGTCCGCCCGGGGCGCCATGGGCACGCCGCCCCCCTCCCAGGGGTGGTTCATGCCGGCCACAAAGATCATCCGGTCAATCCGTTTCCCAGCCCCGTCGTCAAAAGAGATGGTAAGCTCCGTGGTGGGCATGGTAAACAGCGCTTTCACCGTCAGCAGCACGTAAGTAAGGCTCCCCAGCCCCAGATGGTTTAAAAACTTCTTCAGCCTGGACTTTAATGCCTGCCGGCACACATCCGCGTCGATGCCGATCCCGGAGCTGATGGCAAAATACTGTGGTTCTTCCTCCCCCGCCGTAACGGCGCCAAGATCCATCAGAAACGGCTCCCTGGCAGATAAAATCCCATCAAGCGCCTCCAGTGGGTCCTTCGGAAGTCCAAGCCCCCGGCCCAGATCATTGCCGGAGCCGGTGGCAATATACCCGAAATCAATCCGGTCAAAATGATGCATCCCGTTGATCACCTCATTGACCGTCCCGTCGCCGCCAACCACCACCAGGCACACCCGGCGTTCCCCGTCCGTCCGATCTGCTGCTTCCACGGATCCGGCTTCTTCCAGATCAGAACATTTGTTCGCATCGAAGGACCCGGCTTCTTCCAGATACGCCGCGCCCCTGGTACAAAGCTCCCGGGCCAGTTCCCGGGCATGGCCCTCATATTCGGTGACATAAGCTTCATAATCCACCTTGCGCCTGCGAAGCTCCTTCTCCACCCGGATCCAGATCTCCCTGGCATGTCCGGTTCTTGACGTCAGATTCACAATAAAAAAATACATCTGTCCCCTGCTCCTCCTTTTTCTTCGCAGTTGACAGATGTATCCAAAATTCTCTACTTCCCGGGCATACGGCCGTACAACTGCATGTTGTCACGGATCTTGACTGCCAGCCTTGTGGTGGCCGCCCCCGGCTTCATACGCCATTTCCAGTTACAGCCCAGGGTTGAAGGCGTATTCATCCGCGCCTCGCTGCCTAGCCCCAGAAGATCCTGCATGGTCACAACCGCCAGATCTCCCACGCTTCCCCAGACACACTTCATCATGCCCCAGTTGTAGCCCTCCTCCTTATCCAGGCGGAGATACTCCTTGGCAAACTTCACACTGTCCCTGGGCGCAGTCTTCATCCACCCCATTATTGTATCATTATCATGAGTTCCTGTATAGACCACACAATGTTTTTTATAATTATGAGGCAGATAATCGCCGTCCTCCCGGCTGTCAAAGGCAAACTGGAACAGTTTCATCCCCGGAAAGCCCGAGTCCTCCCGAAGCTGATGCACCGAATCCGTCAGATATCCCAGATCCTCCGCAATGATGTTCACATCCCCCAGGGCCTCCTTGATCTTCTCAAAAAGTTCAATTCCCGGCCCCTTGACCCAGTGGCCGTTCCGGGCCGTCTCATCGCCGTAAGGAATGGCATAATAGGAATCGAAGCCCCGGAAATGGTCGATACGCACCATATCAAACATCTGGGCCGTCCGCTCCACACGTTTAATCCACCAGCGGTAGCCGTCCTTCTTCATCACATCCCAGCGGAACAAGGGGTTCCCCCACAACTGGCCGTCTGCGGAAAAAGCGTCCGGCGGGCAACCCGCCACCTCAATGGGGGTAAGCTCCTCATCCAGATAAAACTGCTTCGGATCCGCCCACACATCCGCACTGTCTCCCGCCACATAGATGGGCGCGTCGCCGATAATCTGGATTCCCTTCCCGTTGGCATAGTCCTTCAGATCAAACCACTGACGGTAGAACAGATACTGCAGCATCTCATAAAAGGCAATCTCCTCCGCCAGCTCCCTGCGGGCTTCCTCCATGGCCTCCGGTTCCCGCATCTTAAGGGCAGGATCCCATTTGCTCCACTCCTTGCCGCCGTTTTTGTCCTTCAAGGCCATAAACAGGGCATAATCGGAAAGCCAGTCGGCGTGCTTCTCACAAAATTCCCCGTAATCCTTGGGAATCCGCTTCTGAAACCGGGCAAATGCCTTACGAAGCAGAAGATACCGGTTCTCATACAGGATCCCGTAATCCACCTCCCAGGCCTTCCGGCCCCAGGTAAAGCCGTCGCACTCCTCCCGGGTCAGAAGCTTCTCCCGGATCAGATACTCCAGATCAATAAAATACGGGTTCCCTGCAAAAGCCGAAAAAGACTGATAGGGCGAATCCCCGTAGCTGGTGGGGCACACCGGCAGCACCTGCCAGTAGCTCTGCCCCGCTTTCACAAGGAAATCTACAAATTTTCTTGCCTCTTTTCCCAAGGTCCCGATTCCGTAGGGTGAGGGTAAAGAGGAAATGTGCATTAAAATACCGCTGCTACGCATAAACTGCCTCCTATATTTTATCGTCCTCCACAGCTAAAGCCGGGCCGGACGTTTGATCACGCTTTCTCCTTCCACCAGCTTGAACGGAACGATCTCATGAATCGAACTGGTGTTCAGATCGATACTTTTCAAAAGAAGCTCCAGACTCCTGGAGGCCAGCGTCTGATACTGCTGCTGTATGGTGGCAAGCTTGGGGTTATAGAACTCAGCCAGCGTAATCCCGTCAAAGCCCATCACCGAAATATCCTCCGGCACCCCAAGTCCAAGATCCCGCAAAGCCCGGATGGCGCCGATGGCCATCACATCGCTCATGGCAAACACCGCCGTGATATCACCGCAGCGGGCAAGCAGCCGCTTCATGGCCCGGTAGGCACTGTCATAGGAAAACCGTGCCTTCTCGAAGCAGCGCTTCTCATCAAATTCTACCTGATGCACCCGGAAGCTGTCCACGCACCCGATATAACGCTGCATACTGGTATAGGAAAGCTTCAAGTCGCCTCCGATGATCCCGATCTTCTCGTGCCCCTGGGCAATCAGGTAATCGATGGCACATCCCGCCGCCGCCTTATCATCAGTTGCCACGCTGGACAGGTTGGAAAAGGGAAGCTCCCGGCCCTGGTTGCTCACCAGGACACAGGGGACGTCCACCTCCTCAAAGCCCTCCTGGAAATATTCCAGGTTCCCTCCCAGAAACAAAATCCCCATGGGATTCCGCTCCCGGCAGACAATCTGGGCCTGCTCCACCTCATTGGCCTCCTCATCCAGATAGGACACCGCCAGGGTATACCTGGTGTTCTCCACCATGGACTGGATCTCCTCCAGGATACTGGCAAACAGCAGGTTGAAGGTTCCCTTCACCAGCACCGCAATGGTCTTGCTGGCGACACAGCGCATATGCCTTGCATTGTTGTTGGGCACAAAATGACGCGCCGCCACAATGGCTTCAATCTTCTGCCTGGCATCCGGACTCACATCCCGCCGGTTGTTCAACACTCTGGACACGGTACTGACCGAATAACCGGACTCCCGTGCAATATCCCTGATCGTTACCATTCGATCACCATAAAACTCTCACCACATTTCTGGAAATTACCCCTTCACGGCCCCGGCAAGAACGCCCTCGATGATATACTTCTGACAGATCAGGTAAAAGATCACGATGGGAATAATGGCCAGAATCAGCACTGCCATCATATCGCCCCAGGGTACCTGCCCATGGCTCTGCTTCAGATACTGGATCGCAATCGGAAGGGTCTTATATTTGTTAATGTTCAAAACCAGGCTGGGAAGCAGGAAGTCATTCCAGATCCACATCGCCTGCAGGATGGCTACCGTGATCGCCGTGGGCTTCAGAATCGGAAACACCACACGGAAAAAAGTCTGCAGAGGCGTACAGCCGTCGATCATGGCCGCCTCCTCAATCTCTAAGGAAATACTTTTCACAAATCCCGTAAAGAGGAAGACCGCCAGACCCGCGCCAAATCCCAGATAAACCACCACAATCCCCACCGGGTTGCTCAGATGCAGCATATTGGCAAACTTGGACAAGGTGAACATCACCATCTGGAAGGGCACAATCATGGAAAACAGGCAGGCCATGTACATCCCCTTGGAAAACTTAGAGCGCACACGGGTAATATACCAGGCACACATGGAGGTACACAGGATAATCACCAGCACCGAAGCTACCGTAATAAACAACGAGTAGCCGAATACCCGGAAAAAGTCTGTCTTCTTGATGGCGTTGGAGTAATTCAAAAACCCGCACATCATCTTGTTGGCGCCCGCCATAAACGCGTCCCATCCATCGGAAAGGCTCTTGGTGCTGATGGAAAAGGGCGCCTTGAAAATGTATGCCTTCCGCTTAAAGGAGTTCAGCAGTACCACAAAAATCGGTGCAATCCACACCAGCGATACAATCGTAAAACACAAGGTATAGATCCAGCCGTGCTTCGCCGCCCTCACGGCGCTTACGGCATCCTTCTTCTGATTCTTAGCCATTACTGCTCCACCTCCCTGCTCGTAGTCAGACGGTTCTGGATCAGCGAAATCGCCGCCACCAGAATAAAGAAGATCACTGCCTTTGCCTGCCCGACGCCTTGCCAGCCGGTAGTCCCATACATTGTATCATAAATATTCAAAGCTAGCAACTGTGAAGATTTTCCCGGGGCTCCTCCCGTCAAGGCCAGGTTCTGGTCGAACATCTTAAAGCCATTGGACAACGTCAGGAAGGTACAGATGGTAATCGTAGGCATCAGCATAGGCAGGATCACATTTTTCAGTCTCTGCCAGAAGCCGGCGCCGTCGATCATGGCCGCCTCGATCAGATCGCCCGGCACATTCTGGATCCCGGCCACGTAAATGATCATCATGTAGCCGATCTGCTGCCAGCAGGTAACGGCGATCATGCCCCAGAAAGCATGCCACTGGGTGGTAACAATGGTCTGGGAATATCTTGCCAGGATGCTGTTGAAGATCATCAGCCAGATGTAACTTAAAACAATTCCGCCAATCAGGTTCGGCAGGAAAAATACCGTACGGAAGATATTGGTCCCCCGGATGCCCTTGGTCAGGAGCATGGCGATAATAAAGGAGACCAGGTTGGTAATCACTACGGACACTACCGTAAACAATGCGGTATACCACAGTGAGTGTAAAAATGTGGTGTCCAGCACTCCCTGCACATAAAAGATCTTGGTATAATTTTCAAATCCGATCCACTTCCAGTCCGTCACCGTGGTAAACTTGCAGAAGGAAAGAAAAATACCATAAATAAAGGGGACCACAAATCCGATGATAAATGCGATCAAGGTCGGAAGGACAAAGATCGGAAAATATTTTTTAATCGATTTTTCCATAACAATTCCCTTTCTTTCTTATTCCCATCCTGTTTTCTGATGGAAAAAGGGGCGAGTGAACAATCACTCACCCCTCTTGCTCATTTACTGCTTTCTAAGTTTGCAAAGATTCAGATCATCAGTATTCCCAAGAATCCGTTTCCTTATTCAGCGGCCTCAGCCTGTAACTGCCACTGGGTCTTCCAGCCGTCCACAAATGCAGTCTTCACGGCATCCCAATCGCCGGTACCCTCGGTGTAAGCCACCAGAGCCGCTTTCACGTCTGCTCTCCAGTTGTCTACGTTGGGAGTCGCGTTAAAGCTCCATGCTACGGAAGTCTTGCCGGCCTCCATATAAGCATTGGCGTCCTTGGTAAAGGTGTTGGCAGGTGCAAAGTCACCGGTAAAGGTATCGTAGGGCGCATCCAGTCCCAGCTTGTTGTTCATGGCGTCACGGCCCTCGTCAGAAGTGATCAGCCATTCCAGGAATGCCAGGGTAGCGTCGATGTTCTCCTGGGGAACCTGGCTGTTGACTGCCCAGTAATTCTCAGTTCCTACACACAGACCCATGTTGGCGTCATCCACACCAAAGTAGATGGGCATCATGCCAAGATCCTCCGAAGCTACCAGGTAACCGTTCTCCGGGTTCAACAGGGGGCTGTACTCCCAGCTTCCGTTCTGATAGAACACACATTCGCCCATGCCCAGCTCAGCCTCGCCGCTGTAGCTGCCGCTTGTAAGGGTCTTGGGATCTGCGGAAGAGTTGGAAATATACATATCCCATACGTTCTTGTAGTTGTCCAGATACGTTCCGGCGATCTCTGCCTGGCCGGATACCAGATCGCAGCCGGCATCCTTGAACTCATAATACAGAGGCAGGTTGGCCAGATGTCCGGTAAATCTCCAATCAGAACTGGGATCCAGACCTGCCGATGAGAAGGCGCCGGTCAGCTCATGGCCGAACTGCTCGTTGATCTCATCCACACGCTTGTTGATATCCTCGGCCACAGCCTTCAGCTTGTCAAAGCTATCGATCTCCTCTGCGGACTTCACAACTGCATTGTCCATGGAGCAATAATCGTTCAGGATGGTCTTGTTGTAGATCAAGCCGAAGCACTCGTAGCAAGTGGCAACTCCCGCGATCTTACCGTTGTACTCGATTACCAGAGACTTATCGCTCAGATGGTCATACACTGCCGTATCCTTAAGGTCCAGGGTATATGCATCCCAGGTCTGGGCTGCCTGCATGCTTCCCAGGTTAAACAGGGTCGGCGCATCATCGCCCTTGGCCATCTCTGCCTGCTGCTTCTGGCTGTAGGTTCCCTCTGCTGCGGTCAGCACGGTTACCGGAACGCCTGTCAGCTCTGTGTAAAGCTTTGCGGTATCCTGCCACTCCTGGTCGATCTCAGACTTGAAGTTCAAAAGGTATACGGAACCGCCGCCTGCGGAAGGAGTCTCCCCGCTGTCGTCCGGCGTCTGCGTCTCATCTCCCGCATTGTCGTTCTCCCCCGCGTTGTCGGTGGAAGGCGTCTTCTCATCGCTGCCTCCATTGCCACCGTCGCCGCCGCAGCCTGCCAGCAGAGCCGCTGCCATAGCCGATACTAACATCAGTGATACTAACTTTCTTTTCATAGTACATCCTCCTGTAATGAAAAAATTGATTGGTTCTTTTCCGGAAATTATACGGTAACGGTTTCGGTAACAGTTCCGGTAACGTTTCCGGGCTTCTATGTTATAAGTATAACCTCATTGCCAAAATAATGCAATAGGTTATTTTTATTTTTCTCTTTTTACTATTTTTCATACCTGTTTTTATAGCAAAATGCACAAAAAAAGGACCGTATCGCTACGGTCCAGTGGAAATACCGGGTGCTCCGGCTTCCCATCCTCACGGCTGGCCAACGCCATCCTCCCGGGACTCCTCCGCATCCAGCTCCCGCTTTTTTCCACGGATCAGACAGAAGCCGCCCAGGATAAGCAGCACTGCAAAAACCGCCTGGGGAACCCTGTGCCACAGATGCCAGAACCCCTCACGCCAGAAAACCGGAAGGATCCGGTATGTCAGGTCCATCAGATAATTCAGCAGCGTCATACCGCCAATCAGGATCAGAAAGCCCGCCAGGAGATTGCGCCATTTTTTTGTCAGCCCCTTCCCCTGGGTCATGATCTGTTCCATCTCAAACAGGTAATTGTCCTCCATGGCATAAAATTCTTCATCCGGCAGAGACCTTAAATTGTGCACATGGAAAAAACTATAGAACCAGACCAGCGGCAGCACAAACAAAAGAGGGCCGATATTCAGCCAGGAAGCCAGAAAAAGAACCAGCAAAAAAGCCCCCATCAGGGAAAGTCCCTGTTTAAAAAACCCCATGTACATCTCTCCCGCCCCCGGCATCAGAGAGCACACAAATGTCCAGAATCCGTTTTTCTTCCGCGTCATTTCCCTTTTCCTCCATTTTTATATTTCTTTTTATTCTATTATATCTTTCATTTCTTTCGTTTTTCCCATTTTTCCGCTATTCCAATCCTCCATGCAGAAGAAAGTTTGAAAATCCGTTGATCCAGGATACGGCCTTCTGGGAAGCCTGGTTCAACTGCCACAGCCCATCCTCCGCATATTCTGTCCGTCCGCTCATTGTAAGACCGGAATCCGCAAACCGGCCCGTCTTCTGCACATTCAGGGATACCGCCAGCAGACATACCGACACCGTCACGGCAAAGCCCACCCTGAGACTGTACCAAAACAGCCTAAGTCCCTTGGAAGTCTGCTTTGCCATTGTGGCCGCCTGCACGTCCGGCCGGCCCACCCGCTCTAAGATCTGCTCCTTCAGATACGCAGGCGGCTCCTTTTTTGCCTTTGTCTCCTCCGCTGCCAGACGTTCCGCGCACCAGGTGCAGGTGCAGGTATGCTCCAGGATCTTCCTGTAATCCGTAAAAGATATGGTATGACAGGACACCGCGCTCCATATTTCTTCGGTTATATGGCGTTTCTCTTCTATGTTCTGCATCTGGCTTCCTCCTCCCGCATGAGTTTTTTCAGCATGCCCCTGGCCCGGTAAATCCAGGTCTGGACGGTCTTTTGATTCTTCCCGCTTTCTCTGGCGATTTCTGCCGCCGTCTTTCCCTGACAGAAATGACAGACCGCAATGGACTGATAGGGTTCCTTTAATCTTTCGCAGAGCCTGCGGATCCCCTCCCGGGCCTCCCGCTCCAGATACTGCTGCTCCGGGCTGTTTCCCGTATCCTCAATCTGTAAAAACAGCTCCTCCCCGGTCGGCTGCACCCGCCGCCCGGCGCTTTTTTGAAAATCCAGACATTTGTTCGATGCAATTTTCACGATCCAGGCTTTTTCGTAGGTCCCGTCGAAGGCGGGCAGATTTTTGTATACCGCCAGGAAGGTGTCCTGGGTCAGATCCTCCGCGTCAAATTGGTTTCCGGTGGCCCGAAAGCAGATGGTATACACCAGTTTTTCATAGGTTGTCAGCAAATGCTGGAAATAGCTTTCCTCCTGAATCGTTCCCACCTCCCTTTTGTCCTGTCATTTATAAGAACGAGGGAACGCCCTCTTTGTCTTCAACTATTTTTATTTTTTTATTTTTCCAGGGCCTGCCTTGCCTCCACTCCCGCCGGCGTGGCCGCAAGACCCCCTTCCCCGGTTTCCTTTAAGGCACAGGGCATGGCGACGCCTACGGCGCGCATGGCCTCGATCACCTGGTCCGCCGGGACGCGGCTGGTAATGCCCGCCACAGCCATATCGGCGGCGGCGATGGCTCCCACGGCCCCGATCACGTTGCGTTTGACGCAGGGCACCTCCACCAGGCCCGCCACAGGGTCGCAGACCAGACCCAGCAGATTCTTCAAGGCCATAGCCACCGCAGCGCAGATCTCCTTATTCCCGCCGCCGTGCAGGTACGCAAGTCCCCCGGCCGCCATGGCGCTGGCGCTTCCCACCTCCGCCTGGCAGCCCCCGGTGGCCCCGGCGATAAAGGCCCGGCGAGCAATCACCATGCCGATTCCGGCCGCCACGAACAATGCCTCCACCATCCGTTCCTCCGGCGCCTGGTACTGCTGCTGGTAGGTGAGAAACACGGACGGGATCACGCCGCAGCTTCCGGCAGTGGGCGCCGCCACAATCCGGCGCATGCAGGCGTTGGACTCTCCCATTTTTAGGGCGCGCTCGATCACCCGGCCCACAAAGGAACCGCTCATGGCGTGCCCCGCTTCCACATAGTCCTGCATCCTTGCCCCGTCCTGGCCCACCAGGCCGCTGGCGGAGCGGGCCGCGCCGTCATAGGCCGCATCCGCCTCCTGCATCTGCCGGTACATCATCTGCATTTTTTCCATGGATTCCTGGCGGCTCACCAACCGCTCCTCCATATCGTCCATCAGAAGCACCTCCCAGAAGGGCTTCCCGCTGCTATTGGATACTTCCACAATTTCTTCCATTGAACGAAAACTCATGTTGCCTCCTCGCCGCCCTGTTTTGGGGCATACTGATACGTCCTTATTCCTTCATGCTCAAGTACGTCACCCCGCAGACCCCCTGGATGGCGGACAGCTTCTCCACCGCCTCCCGGGGAATCTCCCCGTCGCACTCTAAAATCATCACCGCCAGGCTGCCCCGCTTATCCCGGTATAGCTGCATGGCGGCTATGTTAATATTTTCACAAGCCACTGCCGCGCTCACCGCCGTGACGATGCCCGGCTGATCCATGTTCTCCACAATGAGGGTGGGATACTCCGCGCTGAAATTGGTGGCCAGCCCGTTTAAGCTGCACACCTGGATGCGCCCGCCCCCTAAGGAGGCCGCCGTCATGACAAGCTCCTTTCCCCTGGTTCCATTAAGCGTAAGCTCCACGGAATTGGGATGGGCGTCCGCAAGCTCCACATGGTAAAATTCCAGCTCCATGCCTGCCTCTCTGGCATAGCGGAAGCTGTCCGGGATCCGGATATCGTCCGTATGCATCCCCAGAAGCCCCGCCACCAGCGCCCGGTCCGTCCCATGTCCCCGCCCGGTGGCCCAGAAGGAGCCGTGAAGCCCCCCCCCGGCCTTTTGGATGGGCTCCCCCATCAGCCGGCCCGCCACATAACCAATCCGCACGGCTCCGGCGGTATGGGAGCTGGAAGGCCCCACCATCACCGGTCCGATAATATCAAATAAATTCATCCGCTCCTACCAGCCTTTCCGGGCCAGAACGCCCATCAATGAGTTGACATAATCTGCCGGCAGATCCCCCGGTAAATTATGACAGCCGGGAAAATGCAACAGCTCGCAGCCGATCAGCTCCTGAAACCGCCTCGCCGCCCGCACATACTTGGACTCTCCGCTGCGTTCTCCCACCGCTACCGTAATTTTGCCGGAAATCTCCCGAAAATATGCAAGATCCGGCTCATAATGCAAAAATACGGAAAATTCATGCTCCATAAAGTGCTGGAAATTGCGCATTTCCCGGAAAGCCGCCTCCTGGCTCTTTTCCTCCCTGCGCTCATCCGTCTCCCCTAAGGACTTCATGAATTCCAGCATGGCCGAGTTGATCCTCCCCCTGGCAATGGTCTCCTCCATCTTCGCGATCCACTGCTGTTCCTCCGCCAGCCCCAGAAGGGGTACCAGGGGCGGTTCGTACATCAAAAGGTGGCTGACGCGCTCCGGCGCGGACTTCAAAACCTCCTGGGCCACAATCGCCCCGGCGCTGGCTCCCGTCAGGAACACACGTTCGATTCCCAGGTTGTCCAGCAGGGACAACGCGTCCCGCACCTGGGCCGCAAGATCATACTCCCCCACTATTACCTCCCCGCTTCTGGAATTCCCCCGGCGGTCATAGGTAATCACCTGGTAATAAGGGGACAGAAGGCTGGCCGCATGCTCATAGAGCCCGCCATCCACCACCACGCCGTGTATGAGCAGCAGCGGCTTCCCTTCCCCCTTAAGTTCATAATACAAATTCACTTCCTCTGTCTGCAGATACATCTGATCCGTTCCTCCTTGCGTTCTTTCTGTGGCAAGTATACCATAACGGAGCGCCAATTCCAATTTTTTTGCAAAAAACCATTGAAAACTATTGAAATCATTTCCATTTTGTGTAAAATAGAAGCATAGGTTACCTTTTTACTACTACTAACCAGAAAGAAATCTACTTACTTTTTATTTCCCGCCGGCAACGGTTTCTCTAGTGCAGGCGTAATCTATTTTTGTGAGGTGCATTATGGACAAGCCAGTCAACCCCTACCATTTCGTGACAAACTGTATTTCCGGAAAGTGGAAAATGACCATTCTCCATCACATCCATCACTATGGAAAGATCCGGTTCAATGAGACCAAGAAGACGCTGCAGGTCAGCGAGAAGGTATTGAGCCAGCAGCTTAAGGAACTTGCCAGCGACGGGCTGGTGGAGCGGATCCAGTACAACACCATCCCCTTGAAGGTGGAATACATCTTAACCCCATTAGGGGAGGACCTGATCCCTGCCCTGGATATCCTCTATATCTGGAGCATCCGCCGGATGGCCCAGCTTGAGGTCCCCATCGATCCCGATGCCTTCGTGGTACATACGGAGAAGAAGTATGCCGACCAGTTGATGGATATCATGGATCTGTACATGAAAAAGCAGCAGGAATAAAGAGCACAAAAATGCTGCCCCATGGGCCGCGTTTTTCATCTTGCCTTACTTCACCTGTTCCAGGCGCTGGGTAATAAACCCCTGCACCTGCTGCCTGGGCAGATCCAGGGAAATGGAAAATTCGGTATACAGATTATCCTCCGCCAGGCGGAAGTACCGCTCGTCGGTGGCCGTAATCTTCTTGCCCTGACGCACCCGCTCCTGACGCCGGAAATACAGCGTCTTCACCATGCGGATCCAGTTGGCGCAGTCGCAACTTCTCATATTCTCCTTGTAAATCTGCTCCCGCAGCTTCTCCTCGGTGACGCCAATCTGTTCCAACTGGGGAATCCGGTCAATCATGGCCAGCGCTTCCTCCTTCGACAAAATCCTGCGGAGCTTCATCTTCGGATTGTCCACAGGAGTAAAAACTTTCCGTCCCGGTTGTCCGTAAGGCTCCAGCACATAATACAGCTTTCTGCTGTCTACTCCCTGCATCTCCATGGTCGTCACATCCTGCACCGTGCAGATGCCCGTACTTCCGTATACGATGTAATCTCCTTTTTCGAACATATCTATTCTTCCTTTCTATATGTATATATTTTACCACATTTTCCGGATTTTTGTCAGTCTTTTCCTGTTTTACCTTTAATTTTCGTGATAATATCCATATCCGGGTCATTTCCCTTTGTGCATTTTTTCATCGAAAAAAAAGAAAAAAGGACAATCCCCACAGAGACTGTCCCATTTTACCGCATATTCCATACAATTTATACAAGAGCCAAAAACGGCCAAAAACACCTCTAAACCAGCGCCCCGACCAGCTCCTCCATCTGTGGCACGTTGGCTTCCTTGAAAGACGACCGGATACTCACCACCGGCTCCACCACCGTAATCTCCTTCATGGTCTCCAACAGCGCGCGCATCTGCTTGGCCGCCTGGGGCGCCCAGCTTCCGTTCTCCATAAGGCCCACGGTGCGCTTCTGGTAATTCTTGGCTTTCAGGTGATGCAGGAAATCCTCCATCACCGGGAAGATCCCGCCGTCATAGGTGCAGGCCGCCAGGACCATACGGTCATAGCGGAACGCATCCTCCACCGCCTCTGCCATGTCGTCCCGGGTCAGATCCGTCACCGCCACCTTCGGCGCGCCGGCCTCCTTCAAGCTCTCCGCCAGCTTTAAGGCCGCTTCCCTGGTATGGCCGTGAATCGAGGCATAAGCCACCAGGATCCCCTTATCCTCCGGCTCATAGCTGCTCCAGGTGTTATACTTGTCCAGATAATAGCCCAGGTTCTCCTTAAGGATGGGTCCGTGCAGAGGACAGATTACGGCAATATCCAATGCCGCCGCCTTCTTCAGCAACGCCTGCACCTGGGGACCGTACTTGCCCACAATGTTAAAATAATAACGGCGCGCCTCGCAGGCCCAGTCCTCCTCCGCATCCAGGGCGCCGAACTTGCCGAAGCCGTCCGCGGAAAAAAGTACCTTCTCGCTGCTCTCATAGGTCACCATTACCTCCGGCCAGTGTACCATGGGCGCCATATAGAAGTTCAGGGTATGCGTGCCCAGGCTTAAGGAATCGCCTTCCTTCACCACCAGGGTGCGCCCGTTCAAATCAATATCAAAAAACTGTCCGATCATGGTAAAGGTCTTGGCATTGCCCACCACCGTAAGGGACGGGTACTTCTCCAGCATCCGCTGCACCCCTGCGCCGTGGTCCGGCTCCATATGGGACACCACCAGATAATCCGGCGTCCTGCCGCCTAAGGCCTTTTCCAGATTCTCCTGCCACTGGTCCAGCTTCCGGGCGCCCGCCGTATCCATCACGGCAATCTTATCATCTAAAATCAGATAGGAATTGTAGGATACTCCCTCCGGCACCACATACTGGCTCTCAAACAAATCGATGTCCCGGTCATCCACACCGATGTATAAAATCTTATCAGAAATAGAAATATCGCTCATATTGTCATCCTCCATGCATATTTTGGGCGGGAGCCGCCATATGCCCCCGCCTGTTTATTTTACTTGTTGGAAAGATATTCGTCAATACCTTTTGCCGCGGCTTTTCCCGCGCCCATGGCCAGAATCACCGTAGCCGCGCCGGTCACGGCGTCCCCGCCTGCATACACGCCCTCCTTGGTGGTCTTGCCATTGTCCTCGTCGGCAATGATGCACTTCCAGCGGTTTACCTCAAGGCCCTCTGTGGTAGAAGAAATCAGCGGGTTGGGGGAGGTTCCCAGGGACATGATCACGGTATCTAACTCCAGCTCAAACTCGGAGCCGGCCACCTCAACAGGCCGTCTTCTCCCGGACTCGTCCGGCTCGCCCAGCTCCATACGGATACAGCGCATGCCCTTCACCCAGCCGTTCTCGTCGGAAAGGATCTCCGTTGGGTTGGTCAGAAGGTCAAAGATAATGCCCTCCTCCTTGGCGTGATGCACTTCCTCCACACGGGCCGGAAGCTCCTCCTCGCTCCTGCGGTATACAATATGTACCTCCGCGCCTAAGCGCAGGGCCGTCCTGGCCGCGTCCATCGCCACGTTGCCGCCGCCTACAACCGCCACCTTCTTCCCTCTGGCGATAGGCGTGTCATATTCGTCCCTGAAGGCTTTCATCAGATTGTTCCTGGTCAGGTACTCATTGGCGGAAAAAACGCCGTTGGCATTCTCGCCTGGAATCCCCATAAACTTGGGAAGCCCCGCGCCGGAACCGATAAATACGGCCTCAAAGCCTTCCTCATCCATCAATTCGTCAATGGTGGTGGCCTTGCCGATCACCACGTTGGTCTCGATCTTCACCCCTAAGGCCTTCACGTTCTCAATCTCCCTGGCCACAACCTCCTGCTTGGGCAGACGGAACTCCGGTATGCCATAGAGGAGCACGCCGCCGGGCTCATGAAGGGCCTCAAAAATCGTCACATCGTATCCCAGCCTGGCCAGGTCTCCGGCACAGGTCAGCCCTGCGGGGCCGGAACCAATCACCGCCACCTTGCGGTTCTTCTTCTCTGTGGCCGGCTGGGGCTTGATGCCCCTATCCCGGGCCCAGTCGGCGGTAAAACGCTCCAGCTTGCCGATGGAAACCGGCTCCCCCCTGATGCCCCGGATAAACTGTCCCCCGCACTCGGTCTCCTGGGGGCACACGCGCCCGCAGACCGCCGGCAGCGCGGAGGACTGGGCAATCACCTGATACGCTTCTTCGAAATTGCCCTCCTTCACCTGGGCAATAAATCCGGGAATGTTAATGGCCACCGGGCAGCCCTCAATGCACTTGGCATTCTTGCAGTTGATACAGCGGCTGGCCTCCTCCATGGCTTCTTCCTTGTTATATCCGTAGCAGACCTCCTCAAAGTTGGCCGCACGTACCTTCGGCTCCTGCTCCCTCACAGGCACTTTCTTCAAAACATCCATTATTCGTCACCTCCGCAATGTCCGCATCCGCCGTGGTGGGTATCTCCCTCCGTCAGCTTCAAATAGGCGCGGCCTTCCTCCGTCTTGTACATCTGCTGCCGCTTCATGGCCTCGTCAAAATCCACCGCATGTCCGTCAAATTCCGGCCCGTCCACACAGGCGAACTTCACCGCTCCGCCCACGGTCACACGGCAGGCGCCGCACATGCCCGTGCCATCCACCATAATGGGGTTCAAGGACACAATGGTGGGAATCCCAAGCTTCTTTGTCAAAAGGCAGACAAACTTCATCATAATCATGGGGCCGATGGCTACGCAGACGTCATAGAACGCGCCCTCCTCCACCAGCTTCTCGATCTTTGTGGTCACCATACCCGCATGGCCGTAGCTGCCGTCGTCGGTGCAGGGATAATAATGGCCGGCCACAGCCTCCATCTCCTGCTCTAAAATCAGCATATCCTTTGTCTTGGCTCCCACGATCACGTCCACGTCGATGCCGTGCTCCCGCATCCACTTCACCTGGGGATAAACCGGCGCAGCTCCCACGCCGCCCGCCACAAACAGGAACCGCTTTTTCTTAAGAACCGCAAGATCCTCCTTCACAAATTCGGAAGGACATCCTAAGGGCCCCACAAAGTCCAGAAAGCTGTCTCCTGCCCCAAGGAGGGACATCCGGTGGGTACTGGCCCCCACAATCTGGAACACGATGGTGACAGTTCCCGCTTCTCTGTTATAATCGCAGATGGTTAAAGGAATCCGCTCCCCCGCCTCATCCGTCTTGGCAATGATGAACTGCCCCGGCTCACAGTGCTTCGCGATTCTCGGCGCTTCCACATCCATGAGAAAAATCTTGTCCGCAAGCTTTTCTGCTCTTGTAATTGGATACATAACCAACCTCCTGTTTTCTATCCTATGTACTTCATAATGCAAATCCATTGCCTTTATCATAATATATAGGGCGGAAATTGACAATGTTTTTTGTTATTTTTTTAACGATGCATCCGAAAAAATGCATTTTCATGGGCCCCATGGAAGAGTGATCCATCTATAAAAAAGAATCCTGCTGCTTATACTTCTCCCGAAACTGCTGTGGCGTTATCTCCGTCTTTTTCTTAAAAATCCGCACAAAATAAGAGGAATAGGAAAATCCTGTCCTCTGGGAAATCTCAACAATACTCAGATTCGTTGTAACCTGAATCCGTGAACCTCGTTACAAATTATTTTCCAAACACTGTATATTTTCAGCGTTTGTTGCTTGTTTTATAGTTTGGAGCGTGGGTGCCATTTCATCATCAGGCGCAACCTACGTAAGGAGAGCAGAGAGGACTGGCTGCAGATGGCAAAGGACAATTCCCTTGGGATTCGGAACCGGAACAAAAGAAGAATACCTTTTGCGCAATTTGCCAGGCAACATGAAAGAAGCCCTATTTGACCCCTACGTCTTATGATCCGGGCCGCAAAAGGAAAGACAGATATTTCCATACCTGCCTTTCGTGGGATACCTCCTATTCCTCCCGGTTTTCCGGCCGGGCTTTCTCCAGGGCGCTGTCGATGGCCCGAAGCAGTACCATGGAAGTGTATTGATTATCTTCCGCAAAGGTGATATTCTCTGTGGACTGCTTTTCGTAAATCTGCTGGCTGATGCTGTCAAGGGCCGGCTGCATCAGCGGGTACATCGCCGCCACAGCCTCATCCAGATTCATCAACGAGATGGCGTTGATCCGATTGTTATCTATCACCACCTCCACGTCGATGGCACTGTCGTTAAATTGCACCGATGATGTATACACGCCTGATATGTACTGCATGGTCTCCTCTGCTTCTTCCTTTTTGTCCGGCAGGAACATAAAAATCAAAAGCAACAGCAAAAATATTCCCAATGCCGCAAAGATCACTGTATACACCAATTCCTTCATGTGGAGAACCACGATTTTAGTCCGGGAGCTCAAAGGGCCGCCTCCTGCATTTTCACTTGTTTCAATGTATGAAGAAATGGGCGGTTTTATGCGGTTAATAAAAAAATAAATTTTTTTATTTTTCCTATTGACAAATTCCCCGGTACGTAGTATTATAATTAAGTCGTCTGGTGATGGCAGTTATGCGCGAGTGGCTCAGTTGGTGGAGCACGACCTTGCCAAGGTCGGGGTCGCGGGTTCGAGTCCCGTCTCGCGCTCTTTGAAAAAGTGCGGAAACGTTGAAAATACAGCGTTTCCGTTATTTTTATGTGTCTGCAAATTTGAAGACAGTTGAAGACAGTCTATAAAGCCTTCGTTATGAGGTTATATGTCTCTGATTCTGTAAGCGGGTTGTACACATATCC
>CATJBQ010000072.1 GCA_949738465.1 uncultured Lachnospiraceae bacterium
AAGCATTTTTTCAGTATCTATAAAAAAATGGTGAACCAGCAGAAGGACCTTGACCAGATCTACGACCTGTTTGCCATCCGCATCATTGTGGACAGCGTCAAGGACTGCTATGCGGCCCTGGGAGTGATCCACGAGCAGTATAAGCCGATTCCGGGGCGGTTTAAGGATTATATCGCCATGCCCAAGCCCAACATGTACCAGTCCCTGCACACCACCCTGATCGGTCCCTCCGGGCAGCCCTTCGAGATCCAGATCCGCACCTATGAGATGCACCGCACCTCGGAATATGGCATTGCGGCCCACTGGAAGTACAAGGAGGTGGGCAGCAATGAGAAGGCCGGGCAGAACCAGGAGGAGGCGAAGCTGAGCTGGCTGAAGCAGATCCTGGAATGGCAGCGGGATATGTCGGATAACCGGGAGTTTATGAGTTTACTGAAGAATGATCTGGACCTGTATGCGGATACGGTGTTCTGCTTTACCCCCACCGGGGACGTGAAGAATCTGCCCAACGGCTCCAACCCCATCGATTTTGCCTATGCCATCCATTCGGCGGTGGGAAATAAGATGATCGGCGCAAAGGTCAACGGCAAGCTGGTGAACATCGATTACATCATCCAGAACGGCGACCGGATCGAGATCCTGACCTCCCAGAATTCCAAGGGGCCCAGCCGGGACTGGCTCAACATTGTCAAGAGCACCCAGGCCAAGAGCAAGATCAACCAGTGGTTCCGCAGCCAGTTTAAGGAGGAGAATATTTCCCGTGGCAAGGAGCTTCTTGGCCAGTACTGCAAGACCAAGACCATCAACTGGCCGGAGCTGAACAAGCCGGAATACCAGCAGAAGATTATGCGCAAATACGGCTTCCGGGACTGGGATTCCACCCTGGCGGCGGTGGGGCATGGCGGCCTGAAGGAAGGCCAGATCATCAATAAGATGCTGGAATATTTCCAGAAGGACCACCAGGCGGTGGTGACGGACGAGGATATTTTGTCCGGCGGCGCCAAGGTGATCGCGTCCGCGGGGAATGCCGGCAGGAGCCGACAGGAGGCCGGGAAGCCCTCTAAGAGCGGGATCACCGTCAAGGGCTTATCGGATGTGGCGGTGCGTTTTTCCAAGTGCTGCTCACCGGTGCCCGGGGACGAGATTGTAGGCTTTGTTACCCGGGGGCGGGGGGTTTCCATCCACCGCACGGACTGCATCAATATTTTGAATCTGTCGGAGATCGACCAGGCAAGGCTCTTAGAGGCAGACTGGGCCGGAGACGAGGGAGAGGCGGGGCTGTTTGTTTCGGAGATTGTGATTTACGCCAACAACCGGACGGGGCTTCTTGTGGATATCACCAAGATCCTCACCGAGCGTTCCGTGGATATCACCGCCATTCACTCCAATACCAGCAAGCAGGGGATTGCCACCATCACCCTGTCTTTCAACATCAAGGGCAAAGCGGAGCTTTCCAGCCTTGTGGATAAGATCCGGCAGGTGGAGAGCGTCATCGATATTGAGCGGACCAGGGGATGACGGTCATAACGATAAAGTGAGCGGATGAGAGGATAACGGATACAACCACAAAGCGGGAGGATAGATTATGTCGAATATTACCATTGAGAGTTACTGCGTGGGCGAGGTGCAGACCAATTGTTACCTGGCGGTGAACAATACCACCCGGGAGGTTCTGATCGTTGACCCCGGCGACCAGGCCAGAATGCTTTATCAGCAAATTTGTGAAAAAAACTACAAGCCGGCGGCGATCCTTTTAACCCACGGGCATTTCGACCATGCCGGGGCGGCAGAGGAGCTGGCGCGCTTATGCCAGGTGAAGATCTATGCCCATGAGGCGGAGAAGGAGACCCTGGAGAATCCCAGGGGCAATGTCTCCACCATGATCGGCCGGCGGGACGTGTACCATGCGGACGTGTACGTGAAGGATGAGGAGGTCTTAAAGCTGGCGGGCTTTTCCATCCGGGTGTTCCACACGCCGGGCCACACGCCGGGAGGCTGCTGCTATTATATTCCCATGGAGGACGTATTATTTTCCGGGGATACGCTTTTCTGCCAGTCGGTGGGCCGGACGGATTTCCCAGGCGGCAGCATGAGCCAGTTGGTGCGCGCTATCCGGGAAAAATTAATGGTACTGCCGGAGCGCACCTGTGTATATCCCGGCCATATGGACACCACCACCATCGAACAGGAGCGGCAATGGAACCCATACTTATAAAACTAAACGAAGCGAATTTTGAATACGATATCCATTCGCTGGTGAAAGCCTTTTTTCCAAAAAATGAGGTGAAGGTGGCGGTGGAGACAGACAAGCCGGAGGAAGCGCCGGCTTTTTCCACGTTGGAGGAGCCTTTGGTTCTGGAAGTGGAATATCTGCCGGGAGGAGCGCATCTTGTGAAGTTCGGAGACATCGGGAAGGAGAAACCTCTGCCGGATGTGATACGGCTTGGGATAGAGGGGCAGAGGCCTGTGACAGTCCCAGCCTGCCTTGCGGACCGGGCAGATACGAAGAACCGCCTAAAAGGAGCGCTGTACGAAATGCTGTCATCGTATACGGGCAAAACGCTGCCCTGGGGGACGCTGACCGGGATCCGTCCCACCAAGATTCCCATGGCATTTCTGGAAGAAGGAAAAGGGGAGGATTGGATCCGTTCCTACATGAAGGAGACGTATTTTGTCAGTGATGAGAAGGCGGACTTAAGCATTGAGATCGCGGGGCGGGAGCGGCGGCTGCTGTCTAAGATTGATTATGAGGAGGGCTACAGCCTTTATATCGGTATTCCCTATTGTCCCAGCACCTGCCTGTACTGCTCCTTTACCTCCTACCCGTTGGGAAAATGGGCTTCCCGGGTGGACGAGTACCTGGCGGCCCTGGAACGGGAGATGGAATTTACAGCCAGCTTCTTTCGCGGAAAAAAGCTGAATACCATCTATATTGGAGGAGGAACTCCTACCACATTAACGCCGGGGCAGTTGGACCGGCTGCTTACGAAGGTGGAGGAGAGCTTCGACTTGTCCCATCTGCTGGAATATACGGTGGAGGCAGGAAGGCCCGACAGCATTACGGAGGAGAAGCTGCGGGTGATGCAGATGCATCAGATTGCCCGGATTTCCATCAATCCCCAGACCATGAAGCAGGCTACCCTGGACCTGATCGGAAGGCATCACACCGTGGAACAGACGGTAGAGAGCTTTTGGATGGCGCGTAAGCTTGGGTTTTCCAACATCAATATGGATCTGATCGTGGGGCTGCCGGAGGAGACTCTGGAGGACGTCCGAGGAACCATGGAGCGCCTTGGCGAACTGCGTCCGGACAATGTCACGGTCCATTCCCTGGCCTTAAAGCGGGCGGCCCGGCTGTCTATGGAGAAGGAGGATTATTCTGGCCTGCATATGGAAAACACCTGGGAGACTATCGGCCTGACGGCTGTATACGCCCGGAAGATGGGGCTTCTGCCCTACTACCTGTACCGACAGAAGAATATGGCGGGGAATTTTGAAAATGTGGGGTATGCCAGAGAGGGCTGCGAGGGCCTTTATAATATTTTAATTATGGAGGAGGTCCAGAGTATCGTGGCGCTTGGGGCAGGCTCCATTACCAAGAGGGTGTATCCCGGCGGGAGGATCGAGCGGTGCGCCAATGTGAAAGATGTGGCCCAGTATATGGAGAGGGTGGAGGAGATGATTGAGCGGAAGAAGAGGTTGTTTCTGGAATGATGGGGGACTGTTTATGATAGAGTTAAATCCTGGATAATACAGTGGTAGACGGCAGTTTCCTTTTTTGGGGATAAGGAAAACCTGCTTTCTGATCCGATGATCCTGGCGGATATGGAGCGGGCAGCGCAGGCGAGTACTCAGGCAGTTCTTTTTAATGTGGATTCCAAAAGTACAGCTTCGGCAAAGTCGGACAGCAATGCCATCGTGATGGTATTTAATCGTGTATTTAACGAAAAATTGGGCTACGATGGAGCAAACCCGGCGCTTGCGGACAATTGTAGAAGTAGTGCTTCCCGTTGCTTTTACATAAGATTTGCAGATATAAAAAGACTCCGCATTTTTAGATTTTGTTATGTGAAGATTCATATACCATCCCTCCTACCCCTTATTATGCTACACAATAACATAAAATAACAGATATAAAAACAAAATGTTTGACACAAAAAAGCAGGTTTTATGCGACCTGCAGGTATTTTGGGGATTATTCAACTGTCAAACTCCCGGGTCATACTTGTCTGACGTTAGACATGGCTTATAATAATGGGCGATTAATTGCGCGGCCGGATAGTTTATGGCTAAAACCTTGACATTAAAAAAATGTATTATAATTGAATTATGGTTTATGATATTATTTATATTTTTATATTATGAGATGCGTATCATATTAGTTTATGCTTTTATCATTATTTTTATTTTATTTCTGGATTTGCAGAGCCGTGAAACGTTTGGAAGAACTGTTTCACGGTTCTCTTTTCTTAGGGATATTCCCAATATTCGCTGTACTAGAAACAACACTCCATATATATACTTATAATAAGTACATACACGGAGCATTTCTATGGATAAAAAAAACAAACATAATAAGATCACAGGAATCCGGAAGCAGATCCGCCTCTCCCTTGGCCTTCGGCTGGTGGTTCTCTTAGCGGCGGCGTTCCTTCTGGGCCGGGGAGCCGGCTGGGCCGTAACAACCATACGTACGTCGGCGGCGACGAAGGAGACCTCCGGCGGGGAGCTCCTTCAAGGCGCCAACGGAAGCTGGGGCCTGTCCTTCCAGGAGGACGGCAAGCCGCCGGTGGCGGATGTGTCGGCGGAGGAGATCGCAAAATACAATGCCTTCTACCGGAAGGATACCCAGGAAAAAGTATTGTACCTGACCTTTGACGCAGGCTATGAGAACGGAAACACACCGGCGATCCTGGACGCTTTAAAGAAGCACAACGCCCCGGCGGCATTTTTCATTGTAGGGCATTACTTAGAGAGCAGTCCTGAGCTGGTGCGGCGGATGATCGACGAGGGCCACATCGTGGGCAACCACAGCTACCACCATCCCGACATGTCCCAGATGAGCCGGGAGCAGTTCCAGGCGGAGCTGGGGGAGTTGGAAAGCCTTTACCAGGAGACCTTCGGCCAGGAGATGGCAAAATATTACCGTCCTCCCCAGGGAAAGTACAGCGATAAGAATCTTGAGAATGCAAAGGAACTGGGCTATAAGACGGTTTTCTGGAGCCTGGCTTATGTGGACTGGGACGTGGACAATCAGCCCTCCTGCGAGGAAGCCATGGATAAGCTGACCCGGCGGGTGCATCCCGGCGCAGTGGTGCTTTTGCACTCCACCTCCAAAACCAACGGGGAGATCCTTGATAATATTTTAACAAAGTGGGAGGAGATGGGCTATAGCTTCCGGTCGTTGGAGGAGCTGTAGCAGGCCCCCCCTGCGGGGATACCTGTATGCCCAGAAACCAGGGCAGGAAGGCAAAACATGCCAGGAAAAATCCAAATCGGGATATTTCCTGGCATGTTTTGTCATGCAATCACGCCTTTTTGCCCTCAAGTCCCAGATGAAACAGGCGGTTGGCATTTTTCCAGTTGACGCCTTCCCTTTCCTCCGGGGTAAAATCCATTTCCTCCAAAAGCCCGGTGAGAAAATCCTGCTCACAGAAGGGATAGTCGGATCCGTACATGGCCCGTTCCAGTCCCAGATAGCCTTTGAAGTACTGCAGGACATGCCGGGAGGGATTGGCCAGATCAAACCAGATTTGACCGCTAAATAAGGTTTCCAGGACCGTACGTTTGTTCGGGTCTATGAATTTCCGTGTGGCGGGAGGCACATAGCCAAGCCTGCCGTCCAGAATCGGGAGGACGCCGCCGGCATGGGGAATGACGATGTTCATTTCCGGATGCCGGTCCAGGACGCCGCTGTGGCAGAGCCGCATAAAGGCATAGGCCGTATCCATCACCAGCGAACAGGTGGCAACCATGCCATAGCTTCCGATGGGCTCATGCCACAGAGGGATGGTAGGATGCAGGAAAACGGGGAGCCCCGCAGCTTCGATCCGGTCATACACCGGCTCCAGCCGGGGATCGTCCACCTGGAAGTCCCCGTTTCTGGTAAACAGCATGACACCCTTCATTCCAAGGGCGACGGCATGATCGATTTCCCGGGCTGCGGCGTCCGGGTGATTCCAGGGCAGATGGGCAAAGGAAAAAAATCTGCCCTTTGCGGCGTCCGCAATTTCCACGGTGGCCCTATTCAGCTTCGTACAAAGCTCCCCGGCCGCGTCCGGAGGCAGGAAACCGGGGTCCGGGATGTTAGAGCTGATGATGGAAATGTCAACTCCGCCCCGGTCCATGGCTTTCTGGATC
Organism: uncultured Lachnospiraceae bacterium; assembly: GCA_949738465.1. GTDB lineage: Bacteria > Bacillota > Clostridia > Lachnospirales > Lachnospiraceae > 14-2. Next base: position 6,361 of record CATJBQ010000072.1, read on the forward strand.
GTTTCCGGCGCATACTGGACGTCCGGCATGAAAAGGGTCTGGGAGCCGAAATCACATTTCAGCCCGCCCTCCATCCGGGTGCATTTTGGGAAATCATTTTTCAGCATAAATTCTTCTACTATTTTTGGAAAAATATGACATTGCACGTCAATACGCATAGTCGGTCTCCTTTTTTTGTCAAAATTACGTGAAATGGGTTATTTTTCCCCCATAACCTCGGCGGCAGATTTGGAGAGTCCTTCCTCCGGAAGGCCGGCTTCCCGCCGGTACTTTTTGTCGCAGGCCAGGATCCGCGCCGGCTTGAACAACAGCGCCAGAGCCGTTGCGGTAGCGCCCAGGATTCCGATCACGATCCAGACCACATGGAAGCCCGCGGCAACACCGATTCCGGCAACCACCATAGGGCCAAAGGCGCTGATCAGGTTGGCCAGTGGGTTAATAAAACTAAACGCGGACGGAAAGTCCTCCCGTCTCCAATATTGGGCCGCCGAGGAGACCGTGAAATTGGAGGATGCGCCCATGAAAATCTGCAGGCACGCAAACCCCACCAGGAATACAGGCGCAAGGTGCGAAACGGTTCCGGCAAAGCAGAGGATGCCGCTGGCGATCATAAAGACGCCGGAAATGACAATGGCAATTTTTGTCCCCAGTCTGGTATCGATCATGCCAAGAATCCAGGAGCCTAAGCAGGCGATGGCGGCATTGGCCAGGAAGATGACGCCGCCCACGGCAGTTGTGGCGTGATCGACCACAAACCCAAACTGGGCCATAATGGTCATAACCTGGGTCATGGCGCCGATGGAGCCCAGAAGCAGGATTCCCTGAGGCACGGTAATCAGCCAGAAATCGGCCGTCCTTGCCATGTTTTTGATGTTCCAGACCGATTTTTTTCTGGCCTCCTGCTGCTTTTCCATCAGGGCCTTCGCCACGTCGGGCGTCATGGATTTGTCGTTGTCCGGATACGCGCCGCACTGCTCCGGATATTCCTTGATGAAAAGAAGACAGATCAAGATGGCGATTACATCGATTACCAGCCAGGGCAGCCAGGCGATCAGCATATTTCCACGGGCGTTTTTCAGGGTGTTGCTGAATACGGTAAGGCCGACGCCGTTGATGACCGGAAAGGCCAGGGTGGCGATTCCCATAACGGTCCCCTTTCTTCTGGGAAACCACTGGCCCACGATGGTGCTGACAAAAAAGGTAGCCCCTACGATGGAGAAAAGCACAGAAAGGCCCCAGACAATCAGCCAGACGGCATAATTCGATTTGTAGACCGCGGAAAAAACAGTCAATACAACGGCGATTCCTAAGAATGCAATGGAAAGATTTCTTACCTTTCCGGAATTAGCAATTTTTTTCCCGAAAATAAACTGCAGGATCACAGAAACAATGGTTGCGATGGTGTAAATAATTGGAACAAGGGTCGGGTTCCAGCCCAATGTGCCGGCATTTACGTTTGCCATGACATTCTGGCCGAAATTGTTGATGGTTACATAGCAGATAAAGGCCAGGAACTGATAGATCAGCACCATCCAGCCACGAAATCCGAATCCGATACTCTTTTTACCCATAAAAGGTTACCTCCTTCTTGTCCGGTTTTTTGGACATTAGATTCCGAACACTAGTTCGGCGTTTTTGTGGAAAATCAGTTCTTTTTCTTTTATAGAAAGCCGGGGAAAGACATTCCGTTTCATCATGTCAAGATCCATCATGTCCGGACGCTTCGTCCGCCGGGCCCATTCAAGGCGCACATTTCCCATGGAAGGGGGCTGATAATACTCCTCAATACCAATGATTCTCATAAAATTCACCTCCTTTTTCCCCTATTTATCAATAAAATGGTATCATATTTTCAAAAAAATGAGAAATGTCGCTTTTTCTGCTTGCCATAACAAAAGTGAATGTCTTATAATGAAAAGGGGGAGGAAAGCTTTGATGGATATCTACAGCCTGAGATTATTTTTAAGCGCCGCAAAAACGCTGAATTTTACCAAGACGGCCGAGAATTTTTATACCACCCAGCCGGCGGTGAGCCGCAGGATCCGGGAGTTGGAGAAGGAGCTGGGCTATCCGTTGTTTTTGCGGGAATACCACGGGGTGTCCCTGACCAAGGAGGGCGAGCTTCTGCTCCCTTTTATACAGAAATCCATGGACGCGCTGAACCTAGGGCTTACCACCGTGAATAACCTGGTGAATATCAAAAAGAGGACCATCACCATCGTATCCATAACGCCGATGACAGGCACCTTCCTGCCCGGGATCATCGATGAATTTACCCAGGAAAATCCCGATGTGGAGTTTGAGATCATACGCATGTTTTCCAGGCAGATCCGGGAGAGCATCGCACAGGGAAACAGATTCGACATTTATATTGGAGAGGAAAGCGATATCAATGTGGATGATTCCTGGGAAAAGACGGTGATCAAGTCGGACCCGCTGGGCCTGTTTGTCCGGAAACGGGAAGAACTGGACTGTGCCGCCCGGTTGAAGGAATTTTTGCGAAAGCATCACGCCTTCCTGCTGCCGGAGGAGGAGGCATGGGCCATGACGTCCTTAAGCAGGAAGCTTCTGGCCTCCTACGGCGTGGATCCGTCCTACTGGGTGGAGACAAGCCCCAGCGAATCCATCATGTTTCACATCGCCTCCGGCATGGGGTACGCACTTTTTCCCAAAAATGAGTTTTTTTTGAAGGCCTTCGATTTGAAATACATTCCGCTGGATACCGACGAGCGCCTGAACATGATCATTGCCTGCCGGAAAGGCGCGCCCTCCCGGGTGCAGGCGTTTTCCAGGCTGGTGGCCCGGCGTGTGGCCGGGAAGGGGTGAGCCGTTATGTCCAGAAATCAGGACAAGGAGGAGGAAGCGGCCTGGGCCGTACCGTTATATCCAGAAACCAGGACAGCGAGGAGGAAAAAGGATGCCTGTATACAAAGCGCTTATACAATACGACGGAACCCGCTACCGGGGCTGGCAGAGCCAGAAAAATGGGGAAAACACCATCCAGGGGAAAATTGTGTCGGTGCTAAGCCGCCTGGCAGAAAAGCCGGTGGAGGTGCAGGGCTCCGGGCGCACCGATGCGGGCGTCCACGCCAGGGGCCAGGTGATCAGCTTTGCGCTGGAGGATTTTTGGGATCCAGGGGAGCTTCTGGCCGCCATGAACCGTTACCTTCCGGAGGATATCGGGGTGCTGTCCATAGAGGAGGCCCCGGACCGGTTCCATGCCCGGCTGTGTGCCCGTGGCAAGACCTACCTGTACCGGATCTGGAACAGCAGTCTCCCCAATGTGTTTGAACGCAAATGGATGGATACCATCAGCGAACCTCTGAATACGGAGGCCATGGCAGAGGCGGCGTCCTATTTCCTGGGAACCCATGATTTTGCGGCTTTTTGCGCCGTGAAGAAGAAAAAGAAATCTACGGTGCGCACCATCCACGAGATCCGTATCGAGCGGGAGGGGGACGAGGTACGCATCTGGGTGACGGGAGACGGATTTCTGCACCATATGGTGCGGATTCTGGTGGGAACCCTGGTGGAGGCGGGCCTTGGCAGGCGGGAAGGCTGTGAGATTCCAAAGCTTTTCGCGGAAGGGATCCGGGCGCAGGCAGGTATCACCATGCCGGCCAGGGGGCTGACCTTGTGGGAAGTATATTATGAATAAGGAGGATTTTTTCATGGAAAACGAAAAGAACACTGTTAATTACACCGCCAACGGCGGCCAGACCTATCTGCCGTTTCAGGACAACACCGGGATTGGCTTCCTGCCTTATGAAAAGCCCAAAAGGCCCGAACCGCCCCTGCCGGAGCTTGTGCTTTCCCGGAAATTTATCGAACTGGGGTTCGAGCTTCCCTCCCAGAAGCAGCATTTCCTGCCGGGGGTGACGGCGGAGATGATGGACTGGTTCTGGGCCAATATGGAAAAATGCTATTACCTGTGGGCCCCCGGCTCCCACAAGCGGTTTAGCTGGGTGCGGGAGCCCTGGAAATACGGCATGATGCATTCGGCCCATATCATTTCCGAGGTGGTGGAGCCGGGACTTCCGGTCTTTGGCGGCAACGGCGTGCAGATCAACCGGCTGGGCCTGGAGGAGCACTATCCCTTTACCACCTGCTTAGAGCATGTGATTGTGGAGGGGGTTTTTAACGGCAAGGGGGAGTGGATCGACGCTACGGTACATATGTGGGAGGATACCGCAGGCGGCCTTTTTCACATCACGGCCACCGTCCAGAACACCAGGGCCACGGCGCCGCCGGATTTCATCCTGGAGATGCTGGCGAAGGATCCCCATGTGAAGATCGTACCCAATTTTGCCACGGAGCATGAGGATTACGAGGCTTCCCAGTGGCCCGTTTTCCTGCCGAAGCTGTACGAGCTATGGAAGGACCACCCGGATCCCACCCAGAATGTCCGGTGCAATCTGAAGGCGGAGCAGGGGGCGGACGGGGTGTTCCGGTACGTTGAGCCTCATGAGCCGGTTGTGTATTAGGCTGCAGATGGAAAGCCCGAAGTGCAGTAGAAAAGCTGCATTTGGGGCTTTCTTTTTTTGAAAAGTACGATATAATCGATTTATATAAATAATTTATATAACATGCTTATGAAAAAGGAGAAGGACATGCCAAAACAAAAAATTACAAAGGAAATGGTGGTGGAGGCCGCATTTGACCTGGCCAGGGACGGCGGTATGGAGCAGGTGCTGGTGAAGAATCTTGCGAAACGCCTTGGCTGCTCGGTGCAGCCGATTTACAGCTACTGCCGGAATATGGAGGGGCTGCGCTGGGAGGTGACAGAGCGTGCTGCCGGTTTCGTGAGATCTTATGTGGCCGGAAAGCTGGAACAGGAGAGGCTGTCTGGCGATAGCGGGAAGGAGCGGGAGGATCTGTTTCGAAGTACCGGGAGGGCCTATCTGCAACTGGCCGGTGAAGAACCCCACATTTTTCGGATTTTTACCCTGCACCGGCGGGAGGGCATTTCTTCCATGGCGGACTTATACCGGCGGGAGGCCGATTTCCGTATGGCGGAGGTGATCGGGCATCATCAGGGGATTTCAACGGAGCAGGCGGAAAAGCTGCATCTTCATATGCTGGTCTATACCATCGGCCTGGGGACGATTTTTTCGGTCTGCAGTCCGGGGATCGGGGCAGAGGAGATGACGGCCTGGCAGGATTGTGCCTATGAGGCATTTTCGGCGTGGATGAAGAAGGAGGAGAACGATGGAAAAGATTCTTGTGGTTTATAAAAGCAGCACGGGCTTTACCTTAAAATATGCCCGGTGGATTGCCCAGGCGTTACAGTGTGACCTGGCGGATGTGAAGGAGGTGTCCGCCCGTAAGCTGTCCGGCTATGATACGGTGATTTTTGGCTCCAGGGCCCATGCGGGGCGCATCGACGGCTACCGGAGGATCCGGGATCTGGTGCAAAAAAGCGATGTCAGCCGCTTCCTTTTGTTTGTGACGGGGGCCATGCCTGCGGAGGCGGAGGAGACGGTAGAGGAGTTCTGGAAGCAGAACCTGACGGAAGAAGAACGTAAGGAGGTTTCGCATTTTTATATGCCGGGCGGGCTGTGCTATGAGCGGATGTCTCTGCCGGACCGGCTGATGATGAAGGCCTTTTCTGCTATGCTGGGGAAGAAAGCGAAAAGTGAAGATGAGGTTAAGATGGCGCGGATGATCGAGGGGTCTTATGATCTTTCGGACCGGAAGTATCTGGAACCGCTGATCGCACTGTTCTAACTGGCCTGGTCAAAAATAACAAAACTGGATGTGTTCACACATCCAGTTTTGCGTTAGGATAGATGCAGACGTCAAGAAGAAGGGATTCGGTCCGTATTTCCAGAATTTATAAAAACGAGGAGTGATCGTAAATGGAAAAAACCAATAAGTTCGTGGTCATTACCGCCATCGGCGTGGCCTTAACCTATGTTTTCACGGCATTTGTAAACGTCCGCCTGCCCGTCGGCGGCAACGGCGGTCTGATCCATCTGGGCAATGTGCCCCTGTTTATTTTTGCCATTTTATTTGGGAAAAAGACCGGAGCCATTGTGGGCGGCGTCGGGATGGGGCTGTTTGACCTGCTAAGCGGCTGGACTCTGTGGGCGCCTTTCACCCTGGTGATCGTGGGGCTGATGGGCTTTGTGGTGGGGGCCATTACCGAGAAGAAGCAGGGCTATGGCTGGAGTGCGGCGGCAATGCTTGCGGCCCTCGTTATTAAAATCACAGGATACTATGCGGCGGAGGGTCTCATCTATGGAAACTGGCTGACGCCCGCGCTGTCCATTCCCGGCAATGTGATCCAGGTGGGGACGGCCATAGCCATCGTCCTGATCGTGCTTGTACCCTTAAGGACAGCGGCAAAAGCAATTTTTCGTTAAAAAAATATCAATTTGGGAAGATGTTTGAAGGAGGCAGAAGATGTACAAAATTATGACGCCGGGGCCCACCCAGGTATCCGAAAATGTGTTGAAGGCCAGGAGCCTGCCCTGTACCAATCCGGACCTGGATCTTAGCTTTTATGATTTTTATAAGGAAACCTGTGAATTGATCAGCCGGTTGGTTGGAACAAAAAATGAGACCTTGATCCTGGGCGGGGAGGGCATCCTGGGGCTGGAGGCATCCTGCGCGTCCCTGACGGAGCCGGGAGACCGGGTGCTGGTCCTTGACAATGGCGTGTTCGGAAAAGGCTTTGCAGATTTCGTCACCATGTATGGCGGCGAGGCGGTGTACTACACCACAGATTACAAAAAGCCCCTGGATCCGGAGGCCCTTGAAGCGTATCTTAAGCAGGACCATGCTTTCAAATACGCCACCCTGGTCCACTGCGACACCCCCAGCGGGATGTTAAACCCCATCCACAAGCTGTGCCCTTTGCTGAAAAAATACGGCATCCTCACGGTGGTAGATTCCGTGTCGGCCATGTTCGGGGAGCCGGTACAGGTGGATGAATCCGGGATCGACCTTCTCTGCGGCGGCTCCCAGAAGGCCCTGTCCGCCCCGCCCGGACTGACATTTGTCACAGTAAGCAGGCAGGCCAGGGAAGCCATGGACCGGCGGCGGACGCCCATTGCCTCCTTCTATGCCAGCCTCAAGGCATTTGAGGGCTATTATGAGAAAAAATGGTTCCCCTACACCATGCCCATCAGCGATATTTACGGACTGCGGGCGGCGCTGGATCAGGTATGGGAGGACCGGGAGATGATTTCCCGCCATGAACGGATCGCCTCCGCCTGCCGGGGGGCCCTTACCAGGGCCGGCCTTCGGCTGCATACCCTAGGGGGGTATTCCAATACGGTGACGGTGTTCGATGTGCCAGAAGGTGTCACGGCAGAGGCCATTCTGGAGGGGATGAAGGCGGAGCATAACATCATGCTGGCCGGTTCCTTCGACGTGCTGTCCGGCCAGGTGATCCGCATCGGCCATATGGGGAACAACGCCAATGTGGCCGATATGACAGAGACCATGCAGGCCCTGGAGGCGGTGCTTAAGAGCCTGGGGATGGAGCTTCGGGCTTCTCTGGGGGAGGTGTTTGGGGAGTCGCTTGGGGAGGAATAAACGTCTCCCCATCTATCTTCAACTCCAATCCTTCCTCCGGTAGCACGCCGCCCCCACAAGGATGAACAGCGCTGTCAGCACCGATAAAACCATAAGCTCCTTTCCATGCTGCAAAAGGCCGTCCCCGGCGAAAGCGCCCTGCATCAGGTCCACGGCATAGGTCATGGGCAGGAAGGAGGCGGCTGCCTTTACGGACTCCGGGAACAACTGGTCGGGGATGGTGGCCCCGGACAGGAACAGCATCACAAAATAAAACAGGTAGCACAGCAGATTGGTGATCTTGGCATCCCTTGCTACGGCCGTGAACAGAAAGCCCATGGAAAACATGGCGCCTGTGGACAGCAGGATGCTGACGCAGATGGGCAGGAAGGATCCCAGGATCTGGATCCGGTAGAGAAGAATCCCCGCTGCCAGGAGGATGGCGATGCCGATGAGCGTCATTAGGAGATTTATCGTTGTCTGTGCCAGGATCACCGTTTTCTTTCCCACCGGCGTGGCGTCAAACCGCTTGTAAATTTTTTTTTCCTTGTAACCGGCCAGGGTCAGCGGGAAGGCCATCAGGCCGGTGACGCCGATCACCATGGTGGCGTAGGCCGGCACGGAAAGGTCCATCATACCTAAGGGTTCGCCGGGAGAAAAGGGCTCGTTTCCGTAGATGCTTCCAAATAAGACCAGCATCATGGTTGGAAACACAAGGGTGAAAAAGCATCCGAAAAATTCCCGCAGGAACAAGAAAAATTCAATCTGGCAGATGGTCATAAATCGTTTCATAAAATTCCCTCCATGGTAAGGCCCTCGCTTTTTGGGGCCATCTGTAAATAAAGCGCTTCCAGTGACAGGTTCTCGTTTTGGGGATTCCAGGGGAGCGTGCCGTCCTTAGAAATCCGTTTTTTCGCGTATTCCCGGAATTGGGGCTGCGTGCCAAAGAACGTTTGTTCTCCCTTTTCCAGATAGAGGATCCGGTCCGCCAGGGCTTCCACCTCGTCCAGATAATGGGAGATCATCAGGATGGCGATGCCGCTGTTTTTGATCTGGCCAAAGGCCGACCACATGCTCTGGCGTACCTCCGGGTCAAGGCCGGTGGTCAGCTCATCCAGCAGGATCAGCTTTGGGCGGCCAATCAGGGCCAGCAGAATGGACAGACGCTGCTTTTCCCCGCCGGAAAGCTTGTGGATGGGGCGTTTCCGCTTGGAATCGAGATCCAGTTGTGAGAGCAGCAGGCTCCAGTCGGCGGGCCGTTCATAGAAGCTGGCAAAGAGCCGGCATACCTCGTCCACCCGAAGATGCATGGGATAGTCGGTTTCCTGTAGCTGGACGCCCATTTTCCCATAGACCTCTCTGCGGTGCTGCCAGGGATCCAGGTCGAATACCCGGACGGCGCCGCTTTCCGGTTTCTTAAGCCCCTCCACACACTCGATGGTGGATGTCTTTCCGGAGCCGTTGGCTCCGATGACCGCCAGGATCTCTCCCGGCTCCAGGGAGAAGGAAACGTCCGAGACGGCCTTTACCTTGCGGTAGGACAGATGCAGGTGGTCTACCTGTACAATTGGTTGTGTCATATTTTTACCTCCGTATCCTGCGGTTGTCCGGTAGATGGGAGCTGCCAATCTAAGTATTGGCAGGCCCCATCTGCCGGGAAATGCATGTCATGGTTTCAGCATACGCTTTTAGGAAGCGGAGCACAACCAGGCTGGCGGAAGCAGCTTCTGTGGCTGTGTGAGAGGTCGTATTTTCTGTTTCAAATGCATGCGGCGGCTGCGTGAGATGTGTTATACTAATAGAAAGATGATGTTGGGGGCAAAAGGGGCTTTTTAAACTGTGCTTAGCAAATTGCACAAAATGTATTCCTCTTTTGTTCCGGGCTCCGAATCTAAGAGCCTCTAAATGTTCCCGCTTTCGGAGAATGGCTGCGGACGCAACCGCCCTCTATGCGACGTCCTGTCGCAGATCGGGCTTTCGCCGCCGGTCTACACTCCGTTTCGGTCCGCGCTAAACAATCGTCCCCCGGACGATTAGCGCCCTGGCGGCGAATTGCTGGTTATGGCCAGAACATTAAGAGGCTCTAAGATTCTCCATAGTCACAAATCAGAATACATTTTGTGCAATTTGCCAATACCAGTATTAAAAAGCCCCTTTTGCCCCCAACATCATAAAAACGAAAGGAGGCGGCCGCCATGAAAGTAGAGTGCCAAATCAGCGAAGACTGCAGCGAGCCGGGAGCGGTCCTTCACATCCGAAGGATGACGCCGGCCATTGCCAAGGCCATTTCCCTTCTGGAACGGGAGGGGGAAACGGGGCCTGCGTTATTTGGCGTGCGGGACGGCAAAACATATTTTCTGACACCAGAGGAGCTGGAGCTTGTGCGCACGGAGGGGCGGGAGATCGCCGGCTATGACAGCCGCAAACTGCGCTATGTCCTGAATGGGCCGCTGTACGAGCTGGAGGAGGTTCTTGGCAGCGGCTTTGTGCGGATCTCCAAATCCGCCATCATCAATCTGCGGCGGATCAATCATGTGGAGGCGGGTTTTAACGGAACCATGGAGCTGGTGATGAAAAACGGAATCGAGGATTATATTTCCCGGAGCTTCCGGAAATCCTTCAAAGAAAGGCTGGGTTTGTGATGAGAAGAGGAAAACAGATTCTAAAACGGATGATAGCATATCTCTGCTATGGCATTTCCTGGGGATGCACCTGTCTTGTGCTGGTCTGCCTGATCTATAAAGCCCTTGGCGTGGAGGAGGGACTTGCGCTGATTTATGCGGATTTTACAAAGCATGCCATCGGCTCCGTGCTGGTGGGGATTGCCTGCGGTTCCACCAGCATAGTGTATCAGTTTGAACGGCCCTCCCTGGTGGTGAAGGTGGCGATCCACTTTGTGGTGGGGATGGGCGTTTTATATCCGGTGGCCTTCTACCTGGGATGGATTCCCTTTTATCCGGACCATCCCTTGTATACCCTGGCGCAGTTTTTCATTTCCTGCGTCATATTTATAGCGATCTGGTGCTGCTTTTACTTTTTTCACCGCGGCGAGGCAAAGCGGATCAACGACAGGCTGCGGGAGTTGGAACGTATGGAGGAAGATCTTTAAGTGTTTCCCGGCCGGGGAATGAAAAATCTTTTTCAAGGAGACCCGGCCGGGATCTCGATCTGTACGATGTAATCCTCCATGCGGTCGGCAACGGTTTCGTTGAGGATTTTTTCATAGGAATATCCGTGAAGGGAAATGCCCCTGGCTTTGGCAAAGGCAAAAATTTCCTCATATCTGGCGGGCATTTTTTCAAAATCCCCCTGGTAAAAGGCCGTCAGATACCGGCCCCCTGGCCGGATATGGAGCCCTTTTTGGGGCAGGGAGAAGGGAAGCTCGATAAAAAGCCGGGAGTATGCGTCATAAGCGCCACGGCGGAGGCTTTCCACAGAGATCATGGTTCCGTAAGCGGCATCGTGGAGGCGGTGGAGCCGGTATTTCCGTGTTTCCCTTGTGATGATTTCCACCTGCTGGTCATAGGAGGTTTTTTCATTGATCTCCACTGTCACCAGGCAGCTTTCTTCTTTTTCTACCAGGGCGATCCGGGAAAGGTCCATGTGAAGTAGCGTTTCCATATTCTGCTGATGGCTGCACAGGGTTGTCCGGACCGCCTTCAGATGATCGATTTTTGTATCCAGTTCTTTTATTTTCCCGGTCAGCAGATCGTGCAAACTCACGGCGCAGCGGCCCTGCATGAATTCCTGGATCTCCCCCACAGACACGTCAAGCTCCCGAAGCAGCAGGATGGTCTCTAACAGGGCGCTCTGGTGGTAATTGTAATAGCGGTATCCGTTTTGGGGATCGACGCAGGCAGGGGAAAACAGCCCGATCTGGTCGTACCACATCAGGGTTTTCTTGTTGATGCCGTGCAGGGCCGCAAACTGGCCGATGGTGAGATGCTTCATTTTTTTTCCTTTCAAAAAATCTCTTGACTGTACAGTTACTGTATGGTTTATGATACCCCATATCAGAACAAAATACAAGCCAGGAGGAGAAAAATTTATGGAGAACCAAAATGTATACCAGAAACCGGTAACCTTAAAAAACATTCTGAAATTCGCTGTGCCCACCATTGCCATGAGCGTGTTTATGTCCTTTTACACCATGGTGGACGGCCTTTTTGTATCTAATCTGATTGGGACGGACGCCTTATCTGCCATCAATCTGACGGCGCCAATCATTCAGCTCGTGACGGCGGTTTCCACCATGCTTGCCACCGGCGGGAGCGCTTACATCATGCGGAAAATGGGGGAACAGAGGGAGGAGGAGGCCCGGGCGGATTTTACCTTCCTGATCCTGGTGAACGTGGTGGTGGGAGCCGTCATGTGCGCCCTGGGCTATCTGGTGATGGGACGTTTTTTTGGGGCGATGGGGCTGACGGCGGAGGTTTCGGGCTATTGCAGGGAATACATAAGCCGCTACCTGCTGTTTACGGCGCCGGTCCTGTTGATGAATAATTTCACCCTTTACATGATTGCCAGCGGGAAGGCAACTCTTTCCCTGCTCTGCTCGGTTTCCGGCGGGGTTTTGAATATGGTTCTGGACTACGTGCTGATCGCTGTGGCCGGCCTTGGGATCGGCGGCGCAGGGATTGCCACCGGCCTGGGGTATTCTGTCACAGCCCTGGTGGGGCTTGCGGTATTTAGCCGGAAAAAGAATCTTTTGCATTTTAAGAAGCCGTCCCTGCATTTTGGGGCCCTTAAAAATGCCGCCGCAAACGGTTGCTCCGAGATGGCCACGGCTCTGGTCACCGGGATTGTTACGATGATGTTTAACTGGACGATGCTCCGCTATGTGGGGGAGGATGGGGTGGCTGCCGTCACCATTATCACGTACGTACTGATGTTCGCCAGCTCTCTGTACGCCGGATATTCCTATGGCGTCGCGCCCATGCTGAGCTACTATTACGGGGAGCGGAACCAGAAGAAGCTGAAAAAACTGATTGTGTTAAGCCTTAGGGTGATTGCCCTGATCTCTCTCGGGACGGTGGCGGGCTCCCTGCTTCTGACAAAGCCTCTGGTGTCTGTTTTTGCCCGTCCCGATAACCCGGTGTATGAGCTGGCGGTTACCGGAAACCGGATCTGTACCCTGGCGCTTTTGTTTATCGGCTTTAATATTTTTGCCAGCGGGATGTTTACCGCCCTCTCCAACGGGGTGGTGTCGGCCATCCTGGCATTTTCCAGGTCCTTTGTCTTCATGCTGCTGACCATGCTGACGCTGCCGCTGTTTCTTCAGGTAAACGGGATCTGGCTGGCGACGCCGGTGGCGGAGCTGATGGCGCTGCTGCTGTCGGCAGGGATATTTTTGAAGTATCGGAAGAGGTATGGGTATTGAATTCTGTCGGGTTTTTTCAGCCAGGTTTTCGGATTTTTACATTCTGCGGATCCTCTCTTTCCGCTAAAATAAAATTACAAACCGGATTACCGGACAGATTTTGCCAAAGGGCATTCTGTCCGGCAATAAAAAAGGAAAGAGAGAGGAACATGAAACAAAGAAACTTTCTATATTTTTTGAAGGGCACTTGTAAAAGGAGAAAAAAAGTGTTAGATTGAAACGGACATGTAGAATCTGGCGGCTGGAGCAGTACAAGAAGGATGCGTTCAGGAAATAAGGAAAATAAGAAAGGACAGAAGAAGGATGTTTGATTTATTGACACTTGGTGAGATTTTGTTACGGCTTTCCCCGCCGGACAATGAGAGGATCATGCGGGGGGATGTATTTCAGAAGCAGGTGGGCGGCGCGGAGCTGAATGTGGCCTCCGGCGTAGCGCAGCTTGGGCTGAAAACGGGGATAATTTCCCGGATTCCGGATTCGACGATCGGGATTTATGCCAGAAATAAGCTTCAATTTTGTGGTGTCGGCGACGATTATCTGACCTATGACCGTACAAAGGACGGACGGCTGGGGATTTACTTTTATGAGAATGGAGCCTATCCCAGAAAACCGGGGGTGGTCTATGACCGGCTGCACTCCTCCATGACCCGGATTGCGATGGAGGAGTTTCCGGAGGAGATGTATTGCCAGGCCCGCTGCTTCCATACGTCGGGGATTACCCTTGCGCTGGGGGAAAAGTGCCAGAGGGCCGGGGTTGAGATGATAAAAAGGTTCAAGGAACAGGGCGCTTTGATTTCCTTTGATGTGAATTTCAGAGGGAATCTCTGGACCGGTGCGGAGGCAAGAACATGCATCGAGGGGATCCTTCCTTATGTAGACGTATTTTTCTGCTCGGAGGATACGGCCCGGCTGACCTTCGGAAAGGAGGGAGAGCTTAAGGAGATCATGAGAGCCTTCGCCGCTGAGTACCCGTTGTCCGTGATTGCTTCCACCCAGCGGACAGTGCACAGCCCCAAGATACACAGCTTTGCCTCTGTGATTTACGATGTCAGGAAGGACTGCTTTTATGAGGAAGATGGGTACCATAACATTGAAGTGGTGGACCGGATCGGCAGCGGGGATGCCTATGTGGCCGGCGTGCTTTACGGCCTCCTCTCCGAAGAAGGCGGCTGCCAGAAAGCGCTTGCCTATGGCAATGCCAGCAGCGCCATGAAGAATACGGTTCCCGGCGACATGCCCTCCATGACGCTTAAGGAGCTTATGGATGTGATAGAAGATCACAACCATACCGGATACCACAGCGAGATGAAGCGCTGAAGCTTTGTGAAATATCACTGAAAACTACAAAAAACCGAAAGGAAAAGCCGAAGGAATCTTAAAAAAAGATTAAAGATTTTCTTAATTGTTAAATATCCCATTGTTCCGCGATTTTTCCTGTGCTATAATCCCAAATGACAGAAAAAATGTGTGAGTAATGTGCAGGAGAGCGCAGGAAAAGGGAAGTGGCAATATGAAACAATTTTTGGGAAACTATTTACAAAAATACAAGCATGCGTGGACTTTATTTTATTTCCCGTTGTATCTGGCCTGGTTTACCTGGCTGGAGAAGACGGTGACCAGGAGATTCCATGTGGTACATGTGGCGGTGGACGATTTTATCCCGTTTGTGGAATTCTTCATTGTGCCCTATCTGCTGTGGTTTCTGTATGTGGCGGTGGGGATGATTTACTTTTTCTTCCACGACGTGTCGGATTACTATAAGCTGTGCGCCTTTTTGTTTGTGGGAATGACGGTGTTTCTGTTCGTCTCCACCGTGTACCCCAACGGCCATTACTTAAGGCCCAGCGTATTTCCAAGGGACAACGTGTTTGCGGATCTGGTGCAGTGGCTGTACGCTGCGGATACGCCTACCAACCTGTTTCCCAGCATTCATGTATACAATTCCATCGGAATCCACATTGCCATTTCCCACAGCCAGTCCTTGAAGAAGCACCGTGGCGTGCAGATTGCTTCCGGGATTCTGATGATGTCCATCATACTGGCAACCATGTTTTTGAAGCAGCATTCCGTCTTCGATGTGGCGACGGCCTGCGGGCTGGCCGTGGTGATGTATACCATGGTTTATGGCAGGCAGCTACAGACCCGGAAGGTGCCGGGAAAGGGATTTCTGGAAGGATAAAAGAACGGCAGGAGCTTTCGCCAGACGGCTGGCGGGGGCTCTTTTTACGATCCTCGAACTATTACAAAAGTATTAAATACCGCCGGAATCGGTTGACTTTCAAAATGTTGGCACTATAATTAAGGACAGGTGCAGTGGAATCTTGCGCCGGAAAGAGGAGAGATAGATGAGTGTTGTACAGAAATTAGGAAAGAAGAGGCTAATCATTGGGATCATCGGAATCATTGTGATCCTCCTGGTGGCTGTGTATATTGCTATCGGTATTTATTTTCAAAGCCATTTTCCGTTCCACACGGTGATCAATGGTGTGGACTGCTCCGGCAAGAGCGTGGAGGATGTGGAGGCTCTGATTACCCGGGAGGTGGAGAAGTATCAGCTTACCATCACCGGCCGGGAGGGCGTGAAGGATACCATCGGAAGCGCCCAGATCGGGTTGTATCCGGAGTTTGACGGGAGCCTGCAGGCGCTTCTTAAAGCCCGCAGCGGCTTTGCCTGGCCGGCTTCTTTGTTCCGGGAGACCAGTACGGAGCTGGAGACCATGGTGAATTACGATGAGGAGAAGCTTGCGGAGGCGACGAAGGGCCTGGCATTTTTTGACGCGGCCAACGTAAAAGCACCGGAGGACGCCCATATTTCGGAATATCAGGAAAACAAGGGCTATGAGGTGGTCCCGGAGGTGGAAGGAACCACGGTGGATGAAAAGCTGCTTAAGGAGGCGCTGAAGAATTCCATTATGAACCTGCAGTCTGCCCTGTCCCTAGAGGAGAGCGACTGCTATCAGCAGCCTTCCCTGCGGTCGGACGATGCGGCCATGACATCCCTGGTGGAAAAGCTGAACAAGTGTGTATCCACTTCGATTATCTATGAGTTTGGCAGCGACAGCGAGAAGCTTACCGGCAATGAGATTGCCCCCTGGCTGTCGGTGACGGAGGACGAGCAGGTACAGATTGACGGAGAGGCCGTTGCCGCCTACGTAAAGGAGCTGGCCTCCCGCCACGATACATATGGAATGCCCCGGAATTTTAAAACCACCTGGGGCAGTACCGTCAGCTATTCCAATTCCTACTATGGCTGGAAGATCAACCAGGAGGAGGAAGCGGCAAAGCTGATGGCCGATATCCAGGAGGGGAAGCAGGAGTCCCGGGAGCCTGTATATTCCCAGTACGGCGCCAGCCGGAACGGGGAGGACCATGGGGGAACCTACGTGGAGGTGAACATTACCGCCCAGCATCTGTATTTTTATAAAAACGGCTCCCTGATCCTGGATACGGATTTTGTATCCGGAAACGAATCCAAGGGCTGGTCCACGCCCTCCGGAGCTTATGCCCTCTACTATACCCAGAAGGACAAGACCCTGGTGGGAGAGGATTACCGGACGCCCGTTTCCTTCTGGATGCCCTTCAACGGCGGCATCGGCTTTCATGACGCCAACTGGAGGAGTGATTTTGGCGGCAACTACTACAAGACCAGCGGTTCCCATGGCTGTATCAACATGCCCTACAGCGCGGCCAAGACGCTGTTTAACAATATCAGATCCGGAGATGCGGTGTTTGTATACCGTCTGAGCGGAACCGAGAGCGAGAAAGCCAGGAACCAGGACGCGGCGGCGGCAGTGGACGAAGCCATTGCGGCCATCGGAGACGTGAATCTGGGAAGCCAGCCGGTGATTGCGTCGGCCCGAGGGGCCTACGACGCGTTAAACGACCAGGGGAAGGGATTTGTGAAGAACTATGACGCGCTGGTGAATGCGGAGAATGTATATAACAGCCTGGTGCAGCAGCAACAGGCGGAGGAAGCCGCAAGGGCAGAGGAGGAGCAGGCCAAAGCCCAGGCTCAGCCTGTGGTGGACGCCATCAACAGCATCGGGCCCGTGACGGCAGACAAGGCGGGCGTGATCCAGAATGCGCGAAATGCGTACAATGCCCTGTCGGATAAGGCAAAGGGCTACGTCAGCAATCTTTCCGTATTGATTGCGGCGGAGGAACAGCTAGCCGCACTTCAGGCATCCTGAGGCAGCCGGAAGCGCAGGGAGACAGGGCCGGCCGGCGCCGGGCAGCCGTTACGCTTAACGGTACTGCTTGGGCGTCAGGCCGGTATATTTTTTGAAAACCTTGGAGAAATAGCTCTGGTCCTCGAAGCCGGTGGCCACGGCGATGTCGATCACCGAGTAGCTGGTGTTTGCCAGCAGCCGCTTGCTTTCCTCGATGCGCACCATGTTCAGGTACTCCTTGAAGGTGGAGCCGGTGGACTGCTTGAAGACCGAGGAAAAATAGGCCGGGTTTAAGTGGACCTGCCGGGCCACGTCGTCCAGGGTAAGCTGAGAGGCAAAGTTCTGGGAAATGAACTGGATGGCCTTCTTGATCAGCTCCCCGTTTTTGCTGGGAATGTAGTTGAAGATGCATTCGGTAAATGTTTCCACCGATTCCTGCAGCTTGAAGCAGAGATCCTCCATGGAATGCATGCTCTGTAAGGACTTTAAGTACTGGTTGTTGATGCGGAAAATGGTATCCGAGGTGGCTCCCCCTTCGATGGCGGCCCTCGAAAGCAGGGAGCATAGCTCGATGGAGCGCGTTTTTACCATGTCCAGGCTGTTGCCCCCGGAAAAAAATACATAGCCCAGAAGGTCGTTTAAAATGGCCTTGGCTTCCTGGCTGTTGCCGGTCTTTACCTTGGTAATCAGCTCCCGTTCCAGTTCGATGGGATAGGAGGAGGACGCCGGGGCAGGGCCGGACTTGTACATCTGGATGGATTCGTTGATCTTAGACTGCTGCAGCAGCTTATTCTGGTTCATGATCAGTTGCTGCTTGCTCTCGGAGATCAGATCCGCAAACAGATAATACAAAAGGCGGCTGATATGGGTTACCGTGGAGGAGGGGATAATCCGGATGGAATCCAGCTCCTCGTAAAGGTCTAACAGGGTGTTGGTGGACAGGTTGTAACGCTTGTCGATGCTTAGCACCAGGGTGGAATCCGGCTCGTCCATCAAAAAGGGACCCACCAGCACGGACCCAAAGAGGGTGTTGTTATTCATCAGCGGAAAAACAATGTGATTCAGATTGGCGTGGCAGGAGAAGATATAGGTTTCCCCCAGATCCATGGCCCGTTTGCTGGCCCGGATGTGCACTACCTCGCAGGTATCGTCCTTGGGCAGGAATTTCTTGATGATGCGGCAATAGCGGGAGGCCTGTCCGTAGGACTCCAGAATGATGCCGTTGGCGTCGATAAGCTGCACCGGCAGCCCGATGCAGACATGAAAGGATTCCAGTATCTCACAGAGCGTCTGTTTTTCTACGATTTGATATAAGCCTGATTCCATGGGGGCCTCCTTAAAATCCTAAAATAATTTCACAACCTAAAATTTATCATAACACACTTTTGGTAAAAAACATAGAAAAATCGGAGAAAAAGATGAAAAACACTGTACTTTTCCACGGGAACATAGTAAAGTATAGGATGGATAAAAAATGCACATAGAAATGAGGCGGACAAAAATGATATCAAAACAGATTATAGAGGATATTTCCAACAGCTCGGCGATCCGCGCCATGTTTACGGAGGGGCAGCAGCTTGCGGAGCAGATCGGGGCGGAGAATGTCTATGATTTCAGCCTGGGCAATCCCTGCACGCCGGTACCGGAGGCTTACACCCAGGCGCTTCTTGATGTGATCCGGGAAGATGATTCCTTAGGGCTGCACGGCTATATGGCCAACACCGGCTACCCCCAGGTCTGCCAGGCGGTGGCGGAGAGCTTAAATGAGCGGTTCCATACCTCCTTTGGCGGGCGTAACGTGATTATGACGGTAGGGGCGGCCGGAGCCATCAACATTATTTTAAAGACCCTCTTTGACCCCGGGGACGAGATGATGGTCTTTGCCCCTTATTTTACCGAGTACCGGAATTACTGCGGCAACTGGCGGGGACGTCTTACGGTGGTACAGCCGGACTTTGACACCATGCTGCCGGATTTTGCGGATATGGAGAGGAAGGTTACCCCAAGGACCAAGGCGGTGATTATCAATAACCCGGTAAATCCCAGCGGTGTGATCTATTCGGAGGAGGTGATTTCGCGGATTGCTTCCATTCTGCGCGCAAAGCAGCAGGAATACGGCCACGAGATCTACATCATTTCCGACGAGCCCTACCGGGAGATCGTTTTTGACGGGAAGGAAACGCCTTTTTTGACAAAGTATTACGAAAATACCTTTGTGACCTATTCCTTCAGCAAATCCCTGTCCATTCCCGGGGACCGGA
Source organism: uncultured Lachnospiraceae bacterium (assembly GCA_949738465.1). Classification (GTDB taxonomy): domain Bacteria; phylum Bacillota; class Clostridia; order Lachnospirales; family Lachnospiraceae; genus 14-2. The sequence continues at coordinate 25,692 of CATJBQ010000072.1, forward strand.
TCGGCTATCTGGTGATCCCCGATGAGATGGCGGATTTTGAGCGGACCTACAGCGGGCTTGCCATTGCCAACCGCATCACCGGCTTTATCAACGCGCCGGCGCTGATGCAGAAGGCGGTGGCCCGCTGCCTGAAGGAACAGACGGATGTGGCCTTCTATGACCAGAACCGGAAGCGGATCTATGGGGCCTTGACAGAGCTTGGCTTTACCTGTATCAAGCCGGAGGGAACCTTTTACATGTTCATCCGCTCCCCCCAGGAGGACGAACTGGAGTTCGTTGCAGCGGCTAAGAGGCATCACATTATGCTAGTGAACGGCACCACCTTTGGCTGTCCCGGCTATGTGCGGCTGGCCTACTGCGTTCCCTATGAGATGCTGGAACGCTCCCTGCCGGCTTTTGCGGCGCTGGCGGCGGAGTATGGATTTATAAGTGCCAGAACCCTTTGACATGCAGCCTTAGAGGGCGGAAAGGAGCAGACGATGCAGAAATGGAGAGACAACGTGCGGGCGGTGGTTCCCTATGTGCCGGGAGAGCAGCCCAATCAGCCAAGGATGATAAAACTGAATACCAATGAGAATCCCTATCCTCCGTCTCCCAGGGTGGAGGAGGCGCTGTGGCAGATGGATGCCCAGAAGCTCAGACTGTATCCGGATCCTGCGGCGGCGGAGCTTACAGAGGCCCTGGCCCGCCGGTATGAGGTGGCCCCAGAGCAGGTTTTTGTGGGGGTGGGCAGCGACGATGTGCTGGCATTGTCCTTTTTGACGTTTTTTAATGGCGGGAAGCCCATTTTGTTTCCGGATATTACCTATTCCTTCTACGATGTGTGGGCAGGACTTTATCGGATTCCTTATTGTACCAGGCCCCTGGATGAAGAATTCCGTCTGGCAGAGGCGGACTATTTCGGGGAAAACGGCGGGATTGTCCTGGCCAACCCCAATGCCCCCACCGGTCTGGCAATGCCCCTGGAGGGGATCCGCAGGATCCTGGACCACAACCGGGATGTCATTGTCATTGTGGATGAAGCATATATTGACTTTGGGGGGGAATCTGCGGTATCATTGATTCCGGAATATGATAATCTGCTGGTGGTGCAGACCTTTTCCAAGTCCCGCAGCCTGGCCGGTGTGCGGATCGGATTTGCCCTGGGCCAGCCGGAGCTGATTTGCTGCCTTCGGGATGTGAAATATTCCTTTAATTCTTACACCATGAATGCGGCCGCCATTAAGCTGGGGACGGCGGCGGTGGAGGACGAGGCGTATTTCCGGGAAACCACAGGGAAGATTATCGCTACCCGGGAGAGGACGAAGGAGGAGCTGTCGAAGCTTGGCTTTCTTTTTCCGGATTCCTCCAGCAACTTTATCTTTGCCACCCATCCGCAGCTCCCGGCACGGAAGCTGTTTGAGGCGCTTAGGGAGGAGCATATCTATGTGCGCTATTTCGACCGGCCCCGCATCGACAGCTACCTGCGTATCACCATCGGCACCGACCAGGAGATGGATATTTTCCTGGCTTTTGTGCGGGACTATGCGGCAAAGCAGAACGGATCGTGAAAAAATAAGTATAACAGGAGTTTGCTATGATTAAGGATATTTTAAAGGGCGCCGTTATGGGAATTGCCAATATCATTCCCGGCGTCAGTGGAGGGACCATGGCGGTGTCCATGGGGATTTATGACAGGATCATCCATGCGGTGACCCATCTGTTTTCCGAGTTTAAGAAAAGCGTCAAGGTGCTGATTCCCATATTTATCGGCATGCTGCTGGCGCTGGTGCTGGTGGCACGGCTGATCGAATATTTGTTCGGCGTCGCCCCCTTCCAGACCAACCTTTTATTTATCGGTCTGATCCTGGGGGGGCTGCCGGCCATGGGCAAAAAAGTGAAGGGCGCGGGCTTCAAGGTCTCATATCTTATTGCCTTTGTGGTGTTTTTTGCGTTGGTGGTGGGGTGTGCGTCCCTGGAGGGGTCGGCCGGGGGAGATGCGGATCTTTCCCTGAGCGTCCTCAATGTACTGAAGCTTTTAGGCGTGGGCGTGGTTGCCTCCGCTACCATGGTGATTCCCGGCGTCAGCGGTTCCATGGTTTTAATGATTATGGGATATTATACGCCGATTATCGGCATGATTAACCAGTTTGTGGACCATCTGGCCGCCTTTGACCTTCCGGGGATCCTGGCGGACTGCGGCGTGCTGGTTCCCTTCGGGATCGGCGTGGTGGTGGGGATCTTTGTGATCGCCAAGATCATTGAGATTATCTTTTCAAAGTGGCCTTACGTGGCCTACTGGGCCATCATCGGCCTGATTGTGGCGTCGCCGGTGGCCATCCTGATGCTGAATACCTTCGGGAAGCTTACGGTGCTTACGGTGGTGACAGGGATTGTGGCGCTGCTGGCAGGTGCGCTGGTGGCGGTGAAGCTGGGGGAGGAGTAAGGAACGGGAAGCTTTTAGCTGCTCCCCGCCTGCTCCAGCAATGCCTGCTCCGCCAGAAGGAACCGCTGCTGCAGGGTAATATTGAGCTGCAGCCCCAGAGAGGGAATCTTCCCGGCCGGGATCAGCCCGCCGCCCATGGACGGATGCCCGCCGCCGCTGCCGATGCCGGAGAGGGCGGTGGTCACCAGCTCGCCGGCATGAATCTTCTCACGCTGGCTGCGGACGGAGAAATGGATGCCGTCCTCATCCGGCGCATAGACGATGGACACTGTCACCACGTCCAGTGCCAGAATAAAATCCGAGATGATGGCCGTCAAGGTCTGGGAGCAGCGGAAGGGGATGTAGGCAAAGCCGGTGCTCTCGTAAATGCTGATATTCTGGATGGCGGCGCCGTAAGCGCGGAGGTCGTCGTATTCCATGGCGTTGCTGTACATGCTCTGCACCAGGCTCCAGTCGGAGCGGGAATAGAGGTAATGGAACATATCCACGTCAAGCTGGGAGGTGCCCCGTGTAAAGTCCGCCGTGTCGATCTTGATGCCGTAGGCTAAGGCAGAGGCCGCAGCCACGGAGATGGGAGTATTGGTCCTCTGGAAATAGGAGGCGATGATGCTGGCGCAGGCCCCGGTAGTCTGCAGATCAAAGTATTCATATTCGTAAGGGGTGAATACCGGATGATGATCAATGCAGGCGGCCACAGTTCCCATGAAAGAGGTCACGTTGGAGTTGGGCTTCTGGGAGTCCACCAGTACAATCAGATCCCGGCCAGTCATATCCGTAAAAGAAGATCCCGGGGCCATAGTGATCCCGAAGACCTCCAGCATTTTCCTGGAGCTGAGCCGGTCGATGCGGCCATCGTAGCAGAGGGTGGAAGGAATCCCGTGGCGGGCAAGAAATTCCTGTAGGCCAAAGGCGCTGGCAATAGCGTCCGGATCCGGGAAATTGTGGGTCTGGACGTATACCTTATGATGTTTCAAAAGCCGGATTAACAATGATGGATGCATAATTCCTCCTGGTTCTTCTTTTTTCTTTTCATCTGTGTATCGGAAGGACACTTTTCCCCATTTTCTTTTCCTGTAAAATATGCTATCATAGAATGATAAAAATGTCTAGAATGGATGAAGCGAGATGGAAAAGTGGCTGGTTGCGGCAAAAAGAGCGGATTTTAATGAAATCGGAAGAAAATTTTCCATAGATCCGGTGATTGCCCGGATCATACGGAATCGCGATGTGGTCGGCGAGGAGGCGGTAAGGACCTATCTGACCGGGTCCTTATCGGAGCTTTGCGACCCGCATCTTCTGAAGGATGTGGATCTGGCGGTGGAGATTCTGCAGGAGAAGATTGGCCAGAAAAGGCGGATCCGGGTGATCGGGGATTATGATATCGACGGGATCCAGTCCTCTTACATTCTGTGGCGGGGCCTGACAAGCTGCGGCGCAAGGGTGGACGTTGCCATTCCGGATCGGATTGCCGACGGCTATGGGCTCAATGAGCGCCTGGTGCGTCAGGCGGCGGCAGACGGGATCGACACCATCATCACCTGTGATAATGGGATTGCCGCCTATGATGAGATTGCCATGGGAAAGGGACAGGGAATGACCATCCTTGTGACGGACCACCATGAGGTGCCCTACGAGGAGGGGCCCGATGGGCGTATCTACCGGATCCCCCCGGCGGACGCCGTGGTGAATCCGCGCCAGGAGGGCTGCGGTTATCCCTGGAAGGGCCTGTGCGGGGCGGCAGTAGCCTTTAAGCTGGTGCAGGTGCTATATGAGGCTTTTGGAAAGGGGCCGGAGGAGATCTGGGACTATCTGCCCTATGCGGCCATCGCCACGGTGGGGGATGTGATGGAGCTCCAGGGAGAAAACCGCATTCTGGTGAAGGAGGGTCTCAGGCGTCTGCGCTGTACGGACAATGAGGGGCTTCTGGCGCTGATCGCCCAGAATCAGCTTGCGCCCGGGCAGATCGACGCCTATCATATCGGATTTATCCTGGGGCCCTGCATGAATGCCAGCGGAAGGCTGGACACGGCGGAACGGGCACTCCGGCTGATGTGCACGAAGGATCCCGGGGAGGCGGCCCGGCTGGCCAAAGACCTGGTGGATCTGAATACCGGCCGCAAGGAGCTGACGGCCCAGGGCGTGTTGAAGGCCCAGGCGCTGGCAGAGGAAGCGGCAGAGCGGGGGGATAAGGTACTGGTGCTGTATCTGCCCCAATGCCACGAGAGCCTGGCGGGCATCATTGCCGGAAGGATCCGGGAGGCCTGGCACCGTCCCACCTTTGTGGTGACACAGGGGGAGGAGGGGGCCAAGGGAAGCGGCCGTTCCATCGAGGAATATTCCATGTACCAGGAGTTATGCAAGGTGAAGGAGCTGTTTACAAAGTTTGGCGGCCATCCTATGGCGGCCGGTTTTTCCCTGCCGGTCTCCAAGGTGCCGCTGCTGGGCCAAAGGCTCAATGAACTGACGGCCCTGACAGAGGAGGATCTGATCCCCAAGATCCATATTGACGTACCCATGCCTTTAGATTATATCACCCAGGAGCTGGTGGAGCAGTTGGAGCTGCTTGCGCCCTTTGGCAAGGGCAACGAGAAGCCGGTCTTTGCGGACCGGAAGATCTCGATCCTGTCCTCGCGGATTGTGGGGAAAAACCAGAATGTCTGCAAGATGAACGTAAGTTCGGCCGGCGGACGGAAGCTGGAGGCGGTCTATTTTGGAGACGCGGAGGAGTTCCTTGCCTATTATGTGAATAAATCCAGAAACAAATCGGAAAAGACGGCGGATTTCGTGTATTACCCCCAGATCAACACCTACCAGGGGCAGAAAAGCCTTCAGATTGTGGTGAAGAATTATCGCTGATTTTTGCCGGCCTTTAGAAAATTTTTAGAAAAATTTTAGGAAAGAACTTCTTAAGAAATATGGTATATTATTGCGCAGTACAGGGAAAAAAGGTACAATAACAATAGGGCGCGGGCAGAAAAAGCTGTCTGGCGGCCAGACCTAAGGAGAGTGAAACCAGGTGTTTGAAAGTGTAAAGGACAGGAAGGCCCGGGAGGAAGAGCAACTGCGTAAGCAGGAGGCTATGGCGGCGATGCAAAGGGCGCTGGCGCGGGTGGAAGGTGGCAGCGGTGAGTGCAAAGACGCCCTGTATGAAATGGAGAGGAGCCAGGAGAGCCTTGACGGCGCGTTGAACCAGGTGGTGTCCCTGGTCCATAAGATCCGTAAAAATGGAGCTTCCCAGGCCAGGGAGGAGGAGGAACTGCGCCGGCATCTTTTTGAGATCTGCCAGAGCCTGTGCCGGAAGGAAGAAGCGGACCGGCGGGGCATGGAAGCGGTGAGAGAGAAGCAGCAGGAGCTAAAGGAATGTATCGGGCAGGGCAGTGGAACCGGGGAAGCCCTTAAGAGCCTCCGGCAGTGGGCCGGAGAGTTTGACCAGGAGCTTGCCCAGGCCGGGCAGAGGGCGGCCGTCATGGAGGAGCAGGCGCGCTCCATGAGTATTCTGTCGCTGAATGCGGCCATCGAGGCAGGCCGGATGGGGGCTTCGGGAAGGAAGTTCGTGGCGGCGGCGGAGGAGGTGCGCAGCGGCGCGGGAGAGTCCTGTGGTGCGGCAGAACAGCTCCGCCAGGAGCTTAACCGGATGCAGGAGGCGTTTCAGGCGGCGGCGGAGCAGCTTCAGAAGCTGGAGGAGAGGCAGGCAGCCCAGGAGGAGAAGCTTGCGCGGGCGGCAGCGGGAGTGGAGCGCAGCCTTGCACAGACGGCCGGACTGGGGCGCAGTCCGGCACAGGAAGCAGAAGAGGACCCGGCAGCGTTGCAGATGTCTTCCTACGGCGGACAGTTGGAGAAGCTTCATAAGAGCTGGGAGCAGACGGCAGACGCCGCATCCCGGCAGGAGAGCAGCCTGGAACAGATCTTAAGCCAGATGGAGGCGGCGGGCGAAAGCTATATGAAGGAGCAGCAGCTTCTGGATCAGTTGAAGGACTGGCAGCAGCAGATCCAAAGAGCCATGGAGGAGAAGGCGTTATGGGTGTAGAACATTTTACTTTTTTATCGAAGGAAGGGAAGACAAAGCTCCACGGTGTGTGCTGGAAGCCGGAGACGGGAGAGCTTAAGGGAATTTTACAGATTACCCACGGGATGGTGGAGTATATTGAGCGCTATGACGGTTTTGCCAGATACCTGAACGGGAGGGGATTTCTGGTGGTGGGCCACGATCATCTGGGCCACGGGCAGTCGGTGGCGGATCCTTCCCAATGGGGGTATTTCGGCCCTCATGGCAGCGATACGCTGGTTTCTGATATGCATGCGCTGCGGGAACGGACCTTGGAAGAATATCCCGGGCTTCCCTATTTCATGCTGGGACACAGCATGGGATCCTTTCTTCTCCGGAAATATCTGTATCTTCACGGGGAGGGGCTTGCAGGAGCCGTTGTGATGGGAACCGGCTCCCAGCCGGATATCGCGGTGAATACGGGAAGGCTGCTTTGCCGTTTTCTGGCTGTGTTCAAGGGCTGGCATTACCGCAGCGGGATGATCCACAATATGGCGTTTTCCGGCAATGACAAGCGGTTTGCCGGGGAGGGGCTTAAGAACGGCTGGCTCACCAGGGATAAGGAGATTGTAAAGGCTTATAACGCTGCGCCGGCCTGTTCCTTCCGTTTTACGCTGAGCGGTTTTTACGCATTGTTTGATACCATTCGGGATATCAACCGGCCGGAACATATGCGCCGGATGCCGGGAAAGCTGCCGCTGTTTTTTGTGGCGGGGGCAGAGGATCCGGTGGGGAACTTTGGCGCCGGTGTGAAGAAGGCGTTTGGCGTTTACCAGGCGCTGGGGATGGAGGATCTTTCTCTGAAGCTTTACGACAAGGACCGCCATGAGATCTTAAACGAGCTGGATAAGGAGCAGGTATATGAGGACCTTGCGGGCTGGATGGAAGCGCGTCTTCCCGGATAAGAACAGGGGGATAAGGAGTGAAATGTTGGAGCAGGAAAGCCTTTTCTGCCAGGAGCAGGAAGGAACATTGAGAAAGAAGGTTATGATATGAAAAAGAAAGTGATTGTATGGATTCTGGCAGGGATGATGCTTGTATCTTCTTTTGGAGTGCAGGCGGAATCGCCCGGAGACGCGGCGCCGGCAGAGACGGCGGGAGAGCAGGAAGGGGCCGCGGCTCCCACGGCGGATGATGCGGCAGGCGCGGGCCAGCCGGGGGAGAAGCCGGAAGGAGATGCGCAGCCAGAAGGCGGAGCAGGCCAGCCGGGGGAGAAGCCGGAAGGAGATGCGGCACAGCCGGAAGGAGATGCGCAGCCAGAAGGCGGAGCAGGCCAGCCGGGGAAAAAGCCACAAGTCGGGGCAGACCAGCCGGGGGATGGCGCAGCGCAGCCAGAAGGCGGAGCAGGCCAGCCGGAGGAGAAGCCGGCCAATTCAGATGCCCAGGTGTCGGAGGAGGGCGAGGTGACGGAGCCCATCACCAAGGAGGACCGGCCCTATCTTTCCCTGGGGGCCAATCTTAGCGAGGAGCAGCGCGCTACGGTGCTGGAGCTTCTGGGGATCAATCCGGCGGAGCTTTCGGAATATGATGTGATTTATACCACCATCGACGAGGAGTACCGGTATCTGGGCGCGTATCTGTCCAGCGATATCATCGGTACCGGCTCCCTGTCGTCGGTGCTGGTGGTGAAGCGGGATCCGGGCAACGGCATCAATATCACCACGAAAAATATTTCCCACTGCACCATCGGAATGTATAAAAACGCACTGATCACGGCAGGGCTTACCGATGCGGATATCATTGTGGCGGCGCCCTTCCCCGTTTCCGGAACGGCGGCTCTGGTGGGAGCCATGAAGGCTTATGCGGTTATGACCGGGGAGGAAGTGTCGGAGGAGAGCATGGACGCGGCTTTAAATGAGCTGGTGCTCACCGGCGATCTTGCGGAATCCATCGGGGATTCGAAGCAGGTGGAGGAGTTTATCGCGTATCTGAAGCAGCAGATTGTGGAGAATCATCTGGAGACGGAGGAGGAGATCCGCGCGGCCATCGAAGAGGCCTGCGATAAGCTGGATATTGTCTTAAGCGAGAGTGAGATTCAGCAGGTGATCAGCCTGCTTCAGAAGATCGGCAGCCTGGATCTGGATATCGACAGCATTATGAACCAGGCGAAGGATCTGTATGACCGGATTGCCGGGTATGCCGAAGAAAACGGCTTCTGGGACAAGATCGTGGCATTTTTTAATGCGATCATTGATTTTTTTAAGAACCTGTTTCGTTAAAGACGCCGGGTGAACGTTTCGATGAATGCAGAAGAGGCACGCCGGAGAAGGGCGATACAGGAGAGAAGAAGAAGAAAAAGAAGACGCAGGACCCTGCAGCTTGCAGGGAGGATTCTGCTGTGTGTGGTTGTGGCAGTACTGGTGGTTGTGGCGGTAAGGCAGGTGAAGGGATGGCGGAAGGTGTTCAGCGAGGAGCAGAAGATCGACCAGGCTTTTGAGAAAGTTGTGGCGGATGCGCCGGATTTCGATGTGCAGCTCTTAACGCCCAATCCCTATTCCAGGCCCCAGGAGGCGCTGCCAAAGGTCAAGGGGATCGTGATCCATTATACGGCCAATCCCGGTACCAGCGCCCAGCAGAACCATGATTATTTTGAGGGGCTTAAGGATTCCAGGCAGACAAAGGCCAGCAGCCATTTTATTGTGGGAATCGACGGGGAGATCATCCAGTGTATCCCCAGCAGTGAGATTGCCTATGCCTCCAACGAGCGGAATGCGGATACCCTTTCTATTGAGGTATGCCATCCGGACGAGACGGGAGAGTTTTCCAAGGAGGCCTACCAGTCTCTGGTGCATCTGACGGCCTGGCTCTGCGGAAAGTTCGAGGTAACCACGGAGCAGGTGATCCGCCATTATGATGTGACGGGAAAGCCGTGTCCGCTGTATTATGTGGATCATCCTAAGGAATGGGAGCAGTTTCTTACGGATGTGCAGGCGTATATCCAGGAGCACGGGACGGAGCCGGAGGCTATTTTTACAGGAAGGCCGGATAATCCATTTGGCGGGGAAGAACTATATTTTGGAAGCAGATAGAGGAAGGACCTTAAGGGAGCGTATGAGTATGGAAACCATTTTTTTGGAATTGCTTAAGGACAGGGAAGACACTGCGGACGGAGGGAGCCGGGTGCGGGAGCGCCTGATCGCTCTGCGCCAGAAATTGCGGGACGGTGAGGACCCGGAGGTCTTAAAGGAGCTGATGGGCCGGGAGGGCAATCCGTTTGCCGGATTGTTACATCATGAGGATCCCAAGGTCCGCAGGAATGCGGCGCTGCTTTTGGGCGAGCTGGGCTGTCAGCAGGAGCTTCAGCAGTTAGTTTCGGCTTACAGCCGGGAGGAAACGTTGTTTGTGCGGGCGGATTATCTGAAAGCGATGCAGCAGTTGGATTACCAGGAAGCGGCCCCGCTCCTTCGGGAGCGGCTTTCGGAGATGACGGCCCAGGAGGTCCCTGCCGACAGTCAGAAGCATTACCGGGAGGAGCTCAGGCAGTTGGAAACGATGCTGTTTGCCTTACAAAAAGGGGAGAACCATGGATTCCGGGGCGGGGATCAGTCCTTCGACGTGGTTCTTACCACCAACCGCCTGCACCGGGAGGTGACGGCCAGGCAGATCCGGGAGTATCCGGTGACGCTGACACCGCTGGGGGTGCGCATTGCCGGGGCGCGTCCGGAAAGCCTGTGGCAGATCCGGACCTTCCGCGAACTGTTGTTCGCCCTTAATGTGAAAACGGTGAGCGCCGATCCCGCTGCCTGTGCGAAAGCTCTTGCCGCCTCCGATCTGCTGGCGGTGTTAAAAAAAGGGCTGGGGGATTTTTCCCAGTGCCGTTTCCGGATCACTCTGGTGGGGAAGCAGGAACTGGACGCCCGGAGCAGCTTTGCCAGGCGCTGCGGCTTTGAGCTGGAGCAGCGCACGGGGCGGCGGCTTTTGAATCTGCCCGGAGGATATGAGGTGGAGCTGCGGCTTTATGAACGTCCGGACGGGACATTTCTGCCCCTTGTAAAGTTTTCGGGTTTTCAGGATCCTCGTTTTACGTACCGCCGTCAGGCGGTGGCTTCTTCCATGCACCCGTCCCTGGCGGCTTTGATGGCGGCCCTGGCAAAGCCTTATCTGAAGGAGGGGGCCCAGGTGCTGGATCCCTTCTGCGGGGTGGGCGCCTTGCTGCTGGAGCGGGATCAGGCGGTGGAGGCCGGAACCATGTACGGCGTGGACCTTTTTGGCGACGCCATTGCCGGAGCCAGGGAGAATGCGAAGGCGGCGGGGAAGAAGATTTATTTCGTGCAGCGGGATTTTATGGAGTTTTCCCATGAGTATCTCTTTGACGAGATTTTTACGGACATGCCGCCCCGGGGGAAGAAGTCCCGCCAGGAGCAGGACCGGCTTTATGCCGGATTTTTTGGCCAGGCTTTGAGGCTGCTTAAGCCGGGGGGCGTGATTGTGATGTACTCCAATGAGGACGGGTTTGTGAAGAAGCAGATCCGGCTGCACGGGGAGTTCCGGCTGCTGAAGGAATGGGCGGTGCAGGAAAAGAGCGGGTATGGGGTGTATGTTTTGAGGAGAAAATGATAACGAGGATAAAAATAAAAAATCTCCCGATGCGCAAATTATTTTCCCCGGAATATAATACAGGGAAGATATGAAGCTACGGAGTAACCTATGTCCTTTTTTTCTGCCTTTCTTTTTGGACTTTCCGCCAATATAGACGCTTTTGTGCTGGGGCTTTCCTATGGGTTTAAAAGGCAGCGTTTTCCGCTTGCGCTGAATTTTGTGGTCAGCTTTATTACCCTTGCCGGGACACTGCTTGCCCTTTTTGCAGGATCCTTTCTGGCGGCCGTTTTTCCGCCGTATATTTCCGCCATGCTGGGCAGTCTGCTTCTGATGGGGCTTGGCTGCTATTACTGCCTGAAATTCCTTTTTCTTTTCCTGCGGGAGAAGCCGGTCTGTGCGGCCTCCCATCAGGAAGGGCCGCCGGTCTTTTTATCCGTCCGGGAGACGCTGGTTCTGGGAATGGCCCTGGCCTTTAATAATATGGGAATGGGAATCGGGGCCAGCTTTGCAGGGCTCAGTATCCCGCTGGTGGGAATTTTTACTTTTTTGTTATGCCTGTTGCTGCTGCTGGCGGGAAATCAGGCGGGGCTGAAATGGCGGCCTGGGAGATTTTCCGTCTACGGAGATCTGTTGTCCGGAGGGATCATTTTCCTGCTGGGTGGCGGGCAGCTCCTTTCCAGCTTTTTTTCTTAGGAAAAACTGGAAGGTATTTAAAAGTTTTTCTTGTTTCTTTCGCCCTGTTGTTATATAATAAGTCGTGGAAGCTTTTTTGACAATTGCATCAGACAGTTCGTGACCATCCTGTCTATAAACAAAACTAGGGAGCGCCTGCGGCTTACGGATTTCAAGCCGCGGTGGATTTTGTATGTAAAATGGCACAGATTTTCTGTGCCATTTTTGAATGTGGGGGCTGGATCAGGCTAACAAGGAAGCCCCTTGCAGGGATACCTGTATGCCCATAAATCAGGACAATAAGGAGGAAATATGGTAGAAGTACGGAATGATGCCGGGGGAAAGCCTGCGGTACAATGGAATGCGGCGGAGTATGCCGCAAATTTTCACCCGAACCGCTATGCGGTGATTGATGAGAAAAATAAACGGGAGATTGTGATGCTGCGGGGGAGGGGCTGTGCCTGGAGGCGCTGCCGCTTCTGCGATTATCATCTGGACAGCTCCCCGGATACGGCGGCGAACTTCGCCCTGAACCGGGAAGAACTTGGGAAGGTGACCGGCGTCCATCACCGGCTGGAGGTGATCAATTCCGGCAGCTTTGTGGATCTGGATGAGGCAACCATGGCACTGATTCTGGAGATCTGTCTGAAAAAAGAGATTACCCAGGTGCATTTTGAATGCCATTGGATGCACCGGGAGGCCATCGCCCCGCTGCGGCAGCGGTTTGGGAGGTATGGCATCTGCCTGAAGATCAAAATCGGGGTGGAAACCTTTGACAGCCTGTTTCGGGAAAGCTATCTGATGAAGGGAATCGATACCGATGATCCGGCGGAAATTGCGGAATTTTTTGACGAGATCTGCCTGCTGCAGGGGATTCCGGGGCAGACGGCAGAAAGCATGGAACGAGATATTAAAACAGGATTAAATTATTTTGAGCGGGTGTGTGTCAACATTATGCAGGAGAATCTGCGGCCCGTCAAGCCGGACCCGGCGGTAATTGCCGTTTTTGTCCGGGAACTGTACCCGAAATACGTCGGCGACGAGCGGGTGGATATTCTGATGGAAAATACGGCCTTTGGCGTGGGAGGAGTGGTGAGTTATGAATGAGCTGGTTCTGATTGTTTCCTTATTGGTGATTTACGGTGGGATTCTCCTGCTGTACCGGATTTTTGGAAAGCAGGGAATGTATCTGTGGACGGTGGTGGCTACGATTTCCGCCAATATCGAGGTGCTGATCGTGGTCAATGCCTTTGGCATGGAGATGACCCTGGGGAATATTCTGTTCGCCTCCACCTTCCTGGTGACGGATATTTTAAGTGAGATTTATGGGAAAAAGGAGGCCCAGACCGCCGTGTATCTGGGGATCGCAACCTCCGTGGCCTTTATCCTCATCAGCCAGTCCTGGATGCTGTACCGGCCCAATGAAAATGACTTTGCCATGCCCCACATCCGTGCGGTATTTTCCAATACGCCCCGGCTAATGCTCGTGGGAATTGTGGTCTATGCCATCGTGCAGATGTTTGACGTCTGGGCTTACCACAAATGGTGGGGGCTGACCCGCCAGAAATCCGGTGACAGCCGCAGGTTTTTGTGGCTCCGCAACAATGGCTCCACTCTGCTTTCCCAGCTTTTGAACACGGTTTTGTTTACCTGGGGGGCTTTTGCGGGGGTCTACGAGACGAAAACCCTGGTCTCCATTGCGGTAGCCAGCTATGTGATTTTTATTGTCACCAGTCTGGCGGACACGCCCTTCGTATATTGGGCGCGGCGGTTTCATGAGAAGCGGGTGCAGGGGCCGGATTCTGCGGCTTGAGGGCCAGTAATCCGTTTTTTGCATAACAAAACTGAAAAATATGGGAAAAACCACGAAAAAACAGGGGAAATCTATATGGATTGCTACAGGAATTTGAGATTGTGAAAAGAAATACAAAGCGGGTTGTGCAAAACGCCATGCAAAAACGGTATTTGACTTTTGGAAATTGGAAAATTATAATAATCTTATGAGAAAACATACGCCCTCCGGGCGTATCCGGATGTCAAGACACAACAAAAGGAGGATACTGTAATGGCAAAAATTCTTGGTGTTTCATTGGGAACCAGAAACGGAAGCAATGATGCAATGTGTAAGGAGGCGCTGATCGCAGCCCAGGAGGCAGGGGCGGAGGTTTCCTTTGTCCATCTGATGGACTGGAAGATCGAGCACTGCAGCGGGTGTGTGGCATGTTCCCGCAGCCTGGTGATGGGCAAGGGCAATGTCTGTACCAGAAAGGATGAGTTTGATGATTTCCGCGACCTGGTTCTGGATGCGGATGGCATTCTGTTTGTGGATCCCATCTTTGAGTGCGGCGCCAGCGGACTGGCCCACACCATCATGGACCGTTTTGGACCGCGTCTGGACCGTGCCATGAACATGGTGGCCCATCAGATCGCAGAGCATGACCCCAATGCCAAGGACGTGGATCCCAGGCTTCTGGATACCAGATGCGTTTCCTTTATCGGCATCGGCGGCTCCGACTGGGCGACGGCCATTGAGTATGACAATTCCATCCTGGCATTGAGCGGCGGCTGGCCCATCATCAACAACGAGAAGTTTGCATGGTCCAAGAATATCATCATGGAGGACGAGAAGGTGGAGCGCTGCCGGCAGGTAGGGCGCAACCTGGCCCTGGCCGCTGAGGAGTTCAAGAGCCATAAGGACGATGAGAGCTACAAGAAGAAGCTGTGGAAGGGCGACAAGGGCGTATGCCCCCACTGCCATGGCAAGAACTTCTATTTTCCGGAGCAGCCCAGCGACGTGCAGGCCATCTGCATGACCTGTGGCCTGGAGGGCGTTATCGAGATCGTAGACGGCAAGGTAAGCTTCTCCTTCCCGGCAGAGAACGAGGGACACGCACACGATATGCTTCAGGGCAAGTTCGGCCACGCCGACGACATCAAGGAGAACGAGGGCAAGGCTATTGCCAACAGAAGCACCGAGAAGTATAAGGCCAGCGCGGAGCGCATCAAGAGCTTTAATATTCCGGAGATTCTTCCGCCTCATAAGAGAGGATAAGAAAAAGAAGGAACCGGCACAGGAGAGTTTGTGCCGGTTTCTTCTTTTTTATTTCTTTCTATTTTACAAGGTCATAGGCGTTCACATCGCCAAACACGCTTTCCCAGGAGCTGCGTACGTCATGGTTCAGGTTCAGGAAGTGGCATGCGTTGAAGCAGTTGTCAAAATCTACGGGATCCAGCGCGATGGAGCGGGCGCCCGTGCTGATCAGATAGCTCAGCTCATCCGGATTTCTGGGAGCGCAGGCCATGATACGCGCGTCGCAGCCGGATACCTCAAGGAATTTTGTCAGCGCAGAGTAGACCATTTTCGCGTCAACGCCGCTGTAAAGGCCATGCGCATCCGCACCGCCCATCTGCATAAAGCATTAGAAGACCGCGATATATTTCACGCCGGCCTGCAGGGCGCAGATGCCCTGGAGTGTGGACATGACCTGGGTGGCGCAGATGTCTACCGTATTGGACAGCTCCTGCATTGCCCGGATGCTGCCGGAGGTGGAAGGG
>CATJBQ010000073.1 GCA_949738465.1 uncultured Lachnospiraceae bacterium
GGCTTTCTTAAAATCCGTCCCCATCTCTCTCTTGATGGAGGAAATGGTCTTCTCCGCATTGGTCACAGCCTGACGCTTGGCCGGCTCACCCACCAGACGCTCGCCAGTCTTCGTAAAGGCTACCACGGACGGAGTCGTTCTGGCTCCTTCTGTATTGGCGATAACCACCGGCTTACCACCTTCCATAACTGCCACACAGCTATTTGTTGTTCCTAAATCGATACCAATTATCTTGCTCATAATCAAGACCTCCTATTTGAAATAAAATTATTTACATGTGAATGCTATATATAAAATGATGCTACTGCACCACAGCTACCATACTGTGCCGTACAACGCTGTCCCGGTACATATACCCCTTCTGCAGCTCCTGGGCCACGGTTCCGGACGGAAGCTCGTCGTTCTCCACCTGCATCACGGCATTGTGGTAATCCGGGTCAAATTCCTTCCCCACCGCCTCGATGGGCTTCACGCCAAGATTCTCAAGCTCCGTCAGAAGCTGCTTGTAAATCTTATCCATTCCCTGGACAAATCCGTCCTCCCGGCTCTCCTCGGGCACCGCCATAAGGCCCCGCTCGAAATTATCGATTACCGGCAGAATCTTCTCCACCACACTCTTGGCCCCGATCTCGAACATCTGCGTCTTCTCCCGCTCGGTGCGCTTGCGGAAATTGTCAAATTCCGCCATCTGGCGCTTCACCTTATCATTGAGCTCCGCAATCTGCTCCGCCGCTTTGTCCTTCTTCTCCTTCTTCTTAAAGGGATTCTTCTTCCTGCTCTCCGGCCCGGCCTCCGCAGCCTCCTCCGGCTCCTGGACCGCTTCTTCCTCTTCCGGCTCCTGGGATGCTTCCTCCGCCTCCCCGGCCGGATCCTCCGCCCTGGCGGCAGTCTCTTCCGTCCCTGCCGGATCCGGTTCCTGTTCTTCCTTCACAGGATCTTCCGCCTGTACTTCCTGCTCCTGTATATCCTTCTGCTTCTCTTCCACTTCGATATCCACCTTTCTTATCCGTCGCCCTTGGGCTTCTTGAATATGTGATCCAACTGAATCTTCAGCGTCTTTAAGTTATCCATGACATTCTCATAATCCATCCGCTTGGGTCCGATGATGCCGATGGTTCCCTGCATCCCCTCTCCCAGCTCATAGGTGGCCGTCACCACGCTGCAGTCCCGCATGGTCGCCACCGGCGATTCGTTGCCGATATAGACCTGGATGCCATGCTCCTCATCCCCCGCCAGGGTCTGATTGGCCAGCGTCACCAACTGCTGCTTCTCCTCAAAGGCCGAGATCAGTTCACTGGCCTTCTGGGAATCGGAGAGCTCCGGATACTTGAAAATATTCGTTGCGCCGCTGGTATAGATCTGTAAGTCCTCATCCTCCTGCACCGCCGCGGCCACCGCGTCCAGCACATCGGAAATGATATTGCTGTGGATCCCGGCCTGCTCCTTCAGGCGGGAGATCGTTCCCAGATTGATCTCCTCCAGGGACAAGCCGTTGAGGCTGGTGTTCAGCAGGATATTCAGCTTCAGCATCGTCTCATTGTCCACCGTCTCCTGCACCGGGATCATCTTGTTCTTCACAATATTCCCCTCGGTGACAATCACCGCCAGGATCTGCTCCTGGTCCACATGGGACAACTGGATGAACTTCAGCTTGTTGCGATGATAGCTTGGCGCCGTAATCATGGTGGCATAGTTGGTATTGTTGGCCAGCACCTTCACCACCTGCTTTAAGACCTGCTCCATCTTCTCCGTGCGTTCGATGACGAATTCCTTCATCTCCGAAACCTCCCGGTCCTTCTCCGCCATCAGGTTATCCACATAAAACCGATAGCCCAGATCGGAAGGGATCCGGCCCGCCGAGGTATGGGGCTGTACAATATAACCCAGCTCCTCCAGATCCGACATCTCATTGCGGATAGTCGCAGAGCTTAAGTTCAGATCCGAATACTTTGAAATGGTCCGGGAGCCCACCGGTTCCCCGGTCTCCAGATAATTACGGATGATCGCATTTAAAATCTTAGTCTTTCTCTCGTCCAGCTCCGGCATTCCCTCACTCCCATCTCATGTTCTTCCTGTTTTTTTATCTTGTTAGCACTCAACTTTTAAGAGTGCTAACATCTATGTACTTAAGATAACACTCCGGATTTTTTTTGTCAATAGAAATATGTTAAAATTTTGGAAATTTAGATTTATTTAATAAATTCCGCCATCACATAATTGCCCGCCAGGATTCCTTCCTCCGTCAGCCGCAAACGTCCCGCCTGCTGCTCCAGAAGCCCCTGTGTGCACAGCCGCGCGATCTCCTGCCCATAAACCGCCTCCGGATCCACCCCGAAACGCCCATGGAATTCCTCCCGGGAAACGCCTGCGCGCATCCGGAGTCCCAGAAACATATATTCCTCCATGGCATTCCTGCGGCTTAGCGTCTGGCGCTCCTTTTTTTCAAAATCGCCCCCCAGATAGGCGCCAAGATTGCTGGTATTGGAAAACCGTTCTCCCTCCACCAGGGACGCGCTGCCCAGGCCCAGCCCCAGATAATTGACCAGCGTCCAGTAACCGATGTTATGGCGGCATTCCATCCCCGGCCTGGCATAATTGGAGATCTCATACTGGCGGTACCCGTGTTTTTTTAAAAAGGAACCGGTAAATTCGTACATCTTAACCTCCGTCTCCTCGTCAGGCAAAAGCTCCGGCTCCCCTCCGGCCCGGCGCCTGGCCGCATCCTCCCCGTAGCGTTCAAAAAAGGGCGTTCCTTCCTCTATGAGCAGGCTGTAGGCGGAGATATGCTCCGGCCGCAGGCGCACCGTCTGCGTAAGGGTATATTCCCAGTCCCGAAAGGTCTGGCCTGGCAGAGCCGCCATCAGATCCACATTGATATTGGAAAATCCCGCCCTGCGCAAGATATCGTAGCTTTTGAGAAAGTCCTCCCAGGTATGGATCCGTCCCAGAAGCGCCAGTTCCCGGCCGATGGCCGACTGCAGCCCGATACTGACGCGATTGATTCCCGCTCTCCGATAGTCTGCCGCTTTTTTCTCATTTAATGTACCGGGATTGCACTCAATGGTAATCTCCGCACTTTTTTCAATGAAAAAAGAAGCTGCCACCGCTTCCATCACCCGGATCAGCTCCTCTCCCGAAAGCACAGAAGGCGTACCGCCTCCGATAAACAGAGACGGTACGCTGTAGCCTGCATACATCTGCCCTTTTCTTTTTATTTCCCGGACCAGGGCCTCCACATAGTCCTCCCGTGTCGGCGCATCCGCCGGCGCCGAGAGAAAATCGCAGTAGGCGCATTTCCGGATACAGAAGGGAATATGAAGATACAATTCCAGTTTCTTTTGCTCCATGTCTTTCACCCGTTTCAAGAACATACGTTCTATCTGTCATCCAGCTTCAGGACGCTCATAAACGCCTTCTGGGGGATCTCCACATTGCCCACCTGGCGCATCCGCTTCTTTCCCTCCTTCTGCTTCTCCA
>CATJBQ010000074.1 GCA_949738465.1 uncultured Lachnospiraceae bacterium
ATGAAGGAGGACTCCGGACGGGGCTACCGCCGTGTGGTGGCTTCCCCAAAACCGGTAGAGATCATCGAGATCGGAACCATCCGCACCATGGTGGAATCCGGCGACCTGGTGATTGCCTGCGGGGGAGGCGGTATACCAGTGGTACGCCAAGGAAATCATTTAAAGGGCGCCAGCGCCGTCATCGACAAGGATTTTGCAAGCTGCCTTCTGGCCAAAGAGCTTGACGCCGACAGCCTCATTATCCTGACCGCCGTGGAAAAAGCCGCCATTCACTTCGGTACCCCCGACGAAAAATGGCTGGACGAGGTTTCCGTAGCCGAAGCCCGGCAGTATATCGAAGAAGGCCACTTCGCTCCCGGCTCCATGCTGCCCAAGGTGGAGGCCGCCATCGACTTCGCCGCCTCGGGGGAAGGCCGAACCGCCATCATCACCCTCCTGGAAAAATCAAGGGAAGCCGTACAGGGAAGAACTGGGACCTTGTTCCATGCATAAGGCAGCTAAAGGCTCTCTTAAAAATTTTTTTTGCCATTATGAAAAGTTTGTGCTATACTGTAGTGGAGACAAATAAAAAGAACCAGGCTTTTCAAAACTGAGATTGGCAAATGCAATCGGTCCCATTTGCCCGCCTCACTTTGAAACCCCTCCCCCCTTCACTTCCATCCATCCGTTGGGAACTACAGAGGAGATTTTATATGGCAAACTCAAGACTTGAAGTATTAAAGCAGGTCGCCCACGCCCTGGCCGTCCATTTCGGGGAATCCTGCGAGGTGGTGATCCACGACCTCCGGCAGGGCTCCGACCATTCCATCGTTTATATTGAAAACGGCGTACTGACTGGCCGCAAGGTGGGCGACGCTCCCTCCCAGGTGGTCTTAGACGCCATCCACAACAGCGAACGGATCCAGTCGGACCAGCTTGCTTATCTGACAAAAACCGACACCGGAAGGATTTTCAAATCCAGTACCATCTATATCCGGGACGATGCAGGGAACCTGAATTACATCCTGGGGATCAATTATGACATTACGGCCCTGCTTGCACTGGAAACAAGCCTGCATTCCCTGACCGGCTGCGTGGACAGCACGCCTGCGGACGCTGCAATGGCCCCGCGCCGGATCACCACCGACGTCAGCCAGCTTCTGGATCAGCTCATCCAGCAGGCGGTGGATCTGGTGGGCGTCCCGGCCCCTCTGATGAACAAGGAGGAGAAGATCCGGGCCATTAATTACTTAAACGATGCCGGCGCTTTCCTGATCACCAAGTCCGGCGATAAGGTGGCGAAATATTTCGGTATCTCCAAGTACACCCTTTACAGCTACGTGGATATCAACAAATAACCACTCCGGGCGTTTCCAAACGCCCGGATCCCAATTATTTTTAAGGAGGAACACATTATGCTTAACGTTGTAGAAACAAAAAACGCTCCCGCCGCCATCGGCCCCTATTCCCAGGGCATTATTGTCAACGGCATCGCCTTTTTCTCCGGACAGATCCCGCTGTCTCCGGAAACCGGGGAGGTTGTGGGAACTACCATCGAGGCGCAGACCGAACAGGTGATGGCCAATATCAAAGCGTTACTGGAAAGCCAGAACTCAGGCTTTGGCGACGTGGTGAAGACCACCTGCTTCCTGGCCGATATCGCTGATTTCGGGGCTTTTAATGAGATTTACGGAAAATATTTTACCGGCAAGCCGGCCCGCTCCTGCGTGGCAGTCAGGAGCCTGCCCAAGGGCGTTCTGTGCGAGGTAGAGTGTATTGTCGCGGTGGGCGGTGCAAAATAAGCGTTCCTTCCCGCAAACACCGGGCCGCCACACTGGTATGGCGGCCCGGCGTAATATGCACAACCCATCACGAAATCCGGCATGATTCTCTTACATGATTTTATTTCAGCTATTTTTACGGATTTGGATCAAACGCAAAAGACCTGATACAGCTCCTCCTGATCCTCCAGATCAACCGTCAGCCACCTTTGTCCATTTCCTTCCTCCGTCTCATGATAGATCCTTTGCATCTCAGCCGTACATTCCGGCAAGATTTCCTCCACAAAAGGCTTCTCTTTTTTGCCGACTACAATCATTACTGTAAAATATTCCTCTCTGGGATAAATGGTACACAAGGTTTTTCCAGCCTTTTTAAACTTCACATTCCATCCTCTTTCCCAACTGCAGGAACTGTATTCTATCTTTTTATTACAATTAAATCTTATTTTAACTTCATGGAAAAATTCTGCAAAAACACTGTTTCATCCGGAGCGGCCTCTGTCCCGTTGTAGAACACTACATATTCCGGTGTAGGAAGGAGGATCCGTTTTCTCCCAAAGAGGCTGTTCTTCCCGGCAGACACCATGCCCTCGTACTGCAGTGCAAAGTAGATCAGGAACCGGAACAGCTTATCCTTGTACTTCCGATTCTTCCGAAGCCGCCGCCACCAGGAGCCGCGGATAAACCATTGCACCCTTTTTCTTGCCAAAGACTTTCCTCCAATATACACTTTTCTTTCTTTTTTCTCAATGCTTCTTTTGTGGAAAATATCAGATTTCGCGATAGTAGAAAATTAAAACAACAATTAAACTCTCAAATATACGAAATAAAAATTTATTGCTACTTTAACACGGATTACAGATCTTGGCAAGCATATTTTCAAAATTCGTGCATTTTTATAAAAATTCGACAAAACAGAGCTGTCACTCCCTTGATTTTTCAGCGGTTTCTGTGCGGGAAATGGATCCCAGCGCTTACCATGCCGGCCTTTAAAGATCGTACCACGCAGCCATATCTTGTATTTTACGCTTCATCGCCGCACGAATATGCGGCGGCGCAAGGCACTCGCATCGAGCTCCAAAGCCCAGCAGGAGGTCATAATAATAGTCATTTTCGATAAATGGAAAATCCACAAGGTAATACTCGCCGCCATCCGGCTTCAAATGGTCATAGGTACAATAATCCAGCACCCTGTCCAATATCGATTTATGAATGCGGATTTTGATCTCCGTCTGCATGGTTTCCAGCATTTCCCCAAAATCCAAAACCGGTTTTTGATACTCCCGGGGGAGAAAGGTTTCCTCCGTCATCTGCAGCTCTGACATGCGGGACAGCCGGAACAGGCGGTAATCCCTTCTGGTATGACAATACCCCAAAAAATACCAGTGGGCCCCCTTCAACACAAGCTGACAGGGTTCCACAAGCCGCACCGTTTGATCTCCATGGTGGGCCGTATACGGAAAGCGCAGCAGCTTATGATCCTGCAGAGCTGTTTTTATGGTTTCCAAATAGGGCTGCAGATTTCGATTGCCCATCCAGGGACTGAGATCGATGCAGATTTGGTTTGTTTTTAATGCAATGTCCTCGGCTTTTTCCGCGGGGATAAAGCTCCTTACCTTCGCCAGGGCATTCACCAGCTCCTCGCCCCGTATCACATTGGAGAGGCTCGTAAGCCCCATTAGGATCGCAGAAAGATCCGTCGTCGTAAAAGCCTTTTTATCCAGCTTGTATTCGGGCATGATTTCAAAGCCGCCGCCAGCTCCTGGGATGGAACGGACGGGGATGCCCGCCATATTGATCGCTTCCATGTCACGGTATATGGTGCGGGGCGAAACCTCAAACAGCTCCGCCAGTTTCTGTGCGCCTATGCGCTTTTGATCCAGAAGTATCATGATTATGCTGACAAGCCGGTCAATCTTCATTTGACAGCCACCTCTCTATCATCTTTTTCGGGAAACCCGAGCTTTGCTTCGCTACATTTGAGTATCGGAAAGGCTTGCCTGACAGCTCACCTTCCCTTCAGTATAAATTATTGCCATACTGGTGTCAACAATGGGATGGTATGATATAGGAGCAGACGCAGGCAAATCAAACACAAAAAAAGGAGGATGCTATGTTCACAATCTATGTATACGTACTCGACACCCTAGCGGACTGGGAGCTGGGGTATGTCGTGGCAGAATTAAACTCCAGGCGATTTTTCAAAAAGGACGCGCCAAAGGTATCAGTGAAAACCGTGGGTCTTTCAAGGGAACCCGTCAAAACCATGGGGGGGCTGACTATCGTTCCCGATCACATCATCGACGATCTGGCAATAACGGAGGAAAGCGTACTGCTGTTACCGGGAGCAGACACCTGGGATCAGCCCAGGCATAGGGCTGTCATTGAAAAAGCAAGGGCATTTCTTGCCGCAGGCGCTACGGTCTGCGCCATCTGTGGCGCAACTGCCGCCCTGGCAGCTGCCGGCCTGTTGGACGAAAGGCCGCACACCAGCAACGGACCCGGTTATCTGGAAATGGTTTCGCCCGGCTATAAAGGACAAAGTTACTATGTGGACCAGCCGTCTTTGGCGGATCGCAACCTGATCACCGCAGGCTCCACCGGGGCCCTGCTATGGGCAAAGCAGATCATCAAGCGGCTGCAGGTTTTCCGGCCAGATACCTTAGACGCGTGGTATGATTATTTTCGTACCGGCGAGGTACGGCATTTCTTTGCCCTCATGGGGACGCTGCCGGCGGACAGATAAGGAGCTCTTTCCGGAGTCAGAGCGTTGTGCGCAATAACCGTTCCAGGTCCTCCGGCGTATCCACGTCCCACAGTTCTTCCTCCCGGGAGGCCTCCACCGTCCGGACTCTCTCCGGATATTTTTGCAGCAGCCAGGAGCCTCCCTTTCCCGGGGGCAGCGCCAGAAGCTCCTCCCTATAATCCACGCCAAAGAGCACCGGGGCCCCCGGCTTTCCTTTCCAGGACAGCCGGAAAATCCCGCTGCTACTGCCATTTTGCCCAAACTCCAGCAATAACGTCTCCAGGGTTTCCCGGGTCAGAAGCGGCTGGTCTGCAGGGCAGAAGACATACCCGGACAGATTTCTTCCATCCAGCGCCTCCACTCCCCTCTCCAGCGCATCATTTCTTCCATCCAGCGCCTCCATGCCCAGCCGCACCGTGTCGTTCCTTCCCGGAAGGTCGTGCCGCACACATACTATGCCCTGCTTACGGCACAGACTGGCAATCTCCGGATACCGGGTCACCACCACGCGGCATGCAAACATACCGCTGGTCTGTTCCAGCACCCGGGCAATCAGAGACTTCCCCTCCCACTGGGCCAGGAGCTTGTTGCCGCCAAATCTGCGCCCCAGACCAGAGGCCATGATGACGCAGCCCACCGGCGGCGCCGGATCGTCCAGGTCATAAAGATACACGTCCTTTCGGCTCCGCAGCCGGTCTAAGAAGGCAGTGGGAAGCTTTCGCACCACCGCCAGCACTCTTTTTTTCCCAAACAGTTCTTCCACTGCCCTGCAAAAGACCTCGCAGCCGCTTTCCAGATAGCCCAGCTCATCCAGCATCACCCAGGAATCCCACAGCTCTCTTTCCGCCGGCGGACCTCCCAGCGCTTCTTCCCCTCCAGGCGTAGAAAGGGAGGCCGCACCCTTCCCTTCCAGGCAGCCAGAAAGGATCTCCTGCCCCAGCGTCTCCAGTCCGGCCATAACCGGTTTCATGCAGCCTCCGGCGCTGTCGTCCCCATCCTCTGGCTCCTGGTATCGCCCGATCACCGCTTGACGCCCGGTGGTATTTTCCCGGAGGATCACCTTTTCTTTCGGAAGTACAAATGTAGTGAATCCCGGCAGTAGGAAATCGTCCCCGGTGCCGCCCAGAAGCCCTGCCAGCGCCTTTGCCAGGGTGCTTTTGCCGCTGCCCCGGCTTCCGGTAAGCAGCAAATGTTTTTTCCCGCTACTTCTGAAAGATCTTATGATAGATTGCGGCGTCAGCCGCATAACAGGTGTCCCGATAGGTTTCATATTTTTCCAAAAACTCCTTTGCCTGTGGCGTCAGGCGGCTCCCGCCGCCCCCTTTTCCCCCGATGGTCTTCTCTGTCAGCGAAAATCCCAGGGCCTGCTCCGCCCGATGAAGCATGGCCAGCGCCTTGGTATAGGCCATCCCCATACCTTCGGCCGCCTTTTTCAAAGAGCCCAGTTCCTCCACGCCGTGCAAAAGCCGGCACGGCCCCTCGCCAAACACACGTTCTCCATTTTCATCATACAAATATACCCGTATCACCGGTCTCATCGTTCTTCCTCCTGCCCCCTGTCCGGCGTCAGATCCTTCTGCTGTTCCCATAGCAGCGCCAGCCGTCTCCGTTTGTCCCTGCCGGCGCATTCCACCAGCGTCACCGGGCCATAGATCTGCCCAAGGGCCGCTTCCATTTCCGGCAGCGGATCCACCTCCGGGCAGATGCGCCCCACCAGACGGCCCTCCTTCATCAGGATCAACTGATGGCAAAAATGAAGGGCAAGCTGGGGATCGTGCAGCGACAAAATCCCCCCGCTCTCCCGCTCCTTAATAAGCCCTGCGATCCGGCTAAGGAACCCATAGCGGTTGGGAAGGTCCAGGGCGCTGTCCGGCTCGTCCAGAATCAACAGCCGGGAATCCTCCACCAGAGTCCGAGCCAGCAGTACCAGGGCTTTTTGTCCCTCGCTTAAGCTGAGAAAATCCCGCTGCACATATGCGCCAAGCCCCAGCATTTCCAGGGCCTGCTGCGCCTGCTGCCGCTGGGCCCGGCCGGGACGCTCCAGAAGCCCCAGCACCGGCTGAAAGCCCATCAGCACCACATCCAGAACCGCCATGCTCACCGTAATGCCTGTCCGCTGGGGAATATAGCTCACCAGGCGGGCCAGGCGGCGGGAAGATAACTGCTCGAGGATCAGGCCTTCCTGTGCATCTGCCTCTTTTTGTGATAGAACGCACGTTCCCTCGTGTTTCATCTGCTGGCAGAGCATTTTTAAGAGCGTCGTTTTCCCGCTGCCATTGGCTCCCAGAAGCCCCGTCAGCGTCCCTTTTTTTATCGCAAAGGAAATATCCTTCAGCGCAAAATGCGCCCCATATCCTCCGCAGAGTCCCTCCACGGTCAGCAACGTTTCTTTCATTCCCATCCTCCCCTGCGCATCATCAGATAAATCAAAAAGGGCGCTCCCAATAGAGAGGTGAAAATGCTGACCGGAAGCTCCGCCGCGGCCACGCTGCGGGCCAGCATATCCGCACCGCACAAAAGGATGCTTCCCACAAGGCCCCCCAGCCACAGAGCCGTCTTCCCGTTTTCCCGGATCAAAAGACGGGCCGTATGGGGGGCCAGCAAGCCCACAAAACTGATGAGCCCCGTAACGCTCACCACGGCGGTCACCACCAGGGTGGCCGCCAGAAGCACCAGAAGCCGCATCCGCCCCACCGAAACGCCGAGAAGCCTTGCTTCCCCCTCCTCCACCGACAAAATCTGGATCTGGCGGTAGAGCAGGAACAGCACCACAAGCCCGGCGGCGCACACAAGAAGCGGCACGCCGATCTTCGTAAGCGTCACCGCATTGAGACTTCCCATAATCCAATACTCAATGGAGGCCAGCTCCTTTTCCGGGTCGGCGGCCAGCTTTAAGAACATGAGGACCGTCTGGGCCAGGGAGTGGACGGCCACCCCCGCCAGCACAATGGTTCCATGGCCCTTTCCCGGGGCCAGGGCCGAAAGCCCCAGGGCCAGAAGCACCGCCAGAAGGCCGCCTATAAAAGCGCCTGCCGTCACCAGGGCGGGGGCTGCTGACAGAAATAAAATTGCTGCCGCCGCGCCGGCGCTGGCCCCGGAAGAGACGCCCACCACATCCGGAGCCGCCAGGGGGTTACGGAATACCATCTGGTACACCCAGCCCGCCGCCCCCAGGCCAAAGCCCCCTGCTACTGCCATAATGGTGCGGGGCAGCCGCAGGGTAAAAAAGACCTTCCCGGCCTGGGTATCCCCCGCCAGAAGGTCTGCAAGCCCCAGGGGATATTTTCCCAGAAAAAGGGACAAAATAAACGCTCCAATTACAAGCAGGATGGCCGCTGCCAGCCATCCTGTCCTTTTATATCTCCGGTACGAATCCATAATACTCCTCGTAAAATTCTGTCACGGCCTGCTGGTACTGTTGGGGGGAATAGCTTTCCGGATGCAGTACCGACGTCAGCCAGAGGCTGCCCATCACACTTCCGGGAACCGGGGAATCCCACGCCTCAATCTGGCCGGGGATCTGGTATACATGGCCGTTCTTCACCGCCGCGCACTCCGCAAGCTGCTCGTCTGCCAGCACCGACTCCACCGTATAGTCCGCCTCGGCGGCCAGGATGATATATTCCGGATTCCAGGCCAGAAGCTGCTCATAGGAAATCTCCGCCCAATAGGTATCGGCAAGCTCCGCTGCAACATTTGTTCCACCCGCCTGGGTAATCAGGCTGTTCTGGTACATGGCCTCCCCTGCGGTGGACAAAAAGGAGCTGTTTCCGGCCAGGTATACGGTAGGCCGTTCTATCCCCTCCAAAGCCCTGGTGAGCTCTGCCAGTTCTTCCTCGCCATTTGCTATGAGGGCTGCTGCCCGTCCCTGGGTGTTGGTGGCCACTCCCAGAAGCTGTGCCAGCTCCGTGAATAGCTGCC
Organism: uncultured Lachnospiraceae bacterium; assembly: GCA_949738465.1. Taxonomy (GTDB): domain Bacteria; phylum Bacillota; class Clostridia; order Lachnospirales; family Lachnospiraceae; genus 14-2. The sequence continues at coordinate 8,428 of CATJBQ010000074.1, forward strand.
GGTCCTCCGGCTTCACCGCCAGGACGGTCAGCCCCAGCTCCTCCAAGGCCGGAATCGTCTCCTTCAGCTTGGCCGGCACAATCACAAGATCCGGAGCGAGGGCCGCACAGCCCTCTAAGTCAAATTCCTTGGCCGTACCCACGCTGGGAAGCTCCAGAAGCTTTGGAGCCGCCAGAGAGTAGATGGGGCGCTTATCCGCCTTGGCCTCAATGCCCACCAGCTTCTCCTGCTGTCCCAGCGCCATCAGCAGGCTGCTGGAAATATAATATCCGCTGACGATGGTCTGAGGCTCCTTTTCGATCACCACCTCCCGGCCAAGCTGGTCCGTGACGGTTATGGGGTATTCGGTAATGGGCGCTGCAGAAGGATCGCTGCCGTCACCCGGATTCTCCTCCTGGGAGCCTTCTTCTCCCTCTGTCCCGGCAGCGTCCTTTTTCGTCCCGGCAGAGCCGTCCTCTTCCAGTGCTGCATCCTTTTCTCCGGCAGCATCCGTGCCGGGCTGGTCCTGCTCTACCGTATCCTTCTGTGCTCCATCCGCTCCGTCCTTGCCTCCGCAGGCCCCCAGAAGCAGGGATAGTGCCAGTACGGCTGCCAGCAACAGCGCTGATCCTGCATGTTTCCTTTTCATACGTTTCTCTCCTCTCGTTATATTTTTATAACTATAACGATCATAGCAGAGAATGGAAGATATGTCAAGGAGAAACGCAAAAATATTTTATTGTATGCAAAAATATTTGTAAGTCATTTATAAAAATAATTCCATCCGGTCCCCGAAACGCTCCGCCACGATCCTGGCGTATTCCGCGAACCGCTCCACGATCCTACGGTTTAAAAATCCCCCTTTCTCGTAAAGCGACAGCCTTTGATAAACCCGCACTTGCTTTTTTATTCTATTTTACCAAATAGCTTCTTACGATTCTCCCCGTTACTTCCTTTCTTTATGTCAAAACTTCTAATCATTTGAATGAAAAATACTGAAAAATCCGATATGAGGGAGGGATGAGAGGTGCGAGGGAGGGATCGATTTGGGGCTGGGATGGATAGAATAAGCAGCCTTGAAATGAAAGAGGGCATTTCAAGGCCGCTGTTTTGTTTTTAGGAAGGAAGGGGCATAATAAAAAAATGTATTTTTCAAACGTCATACGCCTTCTGCAAAAAACACGGCGCGAAACAGAACACGCTTTTCCGCAATGTCTGCGCACATAATGAACGCCTGTATTCCTTCCGGATACAGATTGATTTCCCAGATACCCCATTACATGGAAAGCTTTATATTGCCGAAAAAGGAAATCAATACGTTTTCGGTAAGCGTGATCTGTTTGGATTCTACCCTGGTCTCTAACTATGTGCAGCACATCATCGATTCGTTTCTTATTTCAATGGCGAAGCGCTATGATGTGAAAGGAAAGACCTATTTCAAGTATCCGAACAAATATTACTACACAGATATCGGCCTTCGTAATGCCCGATTGAATTATCGCCAATACGATCCCGGCCACATTATGGAGAACATCATCTATAACGAACTTCTGCGCCGAGGATATTCTGTTGATGTTGGTGTTGTAACTGACCGTACCGGTGGTGCAAATGTGCAAAAAGAAATTGACTTCGTTGTAAATGATGCAGATAAAAAAATCTACTTCCAGTCAGCTTTCCAGATGGATACGGATAAAAAAGAATCCTCTGAGCTTGCATCGTTGATACTTACAAAGGATTTTTTCAGAAAAATCATTGTTCACATGGATATTCCTCATAACTTCTATGATGACAACGGAATTTTCCATTGCAACCTGATAGACCTACTGCTTGGTCGTGTAGAGTTGTTCTAACCAATAAGCCAAGCCGATACCATTCCTATCATTTAGGAGCAGCCCTTCTGGGTTGCTCCTATATAAAACCTGATTATTCAGTGGTACTATGTCAAGAAAAAG
>CATJBQ010000075.1 GCA_949738465.1 uncultured Lachnospiraceae bacterium
GGCTCCCCACTCAGGAGTCGGCGCCTGGACGCCCATCCCGATAAAACTTAAGCCTGACGCCTGGAGGATCATGCCGGAAATACTGCCTGTCGTCTGTATAATAATGGGGCCGATGGCATTTGGCAGGATGTGTTTGATAATGATTCTGGCATCGCTTGTACCACACGCCCTGGCCGCCTCAATGAAATCAGATTCCACCACCGTCAGGACTGTGGAGCGGATCAGGCGGGCAAAGCCTGGAATACTGGAAATCGTAATGGCAATCAGCAAATTTACCATGCTTGCGCCCAACGCCGCAACAATGGCCAGCGCCAGAAGAGTACCCGGAATGGCTGTAAAAATATCCATAATCCTCATAACTGTATCGTCCACCTTGCCGCCGTAAAAGGCGGCGGCCGCACCCAGCGTACCGCCGATAATCAAAGCGAAAAAAGCGGTAAAAAGGCCGATTGTCAAAGAAATCCTTGACCCGTAAACGACGCGGGTAAACAGATCGCGTCCATAAGCATCCGTACCAAACCAGTGCTCCGCGCTGGGGCCCTGAAGACGGACTGCAGAGTCCTGGGCGGTAATCAGCTCTTTGGGGCTGATCACGTTGGCCAAAAGTGCAATGAGGACAAAAACCAACAGAATGAACAGGCCCAGAAGCGCGCCTTTATTTTTGGCCAGCCGTGTCCATATCTCTCTGTATTTGTTCTTTTTGCCACCTGATTTTTTCATAATGAGCCATCCTCCTTTCTACTTTGAGTATTTTGCCTTGATACGGGGATCCACAAATGCAAAGAGCAGATCTGCCATCAACATAATGATGCCGAACATAAATGCCAGAATAATGGTGGCTCCCATGACCACCGGCGTATCTCGGTTCCTGATACCCATAACGATCATGGTGCCAAGGCCAGGCATGGAGAAAACAGATTCCGTGATCACCGCGCCGCCCAGCAATCCGCCAAAGGAGGTTGCCATGGTGGTAATAATCGGAAGAAGCGCGTTCTGAAGCGCATGTTTAAAAATAATCACTCTTTGAGGTACTCCCTTCGCTTTCGCCGTTCGGACATAGTCGGAGCGGATGGTCTCCAGCATGGAGGAGCGCGTCATTCGCAGCATAGTTCCCGCGTATGGGATTCCCAGCGTAACCATCGGCAGGATATAGCTTTTCCAGCTTTCAATTCCATTGGAAGGAAACCATCCAAGCTGCAGGGAAAACAGAAGAATTAACATCATCCCCAGCCAGAAGGGAGGGATTGCCGCCGCCAGCATGGCGGTAACACGGGAAAAGGTGTCCATAAAGGAATACTGCCTTACTGCGGACAAAATGCCAAGGGGAATTCCGACAATGGACGCCATCGCAATCCCGTTGAAAGCAATTCTCAGGCTGACACTGATACGGGGAAGAATATCATTGATAACCGGCTGGCTTGTCCGGTAGGACGTACCCAGATCAAATCTGAGAAATGCGTTGTATAAATAGCTGAAAAACCGCACCAGAAACGGTTTGTCAATCCCCAGCTGCTCATTCAGAAGGTCAACCGCTTCCTGGGTGGCGCTCGCCCCCAAAATCATGCGGCCGGGGTCGCCTGGCTGAATTGCCATAATGGTGAAAATAATAAAGGATACGCCAAGCAAAACCGGAATCAAGAGAAGCAGCCTTTTACCGATATATTTAGCCATATCTGTACCAAACCTCCTTTTTTATTTCGTCCTTATGCCAGGAGAGACGGTACTCCCGCCCCTCCTGGCATATCTGCGTTCATCTCATATCATTCCATCCATTTATTCCCAGCTCATTTCGCGGACATAGAAGCAACGGCCGGGGTCTTTGTGGGGAACAAAGTTCAGGCCCTTAGCCCACACCCAGGGAACCTGCTTGTTGAAAATGGGGATACAGGGCGCTTCATCGTAAACAATATCAATGATCTTGGAATAGATTTCCGCCCTCTTGTCAGGATCCAGCTCTTTTTCCCCCTCTTTATATAAGGCGGCCACTTCCGCGTTGTCATAGGCGCACTTATTATCCATGACGTAGAAAAGTGAAGTGTAGGCCATATCCGCAGTGAACTGTTCTCCCATGGTTGCCGTTATGTAATCGTGGTTTACCGTATCAGCCACAGCGGATTCAGAAGCGACAATTTCTATTTTAACCCCGATCTTTTCAAGGCTCTCCTGCCATACCTGTGCATATTTCTCATGGTAGGAACTGCCGATAACCGTCATCTGGCCCAAATCCAGCCCGTCGGGATAACCAGCCTCTGCGAGAAGCTCCTTTGCCTTGTCCAGATCATAAGGATAAGGGTTCTTAAACTGCTCTTCGCTGCATCCAAATGAATAAGGATTACACATCAGGTAAGTGGGCTGTGCCAGCCCCTCATAAGCAATATTGATCATGGTCTCACGGTCTGTGGCATAGCTCAATGCCTGGCGGACCAGCTTGTTGTCCAGAGGTTCCACCTGATTATTGAGGAGGATAACCGCCGTATGGTTCTGAGCCACAAGCTCTGAATTATACTTTCCCGAATCGGCCAGGGGCTGGTATGCGGATACGTTGTAACAGAAAAACACGTCCAGGTCTCCGGTCTCAAAGGCCACGGCCGCCGTGGTCGCTTCGCTGATCACCTTAAAAGTGGCCGTCTTGATGGAAGGCTCCCCGCCCCAGTAATCGGCAAAAGCCGTCATGACGCAATTTGTATTCAGGTCTATGGACTCCAGTTTATAAGCGCCGGTGCCACATTCCAGGGTATCCAGGCTGTTTTCTTCCGCAAATTTCTTGCTTACGATACAGAAGTTGCAGACATTGGACAAGAACGCCGCATTTGCATCCTTCAGATTGATCCTGGCCACATAATCACTGACTACTTCCACAGAATCAATACAGTTATAAAAGGATTCCAGGGCCGCTTCGCTCATGGCCCGTTCAAAGGAATATACCACGTCTTCCGCCTTTAATTCCTCGCCGTTATGGAATTTGACGCCTTCCCGCAGGTTAAACGTATATACCTTTCCGCTGTCGTCAACCTCCCAGTCCGTCGCCAGCATGGGGATCAGCTCGCCGGTATCGTCAACAGAAATCAACGGCTCATAAAACTGAGTTGCCAGATAAACATCTACATTGGTCAGAGCAGAAGGGCCGTGGGGATCCAGGCTGTGCCATACGCCTTCGCAATAAATATTTACGTCGCTACGGGCATCCCCCGCGCTTCCCCCCTCTTCTTTTTTTGCCGTTTCTCCGGCAGCTACGCCCGGCGCTTTGTTATCCGCCTGGTCCGAAGAGCCGCAGCCCGCAAAAAGGGACATGGTAACAGCCATAATCAGAATGATTGCCGCAATCTTTTTTTTCATCTTCTTTTCCTCCTTTTCACCAAGAATTTATAATGTACTTCTATTTAATCACAATTTTCTGCAAGCCGGTTTCTTGCTTTTTCGATAACAGTTATCGAAAAGTGCTATAAATTGTTGTTTTTTCTCAATGTTATAATGCAAATTACACAAAACTCATGTAGAAATCTTCAACATTTAACAAGGAGGTTCTATTCCAGATGAAGCGAATATTGGTCATTCAGTTTAAACACGAAACAAACTCTTTTTGCCCTTACCCGGCGGACTACGCGGCATTTCATGCCCGGAATGCTTTAGAAGGCGCCGAGATCGTCTCCTGCTTCGAGGGCACCAGGAATGAAATGGGCGCTTTCTTCGACTATTTTCGCCCTTACTCCAATGAATTTGAGCTGGTTCCCTGCATTGCATACAACGCAGAACCTTCCGCTCCCGTCACCGGCAGTGTCTATCGCTATGTAACCGAAACTGTAAAAGGCGCCCTGCGGATTCAGGAATCTGTCGATGGGATTCTCTTAAGCCTCCATGGAGCCATGGTGGCGGAAGGCCATCCCGACGGGGAAGGTGATTTTCTGGAGACGCTCCGCCGCATGGCCGGCCCCAAAGTCCCCGTTGTGGCCTCGCTGGACCTTCACGCCAATGTCACAAAAAAAATGGTGGAACATTCCACCGCTCTTTTTCCGTTCCTTGAATATCCCCATATCGATGGATATGAGACCGGCCTTAAGGCTGCCCAATGCATGCATCAAATCCTCTCCGAAGGGCTTCCCGTGTACATGGGATACAAAAGGATTCCTTATCTGCTGCCTCTCTTTCCCACGGAATTTCCTCAGCTGAAGAAGGTCTACCAGATGATAGAAGAGGTCAGAAAAGAAGAGGGACTTTCCTCCGCCATGCTGTGTCACGGTTTTTTTCCGGCAGACATCGAAGAGATGGGGATGTCCGTCATCACTCTGGCAAACGACAGTGCAGAACATGCCGCGAAGGCCGCGGCACGTATTGGAGAAGCTATCTGGAATTTGAGAGATACTCTAGTGCGTACTTTCTGTAAAGAGGAGGACGTCCTCTCCGCCATCCAGTCTGGGAATCGTTTCCCCGTCGTCATTGCCGACGCCTCCGACAACCCGGGAGCCGGCGGCACCGGTGATACCACCCATATCCTGCGGTTCTTGCTGGAACACAAAATCGAAGGCGGTGCAGTGGCCACAATCACTGATTCGGAAAGTGTAGAAGCCTGCATTGCAGCCGGCGTCGGCCGGACAGTGGAGCTGCTCCTCGGCGGAAAGGCCGACGAAACCCTCACCGGCGGCCCCCTGCCTGTTTCTGCCAGGATCCGCATGATCACCGACGGCGTTTACATCAACAAAGGACATATGGACGGCGGCCTTACCCAGAAAATGGGGCCCTGCGCCCTCGTGGATATCGGCGGGAACGACGTCATTCTTTCTTCTCTCCGCACACAGCCCTTTGACGCCGAAGTATTCCGTACCTTTGGAATCCAGCCGGAGCAAAAAAAATTCCTGGTGGTCAAATCCGCCGTCCATTACCGTGCGTCCTTCGGGCAGTTTGCCGCGCGGATGATGGAAATGGCGTTGCCGGGATACGCTCCCCCTCTGCCGGAAAACCTTACTTATAAAAATTATAAAACCTGCCCTTTTGAGGGGCAGGAAAAAGATACTCCCAAAATCCACAGCCGTGTCTATGCGGATATCGACCTGGACGCAGTCGAATACAATTATCAGCAGATTAAAAACCATCTGGCTCCGGGAACCGGGGTCATCAGCGTACTAAAGGCCGACGGCTATGGCTGCGGCGCCGTCCCCATTGCCAGGGTGGTGGAGCCTTTCCCCTATGTCTGGGGATTTGCGACAGCTACCGTGGAGGAAGCCCTGGACTTAAGGAAAAACGGCATCACCAAGCCCATTTTAATCCTCGGCTATACTTTCCCGGACGCTTATGAGGCCATCGTAAAATATGAATTGCGCCCGGCAGTATTTACAGAAGCCATGGCCGCCAGGCTTTCCGAAGAAGCGCAAAAGCAGAAAAAGACCGTCCATGTCCATATTGCAGTCGATACCGGAATGGGACGAATCGGAGTAAAAGACTGCGAGGAGTCCATCCCCTTACTGCAGAATATCGCTGCGCTTCCCTGCCTGGAAACAGAAGGAATTTTCACCCATTTTGCCCGTGCGGACGAATACGACAAATCATTCACACATCAGCAGCTGCATCGGTTCCAGGCTTTCGTAAAATCCTGTGAGGATTCCGGGATTGTCTTTTCCCTCCGCCACTGCTCCAACAGCGCCGGCATCATTGACCTCCCGGAAGCAAATATGGACTGTGTCCGTTCCGGGATTGTAAATTACGGATTGTATCCTTCTGATGAGGTAGACCAAAAGCAGCTGAAACTAAAACCCATCCTTTCCATGAAAAGCCACGTCGCTTATATCAAAAAAGTGGAACAGGGAACTTCTGTCAGCTATGGAGGCACCTGGGTTTCCCCTTGCGAAAAAACCCTGGCAACCATCCCGGTCGGTTACGGCGACGGCTATTGCCGCCATCTGTCCAACAAAGGTCATGTGCTAATCCGTGGAAAAAAAGCTCCCATTGTGGGAAGAGTCTGCATGGACCAGATGATGGTGGATGTGTCTGATATCCCCGAAGCCCGGGAAGGAGATCTTGTCACCTTCATCGGAACCGATATGGATGAGTGTATCACCATGGATGAACTGGAAAAACTTTCCGGCAGATACCGCTATGAATTCCTCTGCGATATCACAAAACGCGTACCGCGCGTGTATCATTACCGCGAAATCCGGCAACAAGAGCCTGCTGCCGCCATATAAATTTTTCTGAACCTGGCAGCAAAATCCGGCGCAGAGCCTGAAAAAGTAAATCTAAATAAATAAAAAGTACCGGGAATTCTGGAGCCCCAGAATTCCCGGTATTTCTTGCGACGTCGCTAAGAGGATTTGAACCTCCGGCCTACCGCTTAGGAGGCGGTCGCTCTATCCAGCTGAGCTATAGCGACA
>CATJBQ010000076.1 GCA_949738465.1 uncultured Lachnospiraceae bacterium
CCCCGGGTGCATGGCTCCGCCATGTTTACCCGCGGGCAGACCCAGATCTGCGATGTGGTGACCTTAGCGCCCCTGTCCGAGGTGCAGCGCATCGACGGCCTGGATGAGAATGAAGTCAACAAGCGGTATATGCATCACTATAATTTCCCCAGCTATTCCGTGGGAGAGACGAAGCCCAGCCGCGGACCGGGACGGCGGGAGATCGGCCATGGCGCCCTGGCAGAGCGTGCATTGATCCCGGTGCTGCCCAGCGAGGAGGAGTTCCCCTACGCCATCCGTGCCGTATCGGAGACCTTCGAGTCCAACGGCTCCACCTCCATGGCGTCCACCTGCGCCTCCTGTATGGCGCTGATGGCGGCCGGTGTGCCCATCAAGAAGATGGTTGCAGGTATTTCCTGCGGTCTGGTAACCGGGGAGACCGATGATGATTACATTGTGCTGACAGATATCCAGGGACTGGAGGATTTCTTCGGAGACATGGACTTCAAGGTAACCGGTACCCGGGAGGGCATTACGGCCATCCAGATGGATATCAAGATCCACGGCCTGACAAGGCCCATTGTGGAGGAGGCTATTGCGAGAACCAGAGAAGCAAGGCTGTACATTATGGATGAGGTGATGTCCAAGGCCATCGCTGAGCCCCGGAAGGAAGTGGGTCCCTATGCGCCCAAGATCATCCAGATCCAGATCGATCCCCAGAAGATCGGGGATGTGGTGGGCCAGCGCGGCAAGACCATCAACTCCATTATCGACCAGACCGGCGTGAAGATCGATATTTCCGATGAGGGCGCCGTATCCATCTGCGGAACCGACCAGGCCATGATGAAGAAGGCGGTGGAGCTGATTGAGATCATCACCACAGACTTTGAGGCCGGACAGATCTTTACCGGCAAGGTAGTCAGCATCAAGGAATTTGGCGCTTTCCTGGAGTTTGCACCGGGCAAGGAGGGAATGGTCCACATTTCCAAGATTGCCAGGGAACGCATCAACCGGGTAGAGGATGTGCTGACCTTAGGCGATATGGTGACGGTGATCTGTCTTGGCAAGGACAAGATGGGCCGCATCAGCTTCAGCATCAAGGATGTTCCGAAGGATAAATAAGAGCCAGAGAGGCTTCGCGCAGCAATGTGCGGAGCCTTTTTCCATCACAGCTTCAGGGAGATCCGGAAACCCTTTCGGGGCCGGCTGCATATGATATAATAAAAAAAGGAAACAATGGATAGAGTAAAACGGATTCTCAATGTTTCTTATGCATATCAGAGGGGATATTTCGGGGAAGGCGTCGGGGTTGCAGTGATGGATACCGGAATTTTTCCTCATCCGGATTTTCAGTACCGGATTGCGGGATTTCGTGATTATGTGGGAAGACGCAGGGAAAAGTATGATGACAACGGCCATGGCACCCATGTGGCAGGCATCATTGGCGGAAGCGGTTATCTCTCCGGCGGCCGCTACGCGGGCATTGCCCCGGCCTGCCATTTTTACGGCTGTAAGGTCTTAGATCAGAAGGGGAACGGCAACACCCACAATGTGGTGGACGCCATCCACTGGCTGATGGAGCACCAGGAGGAATTTTCCCTGCGCATTATCAATATTTCCGTGGGAATGGTTTTGGGGGCCAGAAGCGAGGAGCGCAGCCAGCTTCTTAGGGCTGTGGAGGAGGCCTGGGACAACGACATTGTGGTGGTGGCTGCCGCAGGAAACAACGGACCGCGGCAGGGCAGCGTCACCATTCCCGGGATCAGCCGTAAAATTATTACGGTGGGCTGTTATGACGACAACGGCGACAGTATCCGGGGGCAGGGCTTAAAGCCAGAATATTCCGGGCGCGGGCCAACGGACTGCTGCATTACCAAGCCGGAGCTGGTGGCGCTCGGCACCAATATCGTGAGCTGCGCCGAGGGGAAAACGGGCTATGCAAAAAAAAGCGGCACCTCCATGGCAGCGCCGGTGGTCAGCGGCGCAATTGCCCTTCTTCTGTGTAAATATCCCTATTTCCGTCCACGGGACGTCAAACTCAGGCTCTACGAACGGGCGGTGGATTTAAAGCTTCCCAGTCAAAAACAAGGGTGGGGGGCTGTGGACATTGCGCGTCTGTTGTGATATTATAAAGAGATAAATGCAAAGGAGGAAGCGTGATGCAGAGCCCGAAAGAGAATGTGACGGTCAAGGTAAAAACCGTGAAAAAGGTACTGTTGGGAAGAGTGGTCGTGGTGGGCCTTGCGGTGGCCATCCAGCTTGGCTGGCTGCTGTGGATGCTTTTGCGGTTCAGTCTGGAATATTCTATTTTAAATGTGCTGTTCCAGGCGGTGGGTGCGGTGACGGCGCTGTACATCATCAACCAGTGGAGCAATCCGGCCTATAAGATTGTCTGGACCTTTGTGATTTTATTGTTTCCGGTGGTGGGGGTGACCATCTATTTTGTGTTTGGCCGTTCCAAGCTTACCAGGAAGACCCGGGAGGAATTGGAGCGGATGCACCGGGAGGTGGCGCCCCATCTGCCCAGGAACCAGGAGCTTCTGGATGAAATCTATCAAAGATCCAAGAGCGTGGGCCGGCAGTCCAAATACATTGCCGACTGGTCGGATTTCCCGGTATATACCAATACGGCCGTGCGGTATTATTCCTGTGGGGAGAAGATGTTTCCCGATATGCTTGAGGATCTGCGGCGGGCAGAGCATTTTATTTTCCTGGAATATTTTATCATCAACAACGGCGTCATGTTTGAGACGATCCTGGAGATCCTGAAGCAGAAGGTGGCCCAGGGGGTGGATGTACGGCTGATCTACGATGATTTTGGCTGTGTGACCACCCTGCCCCACAAGTTTTACCTGAAGATGCGCCAGATGGGCATCCAGTGCGAGGTGTTCAATCCCCTGCGTCCCGCCATGTCCATCATAATGAATAACCGGGACCACCGCAAGATTTTCGTGGTGGACGGCCAGGTGGGGTATACCGGGGGCTTAAACCTGGCGGATGAATACATTAACCAGGAGGAGCGCTTCGGCTACTGGAAGGATACCGGCCTGCGGCTGGAGGGCGAGGCGGTCTGGAGCTTTACCCTGATGTTTCTGGAAATGTGGAATTATATCCGCCATACCACGGAAGACTATGACCAATATCGTCCGTCGGTGTACCAGAAAGCGCCTTTTGCGGCAGACGGATATATCCAGCCCTACGGAGATTCCCCCCTGGACAATGAGAAGGTGGGGGAGAATGTCTATATGAATATCATTGGACATGCCAGGGATTACGTTTACATTTTTACACCCTACCTGATTCTGGACAATGAGATGCTGACTTACCTGCGCAACGCGGCCAAGCGAGGAGTGGATGTGCGGATTGTCACGCCGGATATTCCGGATAAAAGGATTGTATTCTGGATGAGCCAGTCCTACTACCAGCGTCTCCTAGAGTGCGGGATCCGCATCTACCAGTATACGCCGGGCTTTATCCATGCCAAATCCTTTGTCTGCGATGACCGGATTGCCACGGTGGGCAGCATCAACATGGATTACCGCAGCCTCTACCTTCATTTTGAATGCGGCGTCTGGATCTATGATTCCAGCGTGGTGGATCAGGTGAAGCAGGATTCGTTGTCCACCTTTGCCATATCCAGGGAGATTACCATTGACATGTGCAGGGAGACTTCCTGGTTCAAGCGTGTGGTGTTGAGCGTCCTGCGGCTGATAGCGCCGCTGGTGTAGACTCGGGCGTCCGATTACGCCGCCGCTGTAGATTTGGGCGTCCGATTACGCCGCCGCTGCAGATCTGGGCGGCTGATTGCACCGGCGCCCTGGCGGCTTATTTGCGCCGCTGCAGACGAAAGGCCTGGCCGGCCTATACCAGCCAGGCTTTTAACGCCTCCAGAAAATAGTCCTGGAAGCCGGCTTTTTCTACGGAATGCAGGTAGCGGATATCCAGACTTCCGATTTCGGTATTGTTGATTTTGTATACAACGCGTCCGGCGGGATCCCCCTCCTTGACGGGGGCGGCGACGGTTTCCGGAAGTTCAAGCTCTTTGGTGATGGAGGAAAGGTCCTGACCCTTGGTATCTAAGTAGCGAAAAGGCCCTGCATAGCCGATGGCCACCTGTTTTTCGCGTCCGGCCTCCACCGGCAGGGAGGGCAGGGCATCCTGGTTTGCGTCTTCGTAGAACTGGCATTTTCCGAAGCCGTAGTTTAAAAGGGTGGTGGCGTCCGCGAAGCGGATCTTATAGTCCGGCGCCGCCATGACCACGGCAATCAGCTCCAGGTCGTCCTTTTTGGCGGTGGCGGAGACACAGTATTTTGCCAGATCGGTGGATCCGGTTTTTAGTCCGGTGGCATACTGGTACTGGCGGATCAGCTTGTTGGTGTTCGTCAGACCGAACTCCTCCGAGCCCCGGCGGGTCACATGGGTGATGGTATCCATCCAGATGGTGCAGTAGTCGTGGATCTGGGGATATTTTGTAATCAGCTCCCGGGACATGAGGGCAATGTCGTAGGCCGTGGTTTCGTGGCCGTCCACGTCCAGCCCGCAGCAGTTCACAAAATGCGTATTTTCCATGCCGAGCCCCTTAGCCCGCTGGTTCATCTGGTTGACGAATTCCTCCTCCGAGCCGCAGATGGCCTCCGCCATGGCGGTGCAGGCGTCGTTGGCGCTGGCGATGGAGATGCATTTGATCATGGTGTCCACGGTCTGGGTCTCTCCCGGCTCCAGATAGACCTGGGAGCCGCCCATGCTGGCGGCGTGCTCCGAGACGGTGACAACATCCTCCAATGAGATCTTATTGGCCGCCAGGGCGTCGAAGATCAGGATCAGTGTCATGATCTTGGTGATACTGGCGGGCCGCCGGCGTGTATGGGCGGCTTTTTTGTAGATTACGGTGCCGGTGGATGCTTCCATCAACAGGACGGAAGGGGCGGAGAGGGACAGGCTGTCCCCGGCGGAAGTGCCGGATGCGGCGTCGTCGGCTTCGGAAGGAGCGGGTGCGCCATCCTCGGAAGCGCCGGGACCGGTGGTGTCCTCCTCTGAGAAAACCGGTGATGCCGGTGCGGTGTGAAGCTGCGGGAGGGTCAGGGACGTGGCCATCACGCAGACGGAAAGCATAAGGGTGAAAAAACGATGCATGGGTAACCTCCTTGGGGTTTCTTTATATTCTAAGCGGGAAGCTGGAGAAATATGATAGAATAGTAGCAGGAAGTGAGGGATAGCGGATGAATGGATGGATACGGGCAGGCATTTTCGGAGTGGGGGCGGCACTTTCCTATTGTGTGTGGCAGAACTGGGAGCTTAAGAGGTTTGGAGTGACTAACTACGAAGCTGTTACCGGGAAGGTAAAGGAGGAGCACCGGATTGTGGTGCTGGCGGATCTTCATGGCTTTTCTTATGGGAAGGGAAATTGCCGGCTCCTTGCGGCGGTGAGGAGGCAGCGGCCGGAATTGATCCTGATTGCAGGGGATCTGATTGTTTCCAAATCCCCCCAGACCTATGGCAGGGCATTGGAAACGCTGAAGGCGCTTAAGAAGATTGCGCCGGTTTATTATGGCCTTGGAAATCATGAGAGCCGGGCGGCCAGCCGGCCGGCCGTGTCGGGATTTTTTGAAGAATACCGGCAGGCAGCGGAGAAGCTGGGGGTTGTTATTTTGCAGAATCAGTCGGCAGACGTAAGACTGGGGCAGGACGTGGTATCGCTTTCGGGCCTGGAGCTTCCTCTTTCCTACTATGAGAGAGGGCGTATGAAATCCCTGGAGCCCGGGGTTCTTGCGGACTGTCTGGGAAAGCCCTCCCGGGGCCTTACGCTGCTTCTGGCCCATAATCCGGCCTACAGCGGGGAATATGCAGCCTGGGGGGCGGATATCACCTTTTGCGGCCACAATCACGGCGGGCTGGTGCGGATCCCCGGGATCGGCGGGCTGATCTCCCCCCAGCTTCGGCCGTTTCCCAGGTATGGGGAGGGAATGCATGAGATCCGTGGAAAACGGGTGATTATCAGCCGGGGGCTTGGGACCCACACCTTCCATGTGCGTATTTTTAACCGGGCGGAGCTGGTCTGCCTGACCCTGGCGCATGGAAGGCGTCTGGAAGCAGACAAAAAATACTTGAAAATCAACGGATAAACAGGTACAATAGAAAAGATTGTGAGTGAACCGGTATCGAAGTGCCGGCCGGCCGATGAGAAGATAAAAGGAATGAAACAGATCAATGGAACTGACAGAGCTGAATGTGAAGCTGCAGGTGTTTGAGGGCCCCTTAGACCTGCTGCTGCATCTTTTGGAAAAAAATAAAGTGAATATCTACGATATCCCCATTGTGGAGATCACCAACCAGTATATGGCGTACATCGGGGAGATGCGGCGGCAGGACCTGAATATCATGAGCGAGTTTCTGGTGATGGCGGCCACCTTATTGGACATCAAGTCCCGGATGCTTCTTCCGGCGGACGAGACGGAGGAGGAAGAGGAGGATCCCCGGGCAGAGCTGGTGCAGAAGCTTCTGGAGTACAAGATGTACAAATGTATCTCCTGCGAGTTGCGGGACCGGCAGGTGGACGCCCAGCGGGTGATGTACAAGCTTCCTACGGTTCCCCGGGAGGTTTTGGAATACCAGGAGCCGGTGGACATTGCCCAGCTTGTGGACGGGCTTACATTGGCGCGCCTGAACCGGATTTTCAAATCCATCATGAAGAAGCAGGTGGACCGGATCGATCCCATCCGCTCCAAATTCGGGCGGATCGAGAAGGAGGAGGTCTCCCTGGAGGAGAAGATGGATTACGTGGAGAATTACGCAAGGCTCCATCCGCATTTCAGCTTCCGGGCTCTTCTGGAGGCCCAGAGCACTAAGATGGAGGTGATCGTTATATTTTTGTCAATCTTAGAGCTGATGAAGATGGGAAAGATCACCATTTCCCAGGAATACATATTTGACGATATTAAGATAGAGTCGCGGATTGCGGCGTAGACAGGCCATGGGAAAAGCAGGCCGGGGCCTGTGACAAGGAAGATACGATAGGGAGATGGAAATGGAAATGTTGGAAATGCAGAGACTGGAGGCAGCTCTGGAGGCGATTTTGTTTACCATGGGAGAGTCTGTGGAGGCTTCCCGCCTGGCGGCCGCCTTGGAAGTGACGGTGGAGGATATCCGCCGCCTGGTACGGGATATGCAGAAGCGGTATGAGGAAGGGATGCGGGGGATCCAGATCACGGAGCTGGAGGATTCCTACCAGCTATGTACCCGGCCGGAGTATTACGAATATCTGATCCGCATTGCCAAACAGCCCAAGCGCCATGTGCTGACGGACGTGCTGCTGGAGACGCTGTCGATCATTGCCTACAAGCAGCCCATTACCAAGGTGGAGATTGAGAAGATCCGGGGCGTTTCCTGCGACCATGCGGTGAACAAGCTGGTGGAATACAACTTAGTCTGCGAGCTGGGACGGCTGGATGCGCCGGGAAGGCCGCTGCTGTTCGGGACCACCGAAGAATTCCTAAGAAGCTTCGGCGTCCAGTCGGTGGACGAGCTGCCGGTGCTGAACCAGGACCAGTTGGAGGAGTTCAAGCAGCAGGCCGAGGAGGAGATGCAGATGAAGCTGGATATCTGATCGGCCCATACATTGACAAAAAATTAACAATAGAAAACGATGATTATCCGAGAGATTATGGCATATTTTATAAGATAAGCCGGATCTCTCTTTTTCGTGATGTCAAAAGAGAGAAAAAAATGTAGAAACAGGAGAGAGTATTGGAGAAAGTGCATAGTGTGACAAATATATAACAAACTTTTTTGGGGGATTGCATAAAATTTTTGGTATTGTATGAAAAAAAATACACAATTCGTGGAAGAAACCGGAAAAAGCAGTTACCGAAAGGAAACCCAGTGACAGTCAGGTTGGTATTGTTTCACCTGCTAAAATCCGGTAGAATGGGCACATGAGCGCTCGAACGAGGAGGATGAGTAAATGAGTAGGTTAACTGTAACTATGCCAGACAAAGCCCGTAAAACATCAGACCGCCTGATACGGGAGTTTGAGCAGCGGATTGTTGCCAGCCCGCCGGGAGTCTGTCCGGTGGATATGCAGCTTTCCTTTTTGAAGGTCTGCCATGCCCAGACCTGTGGAAAATGTGTGCCCTGCCGTGTGGGCTTAGGGCAGGTGGAAGTTCTGATGGAGGAGATCTTAGACAACCGGGGAACCATGAAGACCTTAGAGCTCTTAGAGCAGACTGCCAGGAACATCCAATTGACGGCGGACTGCGCCATCGGTTTTGAGGCGGCCCGGATGGTGCTTCTGGGGATCGAAGGCTTCCGGGAGGATTATCTGTCCCATATTCAGGAAAAGAAATGTACGGCATCCTTTGAACAGCCCATTCCCTGCATTACCCTGTGCCCGGCCAAGGTGGACATCCCCGGCTATGTGGCTCTGGTGGGGGAAGGCAGATATGCGGACGCGGTGAAGCTGATCCGCAAGGACAATCCCTTCCCCACGGCCTGCGCGCTGATCTGCGAGCATCCCTGCGAGGCCAGGTGCCGCAGGAATATGATCGACAGCGCCGTCAATATCCGGGGGCTGAAACGGTTTGCCGTGGACAACGCCCCGGCGGATACGGTTCCCGTTCCGGCAAGGGCCGATGCAACCGGCAGGCGTGTGGCCATTGTAGGCGGAGGTCCCAGCGGACTGACCGCAGCCTATTTCCTGCAGTTGATGGGACACCAGACCGTTGTCTATGAGGAGAAGCCTAAGCTGGGCGGTATGCTGCGCTACGGCATCCCCAATTACCGCTTCCCAAGAGAGCGTCTGGATCAGGATATCAATGCCATTTTGTCCACCGGTGTGGAGGTAAAGTATAACGTCAACATCGGAAGGGATGTGACCATGGAGCAGCTACATAAGGAATACGACGCCGTTTATGTGGCCATTGGCGCCCATACGGAGAAGCATTTCGGCATTGAGGGGGCCGAAAGCAACGGCGTGGTGTCTGCCGTAGCCATGCTGCGGGAGGTGGGATATGACAACTATCCCGACTACACCGGGAAACGCGTGGTGGTTATCGGCGGCGGCAACGTGGCCATGGACTGCGCCAGAACGGCCATCCGTGCCCATGCCGATAAGGTGAGCATTGTCTACCGCCGGCGCCAGAAGGATATGACGGCCTTAGAGGCGGAGATCGAGAGCGCCATCGCCGAGGGTGTGGAGCTTCTGACCATGAAGGCGCCCATGCGGGTGGAGGCGGATAACGACGGCAACGTGACGGCACTCTGGGTACAGCCCCAGATCAGCGGAACCTACGACAATGCCGGAAGGCCCAAGAGCCTCAAAGCCGATAAGCCAAAGGAGCGTATTGCCTGCGATGTGGTGCTGGTGGCCATCGGCCAGGATGTGGTATGCGGCCCCTTCGAGGAATACGGCATCCCCACCAGGTGGAACTGCCTGCAGACGGCGGAGGATACCTCCATCAAGGAAATTCCCGGCGTATTTGCCGGCGGCGACTGCGTGTCCGGCCCGGCCACGGTAATCAAGGCCATTGCGGCAGGAAAAGCGGCTGCGGCCAATATCGACAACTATCTGGGCTTCCATCATGAGATCACCTGCGACGTAGAGATCCCGCAGCCCAAGCTGAATGACAAGACGCCCAGCGGCAGGATCCATCTGACGGAGCGCGAGGCATGCGAACGGAAGAATGATCTGGACGGGGTAGAGAACAATATGAGTCGGGAGGAAGCTCTGCAGGAGTCTGCAAGGTGCCTGCGCTGCGACCACTTTGGCTGTGGAATTCTGAGAGGAGGCAGAGAAGAAAAATGGTAAATTTGACAATCGACAAGATCCAGGTACAGGCGCCAAAGGGAACCACCATTCTGGATGCGGCTGCTTCCGTGGGGATCATGATCCCCAAGCTGTGCTTTTTAAAGGGAATCAACGAGATCGGCGCCTGCCGCGTCTGCGTGGTGGAGCTGGTGGGCAAGGATACCTTAGTGGCTGCCTGCAACACCCAGGTGGAGGAGGGCATGGAGGTACTGACCCACAGCCAGAAGGCCATGAACGCCAGAAGGACCAATGTGGAGCTGATTCTTTCCCAGCATGATTACCGGTGCGCAACCTGTGTCCGTAGCGGCAACTGCGAGCTGCAGACCGTAGCCAACGACCTGGACATCTTTGAGCTTCCCTTTGCCCAGAGCTACGAAGCCAACAACTGGAACCAGGATTTCCCCTTAATCCGGGATGCCTCCAAGTGTATCAAGTGCATGCGCTGTGTCCAGGTCTGCGATAAGATCCAGGGCCTAAATATCTGGGATATCGTCAACACCGGAAAGCGCACCAGCGTCAACGTGTCGGGAAGCCATACCATTGAGGAGGCGGACTGCGCCCTCTGTGGCCAGTGTATCACTCACTGCCCGGTGGGAGCCTTAAGAGAGCGGGACGACGTGGAAAAACTGGTGGACGCCATCGCCGACGAGGACAAGATCGTGATTGTCCAGATCGCGCCGGCCGTCCGGGCCGCCTGGGGAGAAGGCTTTGGCATGACCAGGGACGAGGCCACCGTAAAGCGTCTGGTGGCGTCTTTAAGGAGAAGCGGTGTGGATTACATCTTCGACACCAATTTCTCGGCGGACCTGACCATCATGGAGGAGGCCAACGAATTTCTGGAGCGGCTGAACCATAAGGAGGACTATGCATGGCCCATGTTTACCTCCTGCTGTCCCGGCTGGGTGCGGTTCTTAAAATCCCAGTACCCGGACATGACGCCCCAGCTTTCCACCGCAAAATCGCCCCAGCAGATGTTCGGCGCCGTGGCAAAGAGCTATTATGCCGATCTTCTGGGCGTAGAGCCGGAGCGGATTTTCTCCGTCTCCATCATGCCCTGTACCGCTAAGAAGGCAGAGGCGGATCTGCCCGTCATGAACGACGCCGGGGCCGGCCAGGACGTGGATGTGGTCCTGACCACCCGTGAGGTAGACCGGTTCCTCAGGGCAAAGCATATTCTACCGAAGATCGTAGGGGAGGAAGAATTCGATACGCCCCTGGGCGTCGGAACCGGAGCGGCCGTGATCTTTGGCGTTACCGGCGGCGTCATGGAGGCGGCGCTGCGTTCCGCCTACAACTTCGTGACCGGGGAGAATCCCGATCCCGACTCCTTTGCGGCAGTCCGGGGCAGGGACGGGATCCGCGAGGTTACGGTGGAGATCAAAGGAATTCCCGTAAGGGCGGCCATCGCCAGCGGCCTGGGCAATGCCAGGAAGCTTGTGGAGGCCATAAGGAGCGGCCAGGCAGAGTATGATTTCGTGGAGATCATGGCCTGTCCCGGCGGCTGTGCCGGCGGAGGCGGACAGCCCATCTGCGACGGCGTGGAGCTTGGCGAGGTACGTGGAGAGAAGCTTTACTGCCTGGATCAGGAAGCCAGCCTCAGGTTCTCCCACGAGAACCCGTCCATTATCCGGATCTATGAGGATTATCTGGAGAAGCCCCTGTCCCACCGGGCCCATGAGCTTTTACATACCGACCACGATGCCTGGGAGATGCCCCGGCAGAGATAAAAGTAAAAACCGGACAGGAGGCATGTCAGTGAACGACAGGCCTCCTGTCCGGCTATGCGGCAAACTTCTGCCGGGCACATTTTACTGCCGGGGCCGGTTTTTCCTGAACATGTTCAGGATCAGATCGGCTTTTTTCTGGTCTTCCCTGGACATATTCTGCTTCAGGACCTCAATAATCAGCTCCCGCTCATCCGAGTCGAAGCCTACGCCGGATTTCTGGGCCGCCGAGGAAGCCGCCATCAGGGCGGCCATCATATCCTGTGGGCTGCTGCCGGAGCCTTTTTTGGTCATTTCCAGCAAAAACTGCAGTTTTTCCGGGGAAATATTTTTTAATTGTGCATTGTTTAACAGCATTGATGGATCCATAGAATCTCCTTTTCGCTTTTTATTTTTTTAAGTGAACAGGGTTTCGTAGGCGGAAAACATCTGCACGTAATTCTGCAGCATGTCAATGGTTTCCTGTTCCTGGGGGGTACAGTAGCCGCGGATGGCCTCTAACATCTGCAGCGGCAGCGGTTCCTCATTTTCCGGCAGCGAGCAGATCTGCATGGAGGTCTCGGGATTGTTAAAAAGTGAGACGGTCCGCTGAAGCTCCATAAATTTTTCCAGGAAGGCAATGGTTTTCTGGCTGGAGCCGTTGATGTAGGGAATGGCAGCCTTCAGCATCAAAAGCTGGCGGTCTAAGATCAGATCGTCGATGCGGTTGTTATTTTCCTGCTGCGGTTCCGGGTTTCGTTCCTGTTCCATGGGCAGCCTCCGATTTTTTACGTTTCTTAAATTTATGTGGAAGGGAAGCAAAATAGTACTGAAAGTGGATTTCTGCATATATTAGATACGAAGGAAGAAGGAGAACCTTTCAGAAAATGGGAAAATTAATCATAGATGGCAACAGTGTGTACGAAATCGACGAGGAATGCATGGAGCGGCAGACACGGAAAAATCCGCGTTTCCCGGGCCAGGGGCGGGAGCAGAATGCCGGGGAGCAGGAGGTAAAACGCCGGCCGAAGGGCGGGGACTTTAAGGGCGGCGGGGGCTTTGTGTAAACGAAGCCCCGGTGGTGCGCTTTGTATAAGAAAGGGGGCTGCATGAGAGCAGCCCCCTTTTTGGATGGAATTAGAAGCATCCACCGCCAAAGCCGTTGCCGCCGCCGCAGCACAGCAGTAAGAGGATGATCCAGATGCAGTCGCAGCCACCGCCGCAGCCGCCGTTGTTGTTGAAGAAACCACCGTTGCCGCCGCCACAGCAGCACAGAAGCAGGATGATCCAAATCATGGAAGAACATCCGTTGTTGTTGCTTTCACATCCACATCCACAGTTTGTTGCAGCTAAATCACTCATAAAAAACCTCCAAAGATTTTGATTACAGTTTACTATATGTTGCCGGGGGAAAAGTGGTGAATGAGATTTCGAAAAAATTTTGACTATTTTTTCAAAGAGTGCTATGATGGAACAGGATGATTTTTGGAGAACACAAGGAGAGTCGTATGAACGAGGTTATTTCAAAATTATATGAGATCGAGGAGACAGCCGGAAATATTCTGAACAATGCCAAGCGGGCCCGGGATAACTTAGAGGGCCAGCAGAAGCTGGAGGAGCAGGCCTTCGAACGGGAGCAGATCCATGATTTGGAGCGCAGGATCGAAAAGAAGAGCCAGGAGCTTACGGCACAGACGGATCGGGAGATTGCGGCGGTGACGGAAGTCTTCCAAAAGCAGCGGCGGAAGCTGGACGAGCGGTACGACCAGCATCTTACGGAGCTTGCGGAGCAGATTACGAAAAAGATGACAGAGGTGTAGGCCATGGCGGGCAGTGTGATTTACTATAGCGGACTGATCACCAAGACCAGGGCGATGCGGAAGAATCTGTTAAGCCAGGAGCAGCTTAGGAGCCTGACGGAGCTTGCCACCGTCCATGAGGCGGTTTCCTTCCTTCGGAACACCGAAGGCTATGGGGCCATCTACCACAGCGACCTGGGAGAGTGGCACCGGGGCCAGGCGGAGGCGATGATCCGGCAGGTGCTCTGGAGAGATTATGAGAAGCTTTACCGTTTTTCCAACGCCAGCCAGCGGGAGGCGCTGGAACCGGTGTTCCAACGCTATGAGACGAATTTTCTGAAGGAATGCCTGATGCGCTTGTACCAGGAGGAGCCGGTTCCTTTGGCGGAGCGGGGCGCATTTTTCCGGCGGCACGCCTGTTTTCCCGTTGACGGGGCGTCGTCGGCCGCAAGCCTTCCCGAATTGCGTTCCTGCCTGGAGGGAACGCCCTATGCCCGGGCCCTTGACGGAGAGGAGGCCGGGGAGGACGGGTATGCTGTATACGCTTCGCGGCTGGATCTTTTCTATTATATACATGTGGATAAGCAGATCCGGAAATGGAAGCCCTCCACCAGGAAGGAGATTCTGCATACCGTATTCGGAACCCGGATCGACTGGCTCAATATCATGTGGGTGTACCGCCTGAAGCGTTTTTTTGCCCAGCGGGAGCCAATGATCCGCGCCCGGCTGATTCCGGTGAGCTTCCGGTTAAAGGACCGGGAGCTGACGGCGCTCATACAGGCGTCCTCCCCGGAGGAGATGAACCGGATTCTGGAAAATACCGTGTATTTTAAAGGAAAGGACGCCTACCTTAAGATGGAGGATGAGATTTCCTACCAGCAGGTGATGACAAAAACCTATCAGATGCTGGAGCGGAAGTACCCCATGTCCATGGCGCCGGTCCTCGGCTATCTCTATGACCGGGAGCAGGAGACGGAGCAGATTACTTCGGTGATTGAGGGGATCCGTTACCAGATCCCGCCTAAGGATATCCGGACCTATATTTTATTGGAAACCTGAGTTTCTGATAGCAGGTTGTCGGGAAAAATATAGTTTTACATAGCAGATGGAGGTATTTGTGTGGTTGAGAAGATGAAATTGCTGCATATTACCGGGCCCAAGCATGACATCGACCGGGTAATGAAGCAGTACCTGAACAAGTATGAGATCCATTTTGAAAATGCATTGACCAGCCTGGGGAATATCAGCGGCGTCCGGGCCTTTGTGGAGCCCAATATGTATCGGGACGCGTACCAGAAGAGCCAGGAGCTTATGCCCAACTTAGATCCCGTCCCGGGGGAGGAGCTTTACGATCTTTTGCCCCAGGATGCCCAGGAGATCGTGGAGGAGGCCTACGGGCATACGTTAAAGCTGCACGACCAGCAGGAAGCATTGCAGAAGGATCAGCAGGAAATCAAAAATTTTATGGAGCAGATTGCCGCTTTCCGGAATCTTGACTTTGAATTCCACAAGATGCTGGATTTTCATTTTATCAAGTTCCGTCTGGGGCGGATTCCGCTGGCCTATTACCATAAGCTGAACGCCTATATCCAGGAGGCGGCTTATACGATGTTCTACGAGTGCGCCAGCGACGAGCAGTACGTGTGGGGCGTGTATTTTGTTCCAAAGGTCCACGCGGTGAAGGTGGACGCGGTGTACACCTCCTTCCATTTTGAGCAGCTCTATATGCCGGATTCCTTTGAGGGGACGCCGGAGGACGCTTACCAGGAGGCGCTGGGAAAGCTCCAGGCTAATGAGAAGAAGATTCTTGCGCTTACGGAGCAGATGCGGGATACCCTGAAGGAAAAACGCCAGGAGCTGTTGTCGGCCTGCCAGTCCCTGAAGGATTATTGTGAAAATTTTGACATTCGCAAATTAGCCGCCTGCACCCGGCCCAAGGACAAGGGAGAATATTTTATCCTGTACGGCTGGATGGCCAGGGAGGACGCGAAGGCCTTCCAGAAGGAGATTGCGGAGGATGAGAATGTCTACTGCATCGAGGAGGGGATGGATGGGAACCTGACCACCAGCCCGCCCTCAAAGCTGAAAAATCCCAGGCTCTTAAAGCCCTTTGAGATGTTCGTGGAGATGTACGGGCTGCCGGCCTACAACGAGATGGATCCCACCTTCTTTGTGGCGCTGACCTACACACTGATGTTCGGCATCATGTTCGGGGACGTGGGCCAGGGGCTGTGCCTGGTGGTGGGCGGATTTCTCCTTTACCGGATAAAGGGGATTCGCCTGGCGGGGATTGTGTCTATCGCCGGGATCTGGTCCACTGTCTTTGGCTTTCTGTACGGAAGCTTTTTCGGCTTCGAGGAAGTGCTGCCCACCATCTGGATGAAGCCCATGGAACACATTATGCCCACGTTGATGATGGCCATTGCCTTCGGCGGGATCTTAATCCTCATCGCCATGGTGTTAAATATCGTCAATGCCATCAGGAGCGGCGAGCGTGGCCGGCTGCTCTTTGACCAGAGCGGTATCGCGGGCCTTATCTGCTACGGCTTTGTGGCGCTGTGCGTGGCGCTTTTCGCCACCGGACATCCCCTGCCGGCGGTTTCCGTGATCGGTGCGGCGGTGGGCATTCCGCTGATTGCCATTCTGCTGAAGGAGCCCTTAAGCCATCTGGTGGAGCGGAAGAAGGAGATCTTCCCCTCCGGCAGCAAGGCGATGTTCTTTGTGGAGGCGCTGGTGGAATGCTTCGACGTGGTTTTAAGCTACGCCACCAACACCATTTCCTTTGTCCGGGTGGGGGCCTTTGCCTTAAGCCATGCCGGCATGATGGGCGTGGTGCTGACGCTGTCGGGCTTTGAGTCCGGTTCGCCCAACTGGATCATCGTGGTACTTGGCAACATCGTGGTTATGGCCTTAGAGGGCCTGGTGGTGGGGATCCAGGTGCTGCGTCTGGAATACTATGAGATGTTCAGCCGGTTCTACCGCGGAAGCGGGAAGCCCTTTGTGAACTTCCGCAGCCGGGAAAAATAAAGACGACTGTGTGATCCTATTAGAGAGAAAAATAGAAAGATCAGGAGGAGATTATCATGATTACAAAAATTCTTTTAGTGGCAGTTTTGATTTGCAGTATTCTTTTTCCCATAGGAGCCTTTCTTCTGGGGAAGAAAAAGGAGGGCGGCTTTAAGGCGGCCCTGGCCTGCAACCTGTTTTTCTTTTTCGGCACCCTGGTGGTGGCGGATATCCTGCTGTTCTCCGGCAAGGTGCAGGCGGCCTCCGGCGAGACGGCCGCTGTGGCTGTGGAGGGCTGGAGATACCTGGCGGCAGCGCTTTCCACGGGACTGTCCTGTATCGGCGCCGGAATCGCGGTGGCCAGCGCGGCCAGCGCGGCCCTTGGAGCGTTGAGCGAAGATTCCAGTATTATGGGTAAGGCGTTGATCTTCGTGGCCCTGGCGGAGTCCATCGCCCTTTACGGACTTCTGATTTCCTTCTCCATCCTGGGCTAGGAGGCGGCTCATGAGAATGTTTTTGATCAGCGACAACCGCGATACCTATACCGGAATGCGCCTGGCCGGGGTGGAGGGCGTCATCGCCCATACCCGGGAGGAGGTGGCAAAGGCTGTAGAGACGGCGCTTGCGGATTCCACCATCGGTATTGTCCTTGTGACGGAGCTTCTGGGACAGAAGTATGCCGACATTTTTACGGAGATCAAGGAGAACCGGCGGCTGCCCCTTCTGGTGGAGATTCCGGACCGGCACGGCATCGGGCGTAAGGAGAATTTTATTACGGATTACGTCAGCGAAGCCATTGGATTAAAGCTGTAGCAGGAGACAGAAAGGAATTGTCATGGAGAACAGAGAGAAGCTGAATATTTTTTATAAATCAGCCATTGAGGTTGCCAACCAGCAGAGCGCCCAGATCCTGCGGGAGCATACGGCCACAATGGAACATTTGTTCGAAGAATATAAGAAAAATAAGCAGAAGGAGATCGAAACCCGGTACCAGATTGAGGTGGAGAAGCTGAAGCGGGAGCAGAACCGGCGGCTCTCCGAGGCCCAGACGGAGCAGAAGCGCCAGCTCAGCCTGCACCAGCAGGCCAAGAAGGAAGCGCTGTTTGCAGTGGTGGGAAAAAAGCTTCTGGAATTCTGCCGGTCGGCGGAATATGACCATTACCTGGAGGTCAAGATCATGCAGGCCAGGTGCTTTGCCGGGGAGTCGGAGGCGGAGATCTACCTGTCCCGCCAGGATGCGGACAAAAAGCAGGCGCTGGAGGAGCGGACCGGCTGCAGCTTATGTGTGGATGAGGCGGATTTTGGCGGCGGCATCCGGGCTGTGATCCGGGGGAGGAATGTGCTGATCGACGAGTCCTTTGAGACGAAGCTGAAGCAGGCGCAGGACGCCTACACTTTTTAAGCGGGAGGAAGACATGCACGTATCAGGAAAAATATATGGAATTAACGGGCCCATCGTCACGATTCTGGGGGATATGGGCTTTCAGATGGCCGAGATGGTCCATGTGGGCAGGAACCGCCTGGTGGGGGAGGTTATCGGCCTGAATAAGAAGCAGACCACCATCCAGGTGTTTGAGGAGACCACGGGCTTAAAGCCCGGCGAGACCGTGGAGGGGACGGGAAAGGCCATTTCCGTCACGTTAGCGCCCGGGATTTTAACCAATATTTTTGACGGGATTGAACGGCCTCTGCAGCAGATTGCAGAGCTTGGCGGCCCGTTTATCCCCCGGGGCGTCAGCGTGGAGGCCCTGGATACCCGGAAAAAATGGGAAACCCGGCTTTTGGTGAAGGAGGGGGAGCGTGTTTATCCGGGCGCCGTGATTGCCGAGGTGCCGGAGACGCCTGCCATCACCCACAAGGTCATGGTTCCCCCGGAGGTATCCGGTCTGGTAAAAGCCGTGGCGGCGGACGGAAGCTACACCATCCAGGAGACCCTGGCGGTGCTGGAGACAGAAGACGGGAAGGAGCTTCCCCTGACCATGACCCAGCAGTGGCCGATCCGTATCCCCAGGCCGGTAAACCGCCGGTTTCCGGCGGACCGCCCCCTGGTGACGGGACAGCGGATCTTAGACACCCTTTTTCCCATTGCAAAAGGGGGAACGGCGGCCATTCCCGGCGGATTCGGCACCGGCAAGACCATGACCCAGCACCAGCTTGCCAAATGGTCCGATGCGGATATTATAATCTACATCGGCTGCGGGGAGCGGGGCAATGAGATGACCAATGTGCTGGAGGAATTTTCCCAGCTTGTGGACCCCAAAAGCGGAAATCTCTTAATGGACCGCACCACCCTTATTGCCAACACCTCCAATATGCCGGTGGCGGCCCGCGAGGCCAGCATTTATACGGGGCTGACCCTGGCAGAGTATTACCGGGATATGGGCTATCATGTGGCGATTATGGCGGATTCCACCTCCCGGTGGGCGGAAGCCTTGCGGGAGCTTTCCGGCCGTCTGGAGGAGATGCCGGCGGAGGAGGGCTTTCCGGCCTACTTAGCCTCCCGGCTGTCGGCCTTTTACGAGCGGGCAGGTTACGTGGAAAACTTAAACGGAACCGACGGCAGCGTGACGATTATCGGCGCCGTATCGCCCCAGGGCGGGGATTTCTCCGAGCCGGTGACCCAGAATACCAAACGGTTTGTGCGCTGCTTCCTGGCTCTGGACAAATCGCTGGCCTATGCGCGCCATTATCCGGCCATCAACTGGCTGACCAGCTACACGGAGTACTTAAATGACTTAGCGCCCTGGTACAGCGCCAATGTGGGCCAGAACTTCGTCTACTGCCGCAACCAGATCTTAAATATTCTCACCACCGAGAGCCGGCTCAACGAGATTGTGAAGCTGATCGGAAGCGACGTGCTGCCGGACGACCAGAAGCTGGTCTTGGAGATCGCCAGGGTCATCCGTCTGGGCTTCCTGCAGCAGAACGCCTTCCATGCGGAGGATACCTATGTGCCCATGGAAAAGCAACTGCGGATGATGGAGACGATCCTCTACCTCTATGAGAAATGCAAGGCCTTAATCGAGCTGAATATGCCCATGGCCCTGCTGCGGGAGGACCGCATTTTCGAGAAGGTGATCGCCATCAAATACGATGTGGCCAACCAGGAGCTTTCGAAGTTCCAGGATTACCACAGGATGATCGACGCGTTTTACCAGCGGATCATGGAGACCAATGCATAAGGAGGAGCGTATGTCAATAGAATATTTGGGATTAAGCGAGATCAACGGCCCTCTGATCGCGGTGGAAGGGGTCAAGGGCGGATCCTTTGAAGAAATAGTGGAGCTTTCGGTTGCGGGAAAAAAGAAAAAGCTGGGCCGTATTGTGGAGATCAATGAGGATAAGGCGGTGATCCAGGTATTTGAGAGCACCGACGAGATGTCCTTGAGCAATACCCATACCCGGCTGACGGGCCATCCCATGGAGATCGGTCTTTCGGTGGACATCCTGGGGCGTATCTTCAACGGCTTAGGAGAGCCCATCGACGGCCTGGGCAAGGTGACCGCCGAATGTGTGCGGGATGTCAACGGCCTCCCCATGAATCCCTGTGTGCGGGAATATCCCAGGAATTATATCCGCACCGGAATCTCCGCCATCGACGGGCTGACCACCTTAATCCGGGGCCAGAAGCTGCCGATTTTTTCCGGCAACGGGCTGCCTCATGACCAGCTTGCGGCCCAGATTGTGGAGCAGGCCTCCTTAGGGGAAGGCTCCGCGGAGGATTTTGCCATTGTGTTTGCCGCCATGGGCGTAAAATACGATGTGGCGGAATTTTTCCGCCGGACCTTTGAGGAAAGCGGCGTCAGCTCCCATGTGGTGATGTTTTTAAATCTTTCCAACGACCCGGTGGTGGAGCGTTTAATCACCCCCAAGGTGGCCCTGACGGCGGCGGAGTACCTGGCCTTTGAGAAGGATATGCATATTCTGGTGATCCTGACGGATATGACCTCCTTTGCGGAGGCCATGCGGGAGGTCTCCTCCTTAAAAGGCGAGATCCCCAGCCGGAAGGGGTATCCGGGCTACCTTTACAGCGAGCTTGCCACCCTGTACGAGCGGGCGGGAATCCTTAAGGGAGCCAAGGGTTCCGTAACCCAGATTCCCATTTTAACCATGCCGGGCGACGATATCACCCACCCGATCCCCGACCTGACCGGGTATATCACCGAGGGGCAGATCGTGCTGGAGCGTTCCCTGCATCAGAAAAACATCTATCCCCCCATCAACGTGCTGCCGTCCCTGTCCCGTCTGATGAAGGACGGCATCGGGGCGGAATTTACCAGGGAGGACCACCAGGACGTGTCCAACCAGCTTTTTTCCTCCTATGCCCGGGTGGGGGAGGCCAGGGACTTGGCCAGCGTCATCGGCGAGGATGAGCTCTCGGAGGTGGATAAGAAGTATCTCCAGTTCGGGACAGCCTTCGAACAGGAGTTTGTGTCCCAGGGGGCCACGGAAAACCGTACCATGGAGGAGACCCTGGACATCGGCTGGCGGCTGCTCCACATTCTGCCCAGGGAGGAGCTTGACCGGATCGATACCAGGATCCTGGAAAAATATTACGATCCGAAGCCCTGAGGATGTATGTAAGAAAGTGAGGAACGACCATGGATCCCAATACCTTTCCCACCAAGGGAAATCTGATACTTGCCAGGAATTCACTGGCTCTGTCCCGGCAGGGCTTTGACCTGATGGACAAAAAGCGCAATATCCTGATCCGGGAGCTGATGGATTTAATCACGGCGGCCACCGATATCCAGAAGGAGATCGACAGCACCTTCACGGCGGCCTACCGGGCGTTGGAGAAGGCCAACATCCAGATGGGCATCCGGGAGGTGGAGGCCATCAGCCGCACGATCCCCCAGGAGGAATCCATTGTCATCAAGCGGCGCAGCGTGATGGGGACGGAGATTCCCCATGTGGAATACCAGAGGGAGAAGCAGCAGGTTTCCTATGATTTTTACGGGACGAAGATGTCCTTGGACGAGGCCAGGGAGAGCTTTGAGCGGGTGAAGGAGCTGACCATTCGGCTTGCGCAGATCGAGAATTCCGCCTACCGGCTGGCCTATAATATCAAGAAAACCCAGAAGCGGGCCAACGCCCTGCAGAATATCACGATTCCCCGGTTCGAGCATCTCACCAAAGAGATCCAGAACGCCTTGGAGGAGAAGGAGCGGGAGGAATTCACCCGATTAAAGGTAATCAAGCGCATGCAGAGAGGATAGCGGAATGAAGGAATATGAAAAGGCCCTGGCGGTCATAACGGAAATAAAAAAGGCGGTGCTGGGTAAGGACGAATGCATTGCAAAGTGCGTAGCGGCCATCCTGGCGGGCGGCCATATCCTGTTAAACGACATTCCCGGCGTGGGAAAGACCACCCTGGCGGTGGCTCTGGCCCGCGCCATGTCCTTGCAGTCCGGCCGGGTGCAGTTTACCCCGGACGTGATGCCGGCGGATATCGTGGGCTTTTCCGTGTACAAAAAGGAATCGGACCGGCTGGAATACCAGCCCGGCAGCATTATGTGCAACATTTTTCTGGCGGACGAGCTGAATCGGACCTCCCCTAAGACCCAGTCGGCCCTTCTGGAGGTCATGGAGGAGGGCCAGGTGACGGTGGACGGCGTATCCCGTCCGGTGCCGGAGCCCTTCGTGGTGATTGCCACCCAGAACCCCTTTGGAAGCGCCGGAACCCAGTTGATGCCGGAATCCCAGCTAGACCGCTTTATGATCTGCATGACCATGGGCTACCCGGCTCCGGCGGAGGAGCTTGCCATCCTTAGGGGCGAGCATAAGGAACAGGCGGTGCAGCCCCAGATCACGGCGGCGGAGCTTTTAACCTTAAAGGCGGCGGCAGAAGCCGTCTATGTGAAGGATGAGGTGTATGATTATGCCGTCCGGCTGGCCCAGCGGACCAGGAACCATGAGGCCCTTGCGCTGGGGTTAAGCCCCCGGGGAACCCTCTGCCTGATCGCCATGGCAAAGGCCCTGGCTTTCTTACGGCAGCGGGAGTTCGTGGCGCCCCAGGATGTGGCGGATATCGGCGTTGACGTGATGGGACACCGCCGGGTGCCCAAAAGCCGCATCGGCGCCAGAAACCGGCCGGAGGATGTGGTGGGGCAGATTTTGCGGGAGGTGAAGCGTCCTTCGGTTTTTGGCGGAAAGGGAAAGCAGCCATGAAGCAGGTGGGTTATGTGATACTGGTGTTCGCAACCTTATATCTGGCGGTGCTATATAACAGTCCGGCGATTGTGTTTCTTGCGGGGGTGGAGCTTTTGCTGCCCCTGTTTCTGTTTCTCCTGCTGCTGGTGGGCGATTTCCTGCTGCGGGTCAGCTTTGGGGAGACCTTCTGCCTTGTGGACAGCGGGGAAGGTGCGGCCTTGAAGCTTTGTTTTTCCAAGCGGGGCCTTCTGCCTTTGGGGCAGGTCCGTTTCCGGATTCGGGGGAGGAACCGGACCACAGGAGAGAAGCTTCGCTTGCGGGAGCAGCGCAGCGTGGACCGGGGCGTGAATCCGGTCTGGGAGATTCCGCTGCCGGCCCTGGAGTCTGGGGTCTGGCATTTTTCCCTGAAAAGGCTTCGCGTCTACGATTATATCCGGCTGTCTGTGCTTCCCCATCCATATGGCGGGGAGGCGGTCTGTGTGGTGTTGCCAAGGTGTATCCCCCTGGCGGTGAACGAAAAGGAGAGGAGCGTGCCTGTCCTTTCCCAGGAGGAAGCTTCCTTAAAGCCCTCCTGGGCGTACGACCGGGCGGAGCGCGGGGATCTTCGGGCCTACCGGCCGGGGGATTCCCTGAAGGAGATCCACTGGAAGCTTTCGGCCAAGCGGGACGAGCTTCTGGTGTGGGAGCAGCAACGGACGGGGCAGGGCGGCTGGCTGCTGGGGCTGGAGATTTCGGGCATGGACCGCCGGAAGGCGGAGCTTGTATACAGCCTTCTGGTTTCCATGTACCGGCAGCTTGGCAGCGGAGCGGTGCTGTTTGGGCAGAGGGGAGAGGTCTGCCTTCTGTCCCTCACCGTGGAAAAGGAGCTGGATCTGGCAATGGCGCGCCTTCTGGAGGGAGAGCTGTTTCTCCTGGAGGAGGCGGAGGCGTTGCCCGCAGCTTCCCTCTGGGTAAAGGAGCCCTTGTCCCTGTGGCAGGGACAGCAGTGCCTACAGGAGTTTGTGGGCCTTTCGGAGGAAGCCTGGGAGGATACGCTGAATAAGATGGAGCTTACGCTATGAAGATTTGGAATATTTTACTGCGCCTGTCCGGGCTTGTTTTTTTGCTGCTTGGAAGCTTTCTGTCAGTCCGGGACGGGCTTCTGATGGACTGGTGGCAGCTTGCGGATCTGCTCTTGATCTGCACGGCGGCGGCCGTCTTTGTGACGCTGATGGATTCCCACTGGATCACCGCCCTCATCGGAAATGCCGCCGGAGGGATCGGGGCTTTTTACCTGGTCCGGCAGTATGGGGAGGAGATCGCAAAGGAGTGGCAGCATATTCTGGATGCGGCGGCGCCCTTGATCAATGAGTACCATCATCTGGGCCTTCCCGCAGGAGAGCGGAACTGGGAGCGTCTGGCTTATGACAGCCGTCCGGCGCTGGTGCTGGCGGCGCTGGCCCTGGGGCTTCTCATGGGCCTGGGGCTTGCCGTGAAAAAGCTGCGCCTGCTGGCCTATGTGCCGGTGGCGGCCGCCTTTGCCAGCGGCCTTGCCGTGGGCAACGCTCCGGGTGTGTGGGCGGTGATCTGCCTGGTGGTGGGACTTGGAATCTGCCATGCCATTCCCGGTAAACGCACGGATCCGGTGGTGTTTAAGACCTCTGTTCTGACGCTGGTGGGGCTGTTTTTTGTGCTGTGGATTGTGGCGGCGGCTTACCAGCCGCTGTCCCAAAGTCTGCTTAAGAACCATGACCGCTATCTGAAGCGGCAGATCGAGCTGGAGGACGAGCTTCTGGCACTGACCAGGGGCGGACAGTTCTTAGAGCGGATCCGGTGGCGCTTTGGGGAAACTGCGGACCAGGCGGTGCTGTCTACAGAGGCTCCCCGCCAGGGGGACGCGGTTGTTTTTGAACTTACGGTGGAGGAGCTTCCGGAGGAACCGGTCTATGTGAAAAATTTCACAAGCGCCCGCTATAAGGACGGGATCTGGCAGGCGGAGGAGGGGGAAACCTACGCGTCCTTCCTGAAAGAACAGGGCTTTGTTACGGATGAGGAGGGGGAGCGGCAGCTTCTGGAGGAAACCGCTGCCCTGGAGCTGACCAGGTCCTACCGCCGTATTCAGAAGGGGGAATTAAAGCCCCAGCGGATTGTCATGAACATTAAGGAACGGACCGGCAACACCACTCTGTGGCCCTACTTCTGTGCGCTTCCCGCGGACGCAGAGGCTGTTGGGGATGCGGGAATCCGTACCGCCTCGGGCCGGTATGAAATCTACGGGTATCTCCTGGGGGTCGGGCAACTGGAGCCTTATTGCTATCCCTACAGCGTTCTGTCGGCAGGAAGCGGGGCCGCGCCGGAGGAGAGGGTGGAGGATACGGCCTATCCGGGAGAGGTATACAACGATTTTCTGTCGGAGCAGAGCCGCCGGATGGATACGCCGGTACACCGTCTTTTTGAGGAAGATCCGGGCCGGGCTTTTGACGCTCTGGGGGAATGCAGCTACAGCTTTGACTTAGAGCCGGTTCCGGAGGGATCGGATGTGGTGGAGGATTTCCTGTTCCGGCAGAAAAAGGGCTACTGTATGCATTTTGCCTCCGCCCAGACATTGATCTGGCAGAGTATTTCTATACCGGCCCGCTATGCCAGCGGCTATGTGGTGCTTCCGGGAGATTTCGTAAAAAATGCGGACGGCGCCTATACCGCGGCGGTGCCCCAGTACCGGGGCCATGCCTGGATGGAGGTTTACAGCCCGTTCTTTGGCTGGTATCCCTTAGAGGTGACGCCCCCCAGCTATCTCAATACCCTGGAGCGGGCAGGGACAGGAACCGCGCCAGGGGAACTGTATGGGGCAAGGCAGCCGGAAGAAAGGCAGGAGGAGCCGGATGCACCGGATGCGGCACCAAAGGAGCCGGAGGATGAGACAGCGGAGGATTTGCCAAAGGAGGAGCCAAAGGACACAGAGAAACCGGAAGAGGATTCCAAAAAGGAAACAGTGAGTGGCGAAAGGCCAAAGGGGGAGGGCCGATCCAACGGAGTGTGGGCGCAGGTGTGGCCCGTTCTGGCCTGGTGTATCGGCGGGATCCTCCTTCTGGCAGCCCTGTACGGGCTGAATCTGCTACGGATCCGCCGGATCTGGAGGAGAAGATGGAATGCCTTTACGGATGGGGATTCCAACCGGGCGGCAGTTGCCCTGTCCGGGGCGCTGCTGGGGCTTCTTAGGATCCACCGGATCCGGATGGAACCGGGAGAAGGTGAACTGGTGTTCGCCGGCCAGGTGGAGGAAGCCTTAAGCTGGATGGAGCCAGGACAGTTTGCGGGGGCGGTGGAAACCATACGGGCCGCCCGGTTTGGAAAGGATCCCATCGGCCCGGACGCCCACAGGGAGCTTCTGAAGCTGTATGGGCAGATGATGGACGAAACCCTTCGTCAGATGGACCAAAAAAGCCGGATCTGGTATGGGTTTTTCCATATAAAAGTACAAATTTAAGGAAAGGCCCTCAGGTTTTGCCGAAAATTGGTTGACGGATGTTCTGTCATTGTATTAGGATAGTACTTAAAAAAGAAATGAATCATGCAGACAGCAAAAGACAGGAGTGACACCAATGAGAGAAGTTGTCATGAATCACCATACGAATCTGCTGCAGCTGGAGGAGCATTTTTACCAGCTTGTGGATGTGGCGGAGCCAAATGTATTCCGCAATCTGTTTCCCTATGAGGAGATCCCCAAAATTGCCTTCAACGACAGGATCGTACCTCACAATATGCCGGAGGAGATCTGGATTACCGACACCACCTTCCGGGATGGACAGCAGTCCCGGGAGCCCTATACCACGGAGCAGATCGTGACGATTTACGATTATCTGCACCGGCTGGGCGGCGAGAAGGGATTGATCCGCCAGAGTGAATTTTTCCTTTACAGCAAGAAGGACCGGGACGCGGTATACAAGTGCATGGAGCGGGGCTACCGTTTTCCGGAGGTTACAAGCTGGATAAGGGCCAGCCGGCAGGATTTCCAGT
This sequence comes from uncultured Lachnospiraceae bacterium, assembly GCA_949738465.1. Classification (GTDB taxonomy): domain Bacteria; phylum Bacillota; class Clostridia; order Lachnospirales; family Lachnospiraceae; genus 14-2. The sequence continues at coordinate 26,439 of CATJBQ010000076.1, forward strand.
TGGTGAAGGACATCGGCATGAAGGAGACCGGCATTCTGGTAAGCTGCTCCGATTACCATATTTTTTATAAGATGAAGATGACCCGCCGGGAGGTGTTAAACCATTATCTCAGCGTGATCCGGGAGTGCCTGGAGACCGGCATCAGCCCCCGGTGCCACTTAGAGGATATCACCCGTTCGGATATTTACGGCTTTGTGATTCCCTTCTGTGTGGAGCTGATGAAGCTGAGCCAGGAATACCAGATCCCCATCAAGGTGCGGGCCTGCGACACCATGGGCTACGGGGTGAATTTTCCGGGAAGCGTGATTCCCAGAAGCGTGCCAGGGATCATTTACGGCCTTACCACCCACGCCGGCGTGCCCTCGGAATGGATCGAATGGCACGGACACAACGATTTTTACAAGGCGGTGAACAATTCCACTACGGCCTGGCTCTACGGGGCCTGCGGCGTCAACTGCTCCCTGTTCGGTATCGGGGAGCGCACCGGGAATACGCCCCTGGAGGCCATGGTCTTTGAGTATGCCCAGCTAAAGGGGACCCTGGACGGCATGGACACCACGGTGATTACGGAGCTGGCCCAGTACTACGAGAAGGAGCTGGGCTACCGGCTGCCCTCCCAGACGCCCTTTGCCGGGAAGAACTTCAATGTGACCCGGGCCGGCATCCATGCGGACGGCCTGTTGAAGAACGAGGAGATTTACAATATTTTTGACACGGGCAAATTCTTAAACCGCCCGCCCCTTGTGGCAGTCAGCAATACCTCGGGACTGGCCGGCATCGCCCATTGGATGAATGTCTACTACTGCCTGGAAGGGGAGCGGATGGTGGATAAGAACAGCGAGCTGGTGAAGAATGTCAAGCGCTGGGTAGACGCCCAGTACGAGGGCGGGCGCGTAACGGTAATTACCGACAACGAGCTGGTGGTGGTGATCACCGAGATCTGCAGCCGCCTGGGCATTGTATTATAGAATGGAAGAAAACGGAAATGAATCTGGAGGATAAGGACATGGAAAAAATAAAAATGACAACTCCCCTGGTGGAGATGGACGGGGACGAGATGACCCGGATCTTATGGAAGATCATCAAAGACGAACTGTTGTTCCCTTTTATTGACTTGAAGACGGAATATTACGATCTGGGTCTTGCGCACCGCAACGAGACCGACGATCAGGTGACCTTTGATTCCGCTGAGGCCACCAAAAAATATGGGGTTGCGGTGAAGTGCGCCACCATCACGCCAAATGCGGCCCGCGTCAAGGAGTATGATCTGAAGGAGATGTGGAAGAGCCCCAACGGCACCATAAGGGCCATCCTGGACGGGACGGTATTCCGGGCCCCCATTGTGGTAAAGGGGATCGAGCCCTGCGTCCGCAACTGGAAGAAGCCCATCACCATTGCAAGGCATGCCTACGGCGATGTATACAAGGCTTCGGAGATGAAGATCCCGGCGGCGGGGAAGTGCGAGCTGGTGTATACGGCCCTGGACGGCAGCGAGGTCCGGGAGCTGATCCACAATTTCACCGGGGCCGGCGTGATCCAGGGGCAGCACAACCTCTGTGAGTCCATCGAAAGCTTTGCCAGAAGCTGCTTTAACTTTGCGCTGGATACCAGGCAGGATCTGTGGTTTGCCACCAAGGACACCATTTCCAAGAAGTACGACCATACCTTCAAGGATATTTTCCAGGAGATCTACGATGCGGAGTACGACGCGAAGTTTCAAGAAGCGGGCATCGAATACTTCTATACGCTGATCGACGATGCGGTGGCCCGGGTGATGAAAGCGGAGGGCGGTTTTATCTGGGCCTGCAAGAACTACGACGGGGACGTGATGAGCGATATGGTTTCCTCCGCCTTCGGCTCCCTGGCCATGATGACCTCCGTGCTGGTATCCCCGGAGGGCTATTATGAGTATGAGGCGGCCCACGGAACGGAACAGCGCCACTATTACAAGAACTTAAAGGGCGAGGAGACCTCCACCAATTCGGTGGCAACTATTTTTGCCTGGACCGGAGCCCTGCGCAAGCGGGGAGAGCTGGATGAAAATCAGGCGCTTAAGGAGTTCGCGGACAAGCTGGAGAAGGCCTGCACCTCTACCATCGAGTCCGGCCATATGACCAGGGATCTGGCGCTGATCACCACCATTGAGGATCCGGTGGTCTTAAACAGCGAAGACTTTATCAAGGCCATCCGGAAGCGTCTTGAGGAGAGCCTGTAAGGAAGAAGGGAGAACACCGGTATGGTTTTAGCATGCCAGAATATCTGTAAAGCCTTTGGTACCGATGAAATCATAAAGAACGCTTCGTTTCACATAGAGGCCAACGAGAAGGCTGCTATTGTGGGGATCAACGGGGCCGGGAAGACCACGCTGCTGCGCATTATCATGGGCGAGCTTGGGGCGGATTCCGGGGAAGTGGTCATTGCCAGGGGCCGTTCCATCGGGTATCTGCCCCAGAACCCCCAGATCCAGGGCAACCGCACCATCTATGAGGAGGTGCTGTCCGCCAAGGAGTATGTGATGGGCATCGAACGGCAGCTCCTTTCCATGGAGGAACAGATGCAGTCGGTCCCCACCGGGGAGATGGCCTCCTTTCTGGAATCCTACCACCGGCTGCAGCAGGAATTCGAGCAGTTGGGCGGGGCCACCTACCGGAGTGAGATTGCCGGGGTGCTGAAGGGTCTTGGTTTTCCGGAGGCGGAATTCGAGAAACGGATGCAGGAGCTGTCCGGTGGACAACGTACCCGTGTGTGTCTTGGGAAGCTGCTGGTGACCCGGCCGGATATTATCCTGCTGGACGAGCCCACCAATCACCTGGATATCGTGGCCATCGCCTGGCTGGAGACGTTTTTGTCCAATTACCGGGGGGCCGTGGTGATCGTGGCCCATGACCGGTATTTCCTGGATAAGGTGGTGGGGAAGGTGGTGGAGCTGGACCGCACCAAGGTGACGGTTTACCAGGGCAATTACACGGCCTACGCCCAGAAACGGGCCCAGGTGCGGGAGGCCCTTTTAAAGCAGTATTACAACCAGCAGCGGGAGATCCGCCATCAGGAGGAGGTCATTGCCAAATTAAGGTCCTTCAACCGGGAGAAATCCATCAAGCGGGCGGAGTCCCGGGAGAAGATGCTCTCCAAGGTGGAGCGCATGGAGCGGCCCACCGAGGAAAATACCGACATTAAGCTGCATTTGGAGCCCCGGATCGTAAGCGGCGGCGACGTGCTTTTTGTGGAGCAGCTTTCCAAGGCGTATCCGGGCCAGCAGTTGTTTCAGAAAATCGATTTTTCCATCCGGCGGGGGGAGCGGGTGGCCTTAATCGGTGACAACGGTACCGGAAAAACCACCCTCCTTAAGATCATCAACCAGATGGTGGAGGCGGACGAGGGGAAGATCACCCTGGGCGCCAACGTCCACATCGGCTATTACGACCAGGAGCATCAGGTGCTCCATATGGAAAAAACGCTGGTGGAGGAGATTTCCGACGCCTACCCGGTGCTCACCAACACCCAGATCCGCAACGTGCTGGCGGCGTTCCTTTTTACCGGGGACGAGGTCTTTAAGCGGATCGGGGACTTAAGCGGCGGGGAGCGGGGACGGGTGTCCCTGGCCAAGCTGATGCTGTCGGAAGCGAATTTTCTGATTCTGGACGAGCCCACCAACCATCTGGACATTACCTCCAAGGAGATTTTAGAGCAGGCCTTAAACCAGTATACCGGCACGGTGCTCTATGTGTCCCATGATCGTTATTTTATTAACAAGACCGCCACAAGGATTCTCAACCTGACCGGGGAGACGCTGGTGAATTACCTGGGCAATTACGATTATTACCTGGAAAAATGCCAGGAGCTGACCCAGGTCTACGTCTCCCAGGCGGATCCGGCTTCTTCCATAGAAAAGGCAGGCTCCGGTCAGGCCCAAAGTGTGGGGCGGCTGGACTGGAAGCAGCAGAAGGAGGAGCAGGCCAGACGGCGCAAGCTGGCGGCGGATCTTCGGCGGACAGAAGAAGCCATCCAGCAGCGGGAGCAGAGGATCGCAGCCCTGGAGGAACAGTTTTCGGATCCGGAGGTGGCCACCAGTTCTGCGAAGCTGGGAGAGCTGCAGGGGGAATACGACCTGGTGAAGGAGGAGCTGGCCGGCCTTTATGAAGCCTGGGAGGAGCTGGCCCTTCTGGATACCGGGGAGGAGTGAGCTAGTACCGCCTTGCGGAAAGATGCGGGAACTGAAAGCGATACGTTGACAGATAGCAGCATATTTTATATAATGGATGGGAGCGTAATGTGCTTAAGGAGGAAAAGTAAGTAATGGATAAGGAAATTTCACAGGCAGTGATCCGCAGGATGCCGCGGTATTACCGGTATCTGGGAGAACTGCTGGATGACGGCGTTGAGCGTATCTCTTCCAATGAGCTGAGTCACCGTATGAAGGTAACGGCTTCGCAGATTCGGCAGGATTTAAATAATTTTGGCGGTTTTGGACAGCAGGGTTATGGCTATAACGTAAAGTTTTTGTATGATGAGATCGGCAAGATCCTGGGACTGGACCAGCAGCACAACATCATTATTGTGGGAGCGGGCAATCTGGGCCAGGCGTTGGCGAATTATGTAAACTTTGAGAAACGGGGCTTTGTAATCACCGGGCTTTTTGATGTGAATCCGGCCCTTAAGGGACGGAAGGTGCGCGGGATTGAGATCCGTATGCTGGAGGAGATGGCGGATTTTATCCATTCCACCCAGGTGGATATTGCGGCATTGACCATGCCCAAGGAGCAGGCGGACGCGGTGGCCCACCAGCTTGTGGAGCTGGGGGTCAGCGCTATCTGGAATTTTGCCCATCTGGATCTGGAACTGCCGGACCATGTGGTGGTGGAGAATGTCCATCTTTCCGACAGCCTGATGCAGTTGTCCTATAATATTGTGAAGAAAAAACTGGAATCAATTTAACGAAGAAGTGAGTCAGATGGAATACAGGATCAAGGATTCTGCGGCGGAGCCGGATTTTGCCAGGGCTGTAGAGGGAAATACGGTTTCCATACTCCCCCTGGACCAGAAGTGGCACCGTCTCTTCGCCGTGGAGGGAAAGCCGAAGAAGCTCCAGGAGCAGGAGAAGCAGGTGAAGACCTGGCTGGCGGCCCAGGGACGCGCCCAGCAGGAGCTTAAGGAGCTTAAGAAGCTCAAGGCCACATTGATGGATAACATTGTGCAGAATATGGACGGGACGGAAGGGAACGACCAGCGGCAGGAGCGGAAGCTTTCGGAGAACCGGCGCCTCATCGACGAGATCAACGAGAAGATGACGGCCTGTGAGGATACGCTTCTGGAGGTGCCCCGTATGCTGAAGGAGGCCAATGACCGGCTGCTTGAGATGACGGTGGAGTACTGTTATTTCAGGCTCAGGGCCAATGCGGCCGCCGTGGAGGAGATCGGGGAATGGATTACCCGGATGCGGATGGAGCTGAAGCGCCAGATCATCCGCAAGCAGACGGCGGAGGCCAACAACCGGGAGATTTATGCCTATATGCACGATGTTTTTGGCGCCGGTATGCTGGATATCCTGGACGTCAGGTACCAGGAGGAAGATGAGACGCCAGAGGGCGGGCAGGAACCGGAAAGGTAACAGATACGGCAAGCAGATGGACAGTCCTGGCTGACAGGAGCTGTCCATTTTTGGCAGGGCAGAAGACTTCTGAAACAGAGTTGGCATAGAGTTGGCACATAATTGGCATAGAGTGAACATGGATTCTGCCTGGAATGGGAGACAATTTATGGAGATTATTACGGACAGTGGAGAAATGAAGCGGTGTGACAGCAACACCATCAACGAATATGGCGTTCCGTCCCTGGTACTGATGGAGCGGGCGGCTCTTGGCGTGGTGGAGGAGATCCGCAAGCGGAACCTGCACCGGGGACGGACGCTGGTACTCTGCGGACTTGGCAACAACGGTGGGGACGGCCTGGCTGCCGCCCGTCTGCTCCATCTTGGCGGCAGCCGGGTGCAGGTGCTGATTCCGGATGATGAGGAGCGCATGTCCGCAGAGACCAGGCGGCAGTATGAGATCCTGAAGCGCTACGGGGTTCCCGTCTGCCATACGCTGGAGTCCTTTGGGACGGAGCCCTTCGAACTGGTGGTCGACGCGCTTTTCGGCATCGGCTTAAGCCGGAGGATCCAGGGCGTCTTCTGCCAGTGGCTGGAATATGCCAACGGGCTTGCTGCCTTCCGTCTGGCGGTGGATCTCCCTTCCGGAATCAACGCCGACGACGGGCAGCTTATGGGCTGCGGCTTTCTGGCGGATCTGACGGTTACCTTCGCTTACCGGAAAATCGGTCATCTGCTGTATCCGGGGAGCCATTACTGTGGCCAGACGGTAGTGAAAGACATCGGCATCGGCCGGGAAAGCTGGCTGGGCGTGGAGCCGTCCTGTCTTGCCCCTTCACCGGAGGAGCTTAAGCTGCTGCCACGGCGGCCGGCCTGGTCCAATAAGGGAACCTTCGGTAAGGTGCTGGTAATCGCCGGCAGGAAGAATATGGCGGGGGCCGCGCTGTTCGCGGCCCATGCGGCACTGGCGGCCGGAAGCGGCCTGGTGAAGGTCATGACGCCGGAGGAGAACCGGGTGATCCTCCAGCAGCAGCTTCCGGAGGCGATCTTAGAGACCTACGATCCGGCGGAAGGAAACCGGAGTATTACGGAAAAGCTGGCCCTGCAGCTTCACTGGGCGGATGTGGCGGTGCTGGGGCCGGGAATCGGCACCGATGAGACGGCCCGCTGCCTGGTGGAGGGCGTTCTTCGCCAGGGCAGGATCCCACTGGTGCTGGATGCGGACGGACTGAATATATGTTCTGTATCGCCCTGGCTGCTTCTGGGACACCAGGGGCCGGTGATTGTGACGCCCCATCTGGGGGAGATGGCCCGGCTCACCGGCTGGGAGATCCCAAGGCTTCGACGGGAGCTGCGCCAGGCCGCTCTGGGCTTTTCGAAGGAATATGACCTGGTCTGTGTGCTGAAGGATGCCAGAACCGTCACGGCAACGCCCCAGGGCGGCTGCTATATCAATACCAGCGGCAATCCGGGCATGGCTACGCCCGGCTCCGGGGATGTGCTCACCGGCGTGATCGCCGCCCTGCTGGCACAGGGGCTTTCTGTGCACCTTGCCGCGGTTCTGGGCGTGTATCTTCACGGCCTGAGCGGAGACGCTATGGTACTTAAGACCGGGCAGCACGGGATGCTGGCCAGCGATCTCATCGAAGGAATCCGCCAGGTTACCGCCGGGGCAGGGCGGGAAGCAGCAGGCAGAAAGAGTATGGTTTGTGGAAAGGACAGGGAAGATGAACAACTATAGCAGAGTCCGCGCAGAGGTGGATCTGGACGCCATCCTGCATAATGTCAGGGAAATGAAGGCGGCGGTGGCGGCGGATACCAGGATCATGGCGGTGATCAAGACTGACGGCTACGGCCACGGGGCCGTGCCCATCGGCCGGGTATTGGAGCCCCTTCCCGAGGTCTGGGGCTACGCGGTGGCCACGGCGGAGGAGGGGCTGATCCTGCGGAGAAACGGCCTTAAAAAGCCCATTCTGGTGCTGGGAGCCACCTTTCCGGAGCAGTATGAACCCATGGCCCGGGCGGGAATCCGGCCCAATGTCTTTTCCCTCTTCATGGCCAGAAAGATGGAGGAGGCGCTGGCGGGGACGGACCTTACCCTGCCGGTCCATGTGAAGATCGACACCGGCTTAAGCCGGCTGGGCTTCCAGGTCACGGAAGAAGATGCGGACGCGGCCGCACAGATCGCCCGGTGCCCGCATATCATATGGGAGGGGCTTTTTACCCATTATGCCAAATCGGACGCATCCGACAAGACCATGGCCAGGGAGCAGATGGCAGCCTTTGCCAGGATGCGGGGGATGTTAAAGGAGCGGGGAGTCACGCCGCCACTGGTCCATTCCGCTAACAGCGGGGCCATCATTGACCTTCCGGAGGCCAGCATGGACCTGGTGCGGGCCGGCATCAGTCTCTACGGCGTATGGCCCTCGGAGGAGGTACAAAAAACCCTGGACCTGCGTCCGGCCCTTTCCTTAAAAAGCACCATCGTTTTCCTAAAAGATCTGGAGGACGGGCGTACCATCAGCTACGGGGCCACCTACCGCACCAGAGGGCAGCAAAAAATCGCTACCATCCCGGTGGGTTACGGGGACGGCTATCCCAGGAGCCTTTCCAACAAGGGCTATGTGCTGATCCGTGGGAGGAAGGCCCCGATCTGCGGCCGGATCTGCATGGACCAGTTTATGGTGGACGTGACGGATATCCCGGGAGCCGCCCTGGGAGACGAGGTGGTTCTGGTTGGAAAAAGCGGGGAGGAGCAGATTACCCTGGAGGAAATCGGCAGCCTGTCCGGCCGTTTTCACTATGAATTCGCCTGCGATCTGGGGAAACGGATCCCCCGGGTGTACCTTATGGGCGGACGTATCGCAGAGGCCCGGGATTCCTTCGGGGAATAGGCAGGGAGGCCCTTTCGGAGAAAAAACGGAATACACACAAGAAAATTGGGAATAATTAGGAATGAAAATACCAATTTGTTTTGGAGTGTGATAATATGGTGATCCGAAGAGGAGATATTTACTATGCAGATCTGCGGCCGGTGGTGGGCTCCGAGCAGGGGGGCGTGCGGCCGGTGCTGGTGATACAGAACGATGTGGGAACCCGCCACAGTCCTACGGTAATCTGTGCGGCCATCACGTCGAAGATGAATAAGGCCAAGCTGCCCACCCATGTGGAGCTTTCCTCCGGCCAGTACGCGCTGGTGAAGGATTCGGTGGTTCTTCTGGAGCAGCTCCGTACCATCGACAAGATGCGCCTGAAGGATAAGGTGTGCCATCTGGACGCAGATATCCTGCGGAAGGTGGACCGGGCGCTTTCGATCAGTCTGGAATTATATACATAAGCTTGACTATTCTTCCAGAACTGTGATATATTTTTATAAAATGGCAGAATTTGTAATCCAGCAGATTTTTTGCTTACGCAGACTGCCACAAAAAGGAGTGTTTACAAAATGGAAGATGGCGGTAGTCCGCTAATAGGAATCCTTTTATTTGTGCTGTTTCTGGTATTGGACGCGCTGCTGTACGGCTTTTTGACGGCAGTGAACAATCTCAACGACAGCCATGTGGAGAAGCTGGCCGCAGAGGGCGATAAGCGCGCCCTGTGGCTTCGCAGGGTGATGGACGATCCTTACCCCACCACCCATGTGCTGCAGATCATCATGACATTTGTCAGTGTGATCCTGGGGATTTACCAGGGCGGCATGTATGGGCGGCTCTTAAAGGGGCTGATTCCCCAATCGGAGGAGATTCTCCTGATCTCCGGGATCTGTTATGTGGCAAGCGTTCTGGCGCTGGTATTTTTACTGGTGGTCCTGGGCATTCTGCTGCCCCAGAAGATTGCCATCCGCAAAGCGGAAAAATGGGCGTTCGGGCTGGCCCGGGTGATGCGGGTGCTTGTGCTTCTGTTCTGGCCCTTTGGCTTTCTGGCGGAGGGGCTGTCCAATCTGTTCCTGCGCCTGTGCGGCATGGATCCCGACGAGGATGTGGACGACGTGACCGAGGAGGAGATCATCTCCATGGTGAATGAGGGCCATGAGCATGGTGTGCTGCAGGCCAGCGAGGCGGAGATGATACATAATATTTTCGAGTTTGGCGACAAAGAGGCCAGGGATATTATGACCCACCGGAAGAACATCGTGGCGCTGGAGGGGCAGATGAAGCTGTCGGAGGCGCTCAGCTTTATGCTGGAGAAGAATAATTCCAGATTTCCCGTCTACCAGGAGGATATCGACAATATCACCGGCGTCATCCATATCAAGGACGCCATGCTCCTTGGCCGTGACCCGTCCCTGGGGGAGCGGAGTATTTCAGAGATCGACGGGCTGGTGCGGGACGTCCGCTTTATTCCGGAGACACGCAACATCAGCAGCCTGTTCCAGGCCATGCAGTCCCAGAAGAACCACCTGGTGATCGTGGTGGACGAGTATGGGCAGACGGCCGGGCTGGTGGCCATGGAGGATATCTTAGAGGAGATTGTGGGCAATATCCTGGACGAATATGACGAGGAGGATAATCTGATCCTGCCCCAGCCGGACGGCAGCTTCCTGATGAAGGGGATGGCTCCCTTAGACGAGGTGTGGGAAGCCCTGGGCCTTTCCGGGGAGCTTGAGGATTACGATACCCTCAACGGATACTTGATTTCCCTGATCGACAAGATTCCCGGCGATCACGAGGTATTTGATGTTTCTGCGCATAATTGCCGCTTCAAGGTCCTTCAAGTGGAAAATAAAATGATCCAGACCGTCCGCGTAATCCGCCTTTCGCCGGAGGAAGGCCAGGAACCCGGAAAAGAGGGTGTTTTTGCATAGACGCGAGGTTTCCTTGCAAGGAAAGGGGACTCGTGTTATGATAAGCTGAAAGCCGGCGCAGAATAAGCGCCGTACAGAAATAGAAAACAAAGAGAAGAAAAGAGGAAAAAAGATGTCAGGACATTCAAAATTTGCCAATATCAAGCATAAAAAGGAGAAAAACGACGCCGCCAAGGGCAAGGTTTTTACGGTGATCGGCCGTGAGCTTGCGGTGGCCGTCAAGGAGGGCGGCCCGGATCCGGCTAACAACAGCAAGCTGCGGGACGTGATCGCCAAGGCCAAGGCCAACAATATGCCCAACGATACCATCGACCGGGGCATCAAGAAGGCGGCGGGGGACGCTTCTTCCGTCAATTACGAGTATGTTTCCTATGAGGGTTACGGGCCCAGCGGCATCGCCATCATCGTGGATGCGCTGACGGACAACAAGAACCGGACGGCGGCCAATGTCCGCAGCGCCTTTACCAAGGGCAAGGGCAATATCGGAACCCAGGGCTGCGTTTCCTACATGTTTGACAAGAAGGGCCAGATCATCATCGACAAGGAAGAATGTGAGATGGACGCGGACGACCTGATGATGACGGCTCTGGACGCGGGAGCGGAGGATTTTTCCGAGGAGGAGGACAGCTTTGAGGTAATCACCGACCCGGATGCGTTCAGCGAGGTACGCCAGAGTCTGGAGGATGCGGGGATTCCCATGGCCTCCGCGGAGGTGACCATGATTCCCCAGAACTGGGTGGAGCTTACCGATGAGGAAGCGGTGAAGAACCTTCAGCGGACCCTGGATCTTCTGGATGAGGATGACGACGTACAGGCCGTTTACCATAACTGGGACGAGTAAGTATTTTGGTGGAAGGCCAGGGAGAGGACAGATGGAAGATATGGATGTAAAGCGGGCGCTGACGCTGTTTCCGGCGATGCTCACAGAGGTGGGAGATCCCTTGAAGGATTTTAAGAAGGGAAGCTATGAAGCCAGCTTCCAGGCTTATGTGGAGCGCACCGCGGAGGCGATGGACGCCATAGAGGACGCCTATCAGGCAGCGGAAGAGAAGGAGCAGCTTCTTCAGGAGCTGGCCGGAGCGTTCGTGGATGCGGCCGCAAGGACCCTTGAGGGACAGAAGAAGCGCCGGCAGGAGGAGCTTCTGATGAACTATAACATGTGCCTGGTGGTGTATGTGAATCCCGCCCTTCTGGAGCGCAGGCCCCAATCCGGACAGCCGCTGGCAGAGGAGCTTCTGCGCGCATGGAAGGAGCGTTTCCCCAAGACCAACCTGAAGCTTTCGGATTTTGCCACCATCAACGGCGGTTTTAAGCGGAGATTCTGCTATATTACCACCGCGGTCTGCAAAAGCCGGGGGCGGGGCGATGACTGCTATGAGCTTAACCTGCTGCGGGACTACCGGGATCAGTATCTGCTCCGCCAACCGGACGGCGAGGCGCTGGTGAAGGAGTACTATAACGTGGCGCCCACTGTGGTCAAGCATATCGATGAATGCCAGGACGCGGCCGGCGTGTATGAGCAGATCTGGCAGGAATATCTGGCTCCCTGCATTTCCCTGATCGAGGCGGGCCGCCGGCAGGAATGCCGCCAGCGCTACGAGGAGATGGTGTGCCGGCTAAAGGAACAGTATTTTTATACAGGAAAGGTGGAAAACGGATTATGAGAAATGTATTGTTTGTTGCATCGGAATGTGTACCCTTCATCAAGACGGGCGGCTTAGCGGACGTATGCGGCGCGCTGCCTAAGGAATTTTACAAGGAAGCCTGGGATGTGCGGGTGGTGATCCCCAACTATAGCTGTATTCCGGAAAAATGGAGGAGCCAGTTCTCCTATGTGACACATTTTTACATGAGCGCAGGGCCCTATATCCGCGACCGGTATGTGGGCGTGCTCCAGTACCAGTATCAGGGCATTACCTATTATTTTATTGACAATCAGGATTATTTCAACACCTTCCTGCCCTACGGAAATATGCGCCAGGATATCGAGAAGTTTATTTTCTTCGATAAGGCGGTACTGTCCATGCTGCCGCTGATTGGCTTCCGTCCGGACTTAATCCACTGCCATGACTGGCAGACCGGCTTTATTCCGGTGTACCTGAAGACCGAGTTTGCCGCCTCCGACTTTTTCTGGAACATCAAGTCCATTATGACGATCCACAACCTGAAGTTCCAGGGCGTGTGGGACGTGGAGACGATCCAGGGCTTAAGCGGCCTTCCCATGAGCCTGTTTGCTCCCGATAAACTGGAGTTCAATAAGGCGGGGAACATGCTAAAAGGCGGTCTTGTTTACGCGGACTATATCACCACCGTCAGCGACACCTACGCCTATGAGATCCAGTCGGATTATTACGGGGAAGGGTTGAACGGCCTCATGTATGCCCGCCGCCTGGATATGCAGGGCATTGTCAACGGCATCGATTATCAGGAATACGATCCGGCCACCGACGGGAAGATTTTCACCAATTACGACGCGGGCTCCTTCCGCAATCTGAAATGGAAGAACAAGACGGCCCTCCAGCAGGAGCTGGGCTTAGCCGTAGATAAGAAGAAATACATGATCGGCTTGATTTCCAGGCTTACGGACCAGAAGGGGCTGGATCTGATTGCCTACGCCATGGACGGCATTGTGGACGATTATACCCAGCTTGTGGTGATCGGCACGGGAGAGGCCAAGTATGAAAATATGTTCCGTCATTACGCCTGGAAATACGCAGACCGCGTATCGGCCAACATCTGCTATTCCGACGACCTGGCCCACAAGCTGTATGCGGCGGCGGACTCGTTTTTGATGCCCTCCCGCTTTGAGCCCTGCGGGCTGACCCAGATGATTTCCTTCCGCTACGGCACGGTTCCCATTGTCCGGGAGACCGGGGGACTTAAGGATACGGTCCATCCCTACAATGAATACGAGAACACCGGCGACGGATTTTCCTTTGCCAATTACAACGCGGACGAGATGCTGAAAGTGATCAACTATTCCAAAAAGGTGTATTTCGACCAGAAGCGCAACTGGAACCAGATGGTAGACCGGGGCATGGCCAACGACTATTCCTGGCGTGTTTCCACCGGAAGATACGAGGGACTGTACCGTTACCTGCTGGGAGATTGTTAACTAATACATATTTTTGGTTGACAAATAATCCTGTCTATTGTAAACTATTTCCAGTAGCAATTTTACAATAGACAGGATTATGATGTTAAGGAGGATATTTTCATGAAGCGGATGAAAACCGTTGACCTTGTAACCGTTGCCTTGATGGCCGCCATTTTATGCATTCTGGCGCCCATATCGATTCCCTTAAGCTTTTCCCCGATTCCGTTGACTTTGGGGATGTTTGCCGTCTATATGGCAGGGATCCTTCTGGGGAGAGAGAAGGGAACCCTCTGTGTGCTGATCTACCTTCTGCTGGGTGCGGTGGGGCTTCCGGTCTTCTCCGGCTACAGCGGGGGATTCCAGAAGATCATAGGCCCCACCGGCGGCTATCTCTGGGGCTATCTGTTTCTGGCCTGGCTGACAGGACTTTTTGTGGAGCTTTTTGAAAAAAGCGTGAAAATGACGATGCTGGGGGCTGTGATCGGAGCCGTTACAGGTACGGCGGTCTGTTATGCCTTCGGTACCCTCTGCATGGGGCTGCAGCTTTCCATGACGCCCATGCAAGCCCTCTGGGCCGGCGTGATTCCCTTTGTCCCGCTGGATCTTGTGAAACTGGCGCTGGCGGTGGTTGTCTGTTGTCCCATCCGGCATCTGCTCCTGTCCCAGGGACTGATTGAAAAAAAAATCCGGGGATAAAAAACGAATTATTCCACATACTGATCGAAAGAAAGCAAGAGACTGGCGCCTACCTGGTGTCAGCCTCTTTTTTCGGGAAACGGAGGTTTTTTGACATGAAAGAAGATCAGATCTTAGAGGAAAAAAATGTGGAAGAAAAGAAAAATGAGGAAATCCAGAATTTCGGACAGATGACCCTGACGGAGGATGAGGAGAGCCACCGCATCCACCTGTTATCCATCATTGGCGAGATCGAGGGGCACGAATGTCTGGGCAGCAATACCAAGGCCACCAAGTACGAGCATGTGCTGCCGAAGCTTGCGGCCATCGAGGACGATCCCAAGATCGACGGCCTTCTGGTGATTATCAACACTGTGGGCGGCGACGTGGAGTCCGGTCTGGCCATTGCGGAAATGATCGCGTCCTTAAGCAAGCCCACGGTATCCCTGGTTTTGGGAGGCAGCCATTCCATCGGCATTCCCCTGGCGGTTTCCACCGATTACTCCTATATTGTGCCCACAGGCACAATGGTGATGCATCCGGTCCGGCTGACCGGGCTGGTGATCGGCGCGCCCCAGACCTACGATTATTTCCAGCAGATGCAGGACCGTATCGTGGGCTTTATCAGCGACCATTGCTTTGCCAGAAAGGAGCGCTTAGAGGAAATGATGCTGAACACCGGCATGCTGACCAAGGATCTGGGAACGATCCTGGTGGGCCGTCAGGCGGTGGAGGAGGGGATCATCAACGAAGTAGGGGGTATAAAGGAGGCCATGGCCCGCCTGCATCAGATGATCAACGAAGGACACGAAGAAAATAAAATCAAATAATGACAGGGACGGCCAAATATGTTATACTGATAAAATGCAAAGATTTTGCAAATTCCAATGAGAAAGGACGTAGGAGGTCACAATGTCGTTACTACAAGCCATCCTGATGGGAGTGATTCAGGGATTAACGGAGTTTTTACCTGTCAGCAGCTCCGGACATCTTGCCATCTTTAAAAATATTTTCGAAGTGAATACGGAGACAGGGATTTTATTTGATATTTTGCTGCATTTAGGCACGCTGGTTGCCATTTTCGCAGTGTACTACAGGGATATTTTTAAACTGATTACAGAGGGCTTCTGTCTGATCGGAGACGCGATCTGTAACATCGGGATCTTTTTTGCCCGGGCGCTGGGACACAAGGAAAAGTCCTACCGCCGGGTGATTAAGAACGGCTACCGCAAGTTTGTGATGCTGGTGATCGTTTCCACCATCCCCACGGCCGTCATCGGCTACACGGCCCGGGATCTGGTGGAGGCGGCCTCCGAATTTTTGTTTATTCCCGGCATCTGCCTGATCATCACGGCGGTGCTTCTGGTGATTTCCGACCGGGTCAGGGACGGAAGCAAAACGCCGAAGAACGTCACCTATACCAACGCCTTTGGCATCGGCATCTGCCAGGGGCTGGCCACCATGCCGGGGCTTTCCCGATCCGGCACCACCATTACCGCCTGCGTCATCAGCGGCTTTGACCGGAACTTTGCGGTAAAATATTCCTTTATCATGTCCATTCCCGCCATCCTTGGGGCCGCGGTTTTAGAGATCGGGGACGTGGCTTCGGTTTCCGTTCCCCCTGCGGAGATCGGATACTATATCGTCGGCATGGCCGTGGCGGCCGTGGTGGGCTTTATCTGCATGAAAACCCTGCTGGTCATCGTGCGGAAGAAAAAATTTACATATTTTGCAGTGTATTGTCTGTTGATCGGGCTTGTATCCATCGGCGGATACTTTATACTGGCTTAGGAGGTTGCATCAATGGCAGACACAGGGCGCACGGGGACGAAGGCGCGCACATCAACGAAAAAAAAGCAGACGCAGAAGCGGACACCGGCGAAGAAAGGAGCGAAAAAGCAGCAGAATTCCTTTGGAGGCGAAGTGGCCCTGCTTTTACTGCTGGCAGTCTGTATCCTGCTTTTCATCAGTAATTTTGGCATCGGGGGCGCCGTAGGAGAGAAGGTCAGCCAGGTCATGTTCGGCATTTTCGGGCTTTTGGCATATCTGGTTCCCATCTGCCTGTTTGCAGGGGCGGCATTTTATGTTTCCAATAAGAGAAACCGGGTGGCGGTGGTGAAGCTGATCGCTTCCGTCCTGTTTGTGGTATTTCTTTGTGTGTTTCTGGATCTGGTGGTGATCGGGGACAGCGGCGAGGGCGCTGCCTGGGCGTACCAGTATTCCAGCTTACATAAAAACGGAGGCGGCTTTATCGGAGGACTGATTGCGTCCGGTCTCTGTAAGGCGGTGGGGATCGTCGGCTCCTATGTGATTAACATCATTCTTCTGATTATTTCCCTGGTGCTGATCACAGAGCGTTCCTTCCTGGGCGGCGTGAAGAAAAGCAGCCGCAAGGTCTATGACACGGCCCGGGTGGAGTCGGAGCGCTACCGCCAGCATGCGGAACGGCGAAGGGAAGAACGGGAGCTTCGGAGGGAAGAACAGGAACAGAAGCGGATGGACAAAAAGGTTTCCGGCGTCGCCATCGATACCAGGATCCAGCCCCCCAATATGGAGATTTCCGACAATTTAAGCGAGGTAAAGCCCGTTACCCAGACGGCGCCATTTACGAAAAACGCCATGGAGAAGCTGTTTTCTCCCGAGCAGGCCAGGCCCTCTTCTGCAAAGAAGCAGGAGAAAGCGGAACCGGAGATTGTCCCCGTTTCCCGGCGTGTGATCGAGCCGGTGAAGCCAAAAGAAGCGGTTTCCCGGCAGGAGGAGGGATTCCAGGCGGCGGAGGTTCCCTTCCGGCGGGAGGAAAATACGCAAATTGCGGACACGATTTCCCAGGAGGAGTTTTTCCCTGCCGTGGAGGATGCGTCTTACTGGGAGGAGCATTCTCCGGCCAGCCAGTGGGAGGAGCTGCCCCAGGCCGTGGGAGACTATCCCTCCCGCCGGGAGGAAGTACCTGTGCGGATGGAAACGCCGGAACCGGCGCGGGAAAGGCCTTCCGTGCCTTCCCGGCCGGAGGTGTCCGAGCCGGTTTTGGCGAAAAAGGAGCCGGCTGTAAGGAAGGGCCATCAGAGCCAGCAGCAGCTTGAGGCGGACGTGGAGGATATTGAACAGGCCATTTCCATGGGCGGGGAGAAGATGGGCGCCGCCTATGAATTTCCGCCCCTGTCTCTTTTGAAGGGCGGGACCAGTCAGCAGGGGGACAGCCGGAAGCATCTGCAGGAGACGGCCTTGAAGCTCCAGCAGACCTTAAAAAGCTTCGGGGTCAACGTGACCATCACGGATGTAAGCTGCGGTCCGGCCGTTACCCGGTATGAGATGCAGCCGGAGGCAGGGGTGAAGGTCAGCAAGATCGTGAACCTGGCCGACGACATCAAGCTGAACTTAGCGGCTGCGGATATCCGGATCGAAGCTCCCATTCCCGGCAAGGCGGCGGTGGGAATCGAGGTGCCCAACAACGAGGTGGTTATGGTGCGGTTCCGGGATATGGTGGAGTCGGCGGAGTTCCAGAAGCACGCCTCCAGCATCTGCTTTACCGCCGGCAAGGATATCGCCGGCAAGGTGGTGGTGGCGGATATCGCCAAGATGCCCCACCTTCTGATTGCGGGAGCCACCGGCTCTGGAAAGTCGGTCTGCATCAACACCATCATCATGAGCCTTTTGTATAAGGCCAACCCGGAGGACGTGAAGCTGATCCTCATCGATCCCAAGGTGGTGGAGCTGAGCGTATACAACGGGATTCCCCATCTGTTTATTCCGGTGGTGACGGATCCCAAGAAGGCCGCCGGCGCGCTGCACTGGGCGGTGTCGGAGATGGACAGCCGTTACCAGAAGTTTGCCGAGTACCAGGTCCGGGACTTAAAGGGCTACAATAAGAAGGTGGAGTCCATCCAGGAGATCGAGGATGAGACGAAGCCGGAGAAGATGCCCCAGATTGTCATTATCGTAGACGAGCTGGCGGATCTGATGATGGTGGCCCCGGGAGACGTGGAGGACGCCATCTGCCGCCTGGCCCAGTTGGCCCGTGCCGCGGGCATCCATTTAATTATTGCCACCCAGCGGCCTTCCGTGGACGTAATCACCGGTCTGATTAAGGCCAACATGCCCTCGCGGATTGCCTTTTCCGTATCCTCCGGCGTAGATTCCAGGACCATCCTGGATATGGTGGGGGCCGAGAAGCTGTTAGGAAACGGCGACATGCTGTTTTATCCCCAGGGATATCAGAAGCCGCTGCGGGTCCAGGGTCCCTTCGTATCCGACGCGGAGGTGGAGTCGGTGGTGGAATACCTGAAAAAGCAGCAAACGGTGGTTTACAACGATGCCATTGAGGAGAAGATGAACAGCATTTCCAGCCAGACCGGCGGCGACGGAGCTGGGGGGAACGCAGAGCGGGACGCCTACTTTGCGGACGCCGGCAGGTTCGTTATCGAGAAGGACAAGGGCTCCATCGGCATGCTGCAGCGCTGGTTTAAGGTGGGCTTCAACCGGGCGGCCCGGATTATGGACCAGCTTGAGGAGGCCGGCGTGGTGGGACCCGAGGAGGGGACAAAGCCCCGGAAGATCCTGATGTCCATGGAACAGTTTGAAGCGTATATTGAAGAATACGTATAATATACCTGGCAATCCCTGATTTTTACAGGCGCCAATCGCAAAGGAGGAGCAGATTATGAAAACAGATATTCAGATCGCACAGGAAGCGGAAATGATCCATATC
>CATJBQ010000077.1 GCA_949738465.1 uncultured Lachnospiraceae bacterium
CCCTATTTCGTTCAATTTTTCCGCATTTTTCAAAGGACTGATGGAAAGGGTGGTGGTAAAATAGTCCACGCCGCGCTTCTTTGCCTCCCGGGCCGCCTCTGAAAGCCGCAGCCGGTAGCAGCCAAAGCACCGCGCACCGCCCTCGGGAAGCTGCTCCATCCCCCGGGCCATATCATAGAACCGCTCCGGCTCAAAGGCCCCTTCCGCAAAGGCGATGGGATACCTGGCCGGGATCCGTCCAAGGAATGCTTTCTGTTCCTCCACACGCTTGAAGTATTCCTCCCGGGGATAAATATTGGGATTGTAATAGAACACCGTGATCCGGAAATACTCCGACAGATATTCCAGCACGTAGCTGCTGCAGGGAGCGCAGCAGCTATGAAGGAGCAGCGTGGGCACTTCCCCCGCCTGTTGGTGCCGCTTTATCATCCCTTCCAGCTCTTTTTGATAATTTTTTTTGTTGTGTTTTTTCTCTGTCTGTTCCATCATAGAGATATTCTACCCGAAAGAGCGGAAAAATGCAATGGATTTCTTCCCCCTTCTCACACTCCCCCTCTCCCTACATATAATATAGGGAAAGCAGATCTGGAGGTATTATGGAAGAAATTATGGACGAAAAACTTCTGGAGCTCGTCTCCGTCGGCTACGCCTACCATACTATGCAGGGAGAAACGCCGGCGCTTCAAAATATAAATTTTACTGTTTACAAAGGAGAGTTCGTGGCCATTGTCGGGCCCAGCGGGTGCGGCAAATCCACCCTGCTGTCGCTGCTGTGCGGCCTTCTGGAACCGGAACACGGTTCTATTTTACTTTATGGGCAGAAGCTCTATCAGAAAAGCGCCGGCAACATCGGTTACATGCTGCAGCACGACCATCTTTTCGAGTGGCGCACCATTGAGCAGAACGTACTCCTGGGCCCGGAAATTGCCGGGAAGCTGACGCCCAGGCGGCGGGAGGCCGTGGAACATATGCTGAAAACCTACGGTCTTTACAAATTCAAGGATGCCAGGCCCTCCCAGTTGTCCGGCGGTATGCGCCAGCGGGCCGCCCTGGTCCGCACCCTGGCTCTGGAGCCTGAGATTTTGCTGCTGGATGAGCCTTTTTCCGCACTCGATTATCAGACACGCCTTGCGGTGGGAGACGATATCGGCAGCATCATCAAAAAGGAGCATAAGACGGCCATCCTGGTGACCCACGACCTCTCCGAGGCGGTGAGCCTGGGGAGCCGCGTTATTGTGCTCAGTGCCCGCCCCGGCAGGATAAAAAATGTAATCAACATTAAATTTCCTGAATATTTAACGCCATTACAACGAAGAAACGCGCCCGAATTCAAGGACTACTTCAATCAGCTATGGAAGGAGATGAACGAGCATGAGTGAAATTTCTCTGGCGCAGCAAAAATTTTTGTCCTCTAAAAAGCGCCCCCGACGCACGGTAAACTGCGGCCGCATCCTGATCTTTGTCTGCTTTGTGGCCCTCTGGGAGGGAGCCGCCGCTCTGGGGCTGATCGATTCTTTTATCTTCAGCAGCCCGTCGAAGGTAGCCGCCTGCTTCCTCTCGATGCTGATGGATCATACGCTTCTTTCCCACATCGGCATCACCCTCTTCGAGACGGTGGTCAGCTTCCTGCTGGTGACCGTCTGCGCCCTGGCCATCACCATCCTGCTGTGGTTCTGCCGGAAGCTGTCGGAGACCTTAGAGCCCTATCTGGTGATCTTAAACAGCCTGCCCAAATCGGCCTTGGCGCCACTCCTTATTGTCTGGCTGGGGGCCAGCTACAGGACCATCATCGTCACCGGCATGTCGGTGGCCATCTTCGGCTCCATCTTAAGCCTGTACACCAGCTTCCAGGAGGTGGACCCGGAGAAGGCCAAGCTGATCTACACCCTGGGCGGGAAAAAATACCATGTGATGACCAAGGTTATCCTGCCCGCCAACATCCCCGCCATGTTTTCCCTGATGAAGGTCAACATCGGGCTCTGCCTGGTGGGGGTCATTATCGGGGAGTTCATCGCCGCACGGCAGGGGCTGGGGTATCTGATTATTTATGGGAGCCAGGTGTTCAAGCTGGACTGGGTCATCATGAGCATCGTCCTCCTCTGCCTCATGGCCATGGCCCTCTACGGGCTGCTGGGGATGGCGGAACGCCGCTACCTGAAACGTTTCCGGTAAATACGCCCCGTGACAGCCATCCGCCGCACACTGACCGTGCGGCGGATGATTTCCTTTCCCTGCCGGGCGCCTTTGGCAATCCAGAGCAATTTCCTGAACCGTTTAACCGCAATTCATTTTTTATAAAATTTCCTCTTGCATTTTTGGAAAAACGTGCTATAATAAAATTTGTCCGGAAGCATAGCTCAGCCGGGATGAGCGTTCGCCTCACACGCGAGAGGTCATGGGTTCGAGCCCCATTGCTTCCACTATATAAAACCTCCGACAATCTGCCGGAGGTTTTTGTTATATCTTCCTATCGTTTTCTTCTCTCCCTGGTTCTTCTCTGAAAATAAGAGGACACAATCTCTGCCAGATACACCAGATCCGCCAGCAGCAGAAAGACCGCCAACTCAAAAACAATCCCCAGCACAAGGTTTCCCACAAGCACTACTCCGTGGAGCCACAGCGGAGCATGGCGCAGACACGCTCCCAGCGCCGCTTCCAGAATCACCACCAGCAAAACGATGGCGGCCGGCAGCTTCAGCCAGAGGATCCCGCACAGCGCCACAGCCACGGCGGCCGCCAGCAAAAGAGCCATCCACAGATGGGAATCCTCTTTTTTGTCCGGCTCTGCCTCATGTCTGGCCTCTGCCCGTACAAATTCCTTCACCTCCGGCTCCAGATCCAGAAACTCCAGCCCATCGTCCGTTTGCAATTTTTCCTGCCCTTGTTCTCCCATAAGCATTCTCTCCAAGTAATTAAAACTTCATTTTCTATATAATTATCTTAAAATTTTCTTATTTCATCCTGGGAATCATCGGTATTCTCCACCTTGCGGATGACTGCGTAATAGCCGTAGGAATCGTTCACCTGAATATACACCCGCTCTCCTATCTTTTTCCCCAGAATAGCCTTTCCCAGGGGGGAATCGATGCTGATCCGGCCCTGGATGGAATTGCCCCGGACAGTGGTCACCAGCTTGTAGGTCTCCTCCGCCTCATCCTCCTCGATGTACAGCGTCACGGTATTGTTGATCCCCACCTCATCCTCCCCGGATTCATCCGATACCACCTGGGCAGTTCTGACCATCCGCTCCAGATAGCGGATCCGGCTCTCATTCTTGTTCTTGTCCTTTTTTGCCGCATGATATTCAAAATTCTCCGACAGATCCCCGTGGGCCCGGGCCTCCTTCACGGCCTCTATGGCCTCCTTGCGTACCACCAGCTTCCGGTACTCGATTTCCTCCTGGATCTTCTTGATATCATTGGCTGTCAGTTGATCGTGCATGTGTTCTCCTCCGGATCTTCCTGTTGCTGTAACGATAAATTATCCGTAAAACAGGGTTTTGGCAAATTATGTCAAAGCACATTTCCGCTTATAATTAAGAAAGCCGCCGGAGCCCGGCAGCCTTCTTACCAGCATGGTTCTGTCTTAAAGCAGCATCGTCCCATAGATGGTCAATACAATCTCGGCAATGAGGATCAGTAAGGAAACGCATGCTATCACAATCGCCGCAATGGAAAGCCCCTTCAGCTTCGTCCGCAGGCCCATGACGGCAAAATAAAACTCCAGGATCAGGATGGCAACGCCATAGGTAATGCCAAAGATGGACAATACAAGCCCCAGCAATGACACCACAAAAGCGATAATCGCGAATTTTTCTCTGGACTTGTTGGCGCTGGCTTCAAACTGGTTGCCGGAATATGTACTTCCACCGGCAGGTGGGACATTGGTACCGCCGTTCACCATCTGTGCGCCCACATTCCCGCCTTCCGGGTTATTCAGAGCGTCAAACAACGGCTTTAACACGCCTTTATAATGCTGCTTCGGTACGGAACCGGCAAAGGAATCGTCCACCAGAAGGGGCTTCTTGCTCTTCCCCAGGAAATAGTATACCGTCACATTGCTCCCGGTGATCTGGTACTGCAGGCCGCCGTTGCACATTCCGTCCTTGTAGGCATAATAATTCTCTGCATTCTTCGGCTCCACATACTTGTAGCCGTTGGCATTCAGGAAGTCCCGGATGATCTGCTCGGAACGGTCGGAATACGGAAATGAAAACTGTGATTTGCCTTTCTTCATAAACATGTCTCCCTTTCTTCGTCCCACAGAGGGCATTTTTTTTAATAAAAAAATCCTACAAATCGAAAACACAAATACCGGTTACAAATTTGCAGGAGTTAAAAGCCGAAGAAGGGACTCGAACCCTCGACCTACGCATTACGAATGCGACGCGCTACCAACTGCGCCACTTCGGCTTATCGCCACGCGACTTAATCATTATATCATTTTTTCAGCATTTTTCAAGCCCTTTTTTTATTTTTTTCTATTTTTTCTCACAAATTGCATCCGTACGTTTTTTCCGTAAAGATCCCGTAAAAATATTCTGTTTTTCCATCGGAAAGCTATTGACTTTTTCCATATTATAAGTATAATTAGATTTGCTTTGTTTATAATTATTAAACTTTAGATATACCATTGGTTTTATTTCCACTGGTAGGTTGGCCCGTTGGCCGGAAGGAAGTGTCTGACATGGATATCGGAAACCGAATGAAGAATCTGCGAATACAATACGGTCTGACCCAGCAGGAGCTGGCGGACCGCAGCGAGCTCTCCAAGGGCTTTATCTCCCAGCTTGAGCGGAATCTCACCTCCCCGTCCATCGGGACGCTTCTTGACATAATCCAGTGCCTAGGCACTACCCCGGCGGAATTTTTCACCAACGAGGAACCGGAGCAGCTTGTGTTCAAGGACGAAGATTATTTTGAAAAGGAAGATACGGAGATGGGCAGCCGGGTGGAATGGCTGATTCCCAATGCCCAGAAGAACTCCATGGAGCCCCTGCGCCTGACCTTGCAGCCCCATGGCTCCTCTCCCGTCTACGAGCCCCACGAGGGGGAGGAGTTCGGTTATGTGCTCAAAGGAGCCGTCCGGATCTTTTACGGAACCTACAGCTTTATGGTACGCCAGGGGGAATCCTTTTATTTCCACTCCGGCAAAAAACATTACATCGAGTGTGTTGGCAGCCGCCCGGCATCCCTGATCTGGGTCTCCACACCTCCAAGCTTCTAAGGAGAATACCATGGATAAAAAACTGATCGATCTGAAAAATATTACGAAATCCTATGGCGACAGCGTCGTCCTGGACAATCTGAACCTTTACATCCGGGAAAATGAATTTCTAACGCTTTTAGGGCCCTCCGGCTGCGGCAAGACCACGACCTTACGGATCATCGGCGGTTTTGAGCAGCCCGACAGCGGGCAGGTGATTTTTGACGGCGCCGACATCACCGCCCTGCCCCCCAACCAGCGGCAGTTGAACACGGTTTTTCAGAAATACAGCCTTTTTCCTCATATGAATATTGCGGATAATATTGCCTTCGGGTTAAAGATCCGGAAAAAATCGAAGCAGTATATCGAGGATAAGATCAGATACGCCTTGAAGCTGGTGAACCTGGACGGCTTTGAGAAACGCAGCGTGGATTCCTTAAGCGGCGGCCAGCAGCAGCGGATCGCCATCGCCCGGGCCATCGTCAACGAGCCCAAGGTGCTGCTCTTAGACGAACCCTTAGGCGCTCTGGATCTGAAGCTGAGGCAGGATATGCAGTATGAACTGATCCGTTTAAAGGAGGAGCTTGGCATCACCTTCGTCTACGTGACCCACGACCAGGAGGAGGCCCTTACCATGTCCGACACCATCGTGGTAATGAACCAGGGCTATATCCAGCAGATCGGCACGCCGGAGGATATCTACAACGAGCCGAAGAACGCCTTTGTGGCAGATTTTATCGGGGACAGCAACCTCATCGGCGGCATTATGATTGAGGACCGCCTGGTGGAGCTTCTGGGCGTGAAGCTGCCCTGCGTGGATGAGGGCTTTGGGAAAAATAAAGCCGTGGACGTGGTCATACGCCCCGAGGATGTGGAGCTTACCGCTCCCGGCCAGGGCTTTCTGGACGGCCAGGTGACCTCCTTGATCTTTAAGGGCGTCCACTGGGAGATCGACGTGATGGCCGGCGGCTTTGAATGGCTGGTCCACACCACCCAGATGCATGAGGTGGGCTCCCAGGTGGGGCTCCGGGTGGATCCCTTCAATATACAGATTATGCGCAAGCCCGAGAACAGCGCGGAAAAGGCGGTGGAGATGGATGAATAGATGGAAACGCCAGTTTCTGGCCGGGCCGTACCTTTTGTGGATCATCGGCTTTATCCTTTTGCCGGTGGTATTTATCCTCTACTATGCCCTTACGGGCTCCGACGGCGGCTTTACCATGGCGAACATTCTGGCCATTGCCTCCCCGGTCCACCGGAAGGCGCTGCTTTTGTCGGTGCGCATTGCGCTGATCTGCACCTTTTTCTGTATCCTGCTCTCCTACCCGTTGGCATTGATACTGAATAAGATCAGAAGCAAGCATCAAAATTTAATCGTGTTTATATTTATTTTGCCCATGTGGATGAATTTCATGCTGCGCATCCTTGCCTGGAAGATGCTCCTTTCCAACAACGGCGTGATCAACAGCCTTCTGGAGCTTTTGGGCCTTCCCGGCATTGATATTTTGAATACCTCCACGGCAGTGATTTTCTGCATGGTGTATGATTTCCTGCCCTTTATGATCCTTCCCATCTATAATTCCATGGCCAGGATCAGCCCGGATCTCATTGAAGCGGCCCGGGACCTAGGGGCCGGCAATGTGCGGGTCTTTTTTAAGATCATCCTGCCCCTGACGGTGTCCGGCGTCGTCAGCGGCATTATCATGGTATTTATTCCTGCTTTAACTTCCTTTGCCATCTCCGATATTCTGGGCGGCGGCAAGGTTCTGATGATCGGTAACGTCATCGAGCAGTCCTTCATGCAGGAATACGACTGGAATCTGGGAAGCGGACTTTCCTTCGTGCTGATGATTTTTGTCATCGTAAGCATGATGCTGATGAACGCCCACGATAAAGAGGGAGGAGGTGCCGGAATATGGTAAAAAAAAGTCTGGAGCGGATTTACCTGGGACTGATCTTTTTATTTTTGTATC
>CATJBQ010000078.1 GCA_949738465.1 uncultured Lachnospiraceae bacterium
TCAGTATTTTGACTGTAAAGATATCCATGAGATCGCAGTGAAGGTACGCGGAAATAATTTTCAGGGAAGACTGGAGGTGCTGCTGGAGAGGGAGGGAGAACCCATCGGTGAGATTCCTCTAAGGCGGAGCAACGAATGGCATCTGGAGAAGGCGGTCATCACCATACCGGATGGAATCCGGGCGCTGTATTTCCGGTTCCGGGGATATGGCTCCGTCAGCCTCTGCGAATTTGAACTAAAACAGATTTAAACGAAAACAGGATTCCTGCTTCTGCCACATGCGGTACCCCAGGGGGACGCAAAGATAATGAATCTTGCCCTTATTCCATACTGGTACGCAAAGCATAATGCTGACAAAGCAATGGCCATTGAGGTAGTTGGAGCTGCCTGTTCCGTCCTCAGATTTCATTCAAGTAAGTATACGTATGACGTAACTCTGTTATACATGATTTTGTCGATATGTCAAGTTTTATCAAAGAAAAATTTTTCGAAAAATGATTCAACAAAAAACAGCAAAAATTTTATAAAACTTTAATTGTATTTTTCTGCCAAGTGTCATAAGATATAGATTCAGAAGAAATTTTCAATATTTGGAAAAATTGGATAAAAAATGGATTATTTATCACAGAAGGGAAGGACAGTATGAAGACCATTTTCAAAAATCTTTGGGAATTTAAGGTTACGGTGCTTGGCATCATTTTTCTGCTGGTGGTGCAGGCGTTCTGCGATCTGTCACTGCCCCAGTACACCTCGGATATCGTGGATATCGGGATCCAGCAGGGCGGCATCGAGTACGCCGTGATGGAGGAGATGAGCGCCGATACTTATCAGGGAATGAGGGCGATGCTGGGCGTATACAAAGATGAGGAGTCCCAGGAGCTTTTTCTGGAGAGCTATCAGCAGACAGAACAAGGAACGTATGTTCTGATAGATAAGAGCAGCAAGAACAAAGAACGTCTGGAGCAGCTGATGCGCTCCTTCATGCAGCAGATGTACGAACAGATGGGCATGGGGGCAGCCGCCGGCGGACGGAAGACGCCCCCGGCCGACGCAGCCGCTGGCAATCTTAAAACAGCCCCGTCAGATACAGAGGGGGATGAAAAGGATGCCCCGGCCGGGGCAATGAGCGAGTCCCTGATCCGCCAGCAGCTGATCCTGGCGGTGAAGAACGAGTATGAGAGCCTGGGCTGGGACATGGGCCGGTATCAGATGAATTATCTGTTACGGACCGGAGCAAAGATGCTGGGGATCACCCTGGTGATGGTGGCAGCGGCCATTTTGACGGGGCTTTTGTCCTCCTACACGGCGGCCGGTATCGGCAGGAACTTAAGGAGCAGGATCTTCAAAAAGGTGATTTCCTTTTCCCAGGGGGAAATGGACCGGTTTTCCAACGCCTCCCTGATCACCAGGAGCACCAACGATGTGCAGCAGATCCAGATGGTTTCCGTGATGCTGCTTCGGATGGTGCTGTATGCGCCGATCTTAGGCATCGGCGGTGTGGTCCGGGTGCTTAATACCCGCACCGGCATGGGCTGGGTCATTGCCCTGGCGGTGGGGATCATCAGTGTTCTGGTGGTAGTGGTGATGGCGGTCGCTATGCCAAAGTTCAAGGTGATGCAGCGGCTGGTGGACCGGATGAACCTGGTGTCCCGGGAGATCTTGACCGGTATTCCGGTGATCCGTGCTTTTTCCCGGGAAAAGCATGAGGAGGAGAGGTTCGCCGAGGCGAACCGGAATCTGATGAAGACCCAGCTGTTCACCAACCGGGTCATGACCATCATGATGCCGGCCATGATGCTGGTGATGAACGGGATCACCGTGCTGATCGTGTGGGTGGGCGCCCATGGCATTGAGCTGGGAACCCTGCAGGTGGGGGATATGATGGCCTTTATCACCTATACCATGCAGATCGTGATGTCCTTTCTGATGATCACCATGATCTCCGTGATGCTGCCCCGGGCCGGGGTGGCGGCCAACCGGATCCAGGAGGTGCTGGATGTGGAGCCGTCCATCTTAGATCCGAGGGAGGCGGGGGATGAGCAGCTGAAAAAATGCCGGGGCGTGCTGGAATTTCAGGACGTGTCCTTCCGGTATCCCAATGCGGATGAGGACGCCCTGGAGCATATTTCCTTTACGGCGGAGCCGGGGAAGACCACGGCCATCATCGGCAGCACCGGCTGCGGCAAGTCCACGCTTCTGCACCTGATCCCACGGTTTTATGATGTGACCGGCGGGAGCATTACCTTGGACGGCGTTGACATCCGCGCTCTTTCCCAGAAGGCGCTGCGCGCCCAGCTGGGTTTTGTGCCTCAGAAGGCGGTGCTGTTTTCCGGGGACATTGCCTCCAATCTGAAGTTTGCCGGGGAGACGGTCAGCGACGAGGCCATGGAGGAGGCGGCCAGGATCGCCCAGGCCATGGAGTTTATCGAGCAGAAGGAGGAGGGCTTTGCCAGCGCCATCGCCCAGGGCGGGACCAATGTGTCCGGCGGCCAGAAGCAGCGGCTGTCCATTGCCCGGGCCATTGCCAGGCGCCCGCGGATCTTCCTGTTTGACGACAGCTTTTCCGCATTGGATTATAAGACGGATGCAAAGCTGCGGCAGGAGCTGCGCAGCAGGCTTTCGGACGCCGCGGTGATCATTGTGGCCCAGCGCATCAGCACGATCCTCCATGCGGATCAGATCCTGGTGCTGGAGGATGGGCGGATCGTGGGTAAGGGAACCCATCAGGAGCTTTTAGCCTCCTGCGAGACGTATCAGGAGATCGCAAGATCCCAGCTGTCGGAGGCGGAGCTTGCGGGAGAAGGAGGTGCAGATCATGAGTAGAGACAGCCATACCATACAGCCGCCCCGCCGCAGGCCCCACGGACACGGGCCGGGAGGCGTCATGATGCCGGGAGAAAAGGCCCGGGATTTTAAGGGGACCTTCCGAAAGCTTTTGGGATATCTGGGCCGCTATAAGATCGGGATCGTGGCAGTGGGGATCCTGGCCGCAGGCGGGACCATTTTTAACATCCTGGGGCCAAAGATCTTAGGCCGGGCCACCACAGAGATCTTCAACGGCCTGGTGAACAAAATCTCCGGACAGGGAGGCATTGATTTTACAAGGATCGGCCAGATCCTGCTGCTGCTTTTGGGCATGTATCTGCTGTCGGCGGCGCTGACCTTTCTCCAGGGGCTTTTGATGACCGGGATCATCCAGAAGATCTGCTACCGGTTCCGGGAGGATATTTCCCGCAAGATCAACCGGATGCCGCTGAAATATTTTGAATCAAAAACAGTGGGAGAGGTGCTGTCCCGCATCACCAACGATGTGGACACCTTAGGGCAGGGCTTAAGCCAGAGTGTGACACAGCTTATCAGCGCCGTGACCACGCTGATCGGCGTTCTGGTGATGATGCTGTCCATCAGCCCTCTGATGACCCTGATCGCTCTGGTGATCCTGCCCATTTCCGGCGGCCTCATCGGCGCGGTGGTGAAAAAATCCCAGAAGTATTTTGTGAATCAGCAGAATTATCTGGGAAAGGTCAACGGCCAGGTGGAGGAGGTCTTCAGCGGACAGAATATCGTGAAGGCCTTCAACAAGGAAGAAGATATGCTGGCGGAGTTTGACGAGACGAACGATATTTTGTTCCAGTCGGCCTGGAAGTCCCAGTTTTTGTCCGGACTGATGCAGCCCATCATGAATTTTGTTGGAAATCTTGGTTATGTGGCGGTGGCCGTGGTGGGCGGCGTGCTGACGGTGCAGGGCAGGATCCAGGTGGGAGATATCCAGTCCTTTATCCAGTATGTGAAAAATTTCACACAGCCCATCATCCAGGCAGCCCAGGTCTCCAATATGCTTCAGTCCACGGCGGCTGCGGCAGAGCGTGTTTTCGAATTCCTGGATGAAGCGGAGGAGGATTTTCTGGCAGAGCATCCGGTGCACCTTACGCAGATGCAGGGGGAGGTTTCCTTTTCCCACGTACAGTTTGGATATGACCCGGAGAAGATCATCATCCATGATTTTAACTGCCAGGTGCAGCCGGGGCAGACCGTGGCTATCGTTGGGCCTACCGGGGCCGGAAAAACCACGATGGTGAAGCTTCTGATGCGGTTTTACGATGTGGACCGGGGAGAGATCCGGGTGGACGGCTACAATATCCGGGATTTCAACCGCAGCGAGCTTAGGGAGAATTTTGGCATGGTGCTGCAGGATACCTGGCTGTTTGCAGGGACCATCATGGAAAATATCCGCTACGGCAGGCTGGACGCCACCGATGAGGAAGTCATTGCGGCGGCAAAGGCGGCCCACGCCCACCATTTTATCCAGACGCTGCCGGGGGGCTACCAGATGGAGCTCAATGAGGATGCCAGTAACGTGTCCCAGGGCCAGAAGCAGCTTTTGACCATCGCCCGGGCCATTTTGGCGGATAACCCGATTTTGATCCTGGACGAGGCCACCAGCTCCGTGGATACCCGGACGGAGAGCCGGATCCAGAAGGCCATGAACAATCTGATGAAGGGGCGCACCAGCTTTGTGATCGCCCACCGGCTGTCCACCATCAAGGATGCCGACCTGATCCTGGTGATGAAGGACGGGGATATCATCGAGCAGGGAAGCCACCAGGAGCTGCTTCGTCAGGGAGGATTTTATGCCGCTTTGTATAATTCCCAGTTTGAGACGGCGGGGTAGCATTGCCCGGCGCGGGAGCTTTCGCTGGGATAAGAGGAGAACAGGCTGGCAGGTTCTATACGGGGTGGGAGCTTTCGCTGGGATAAGGAATAGAGAAAAAGAGGAGAAGAAAAATGAGATTTCCGAGGCATTTAAAAGAACATGGAACCATCGGCTTTGTTGCGCCGTCCTTTGGCTGCAGCATCGAGCCCTACCGCACGGCATTTGAAAATGCCCAGAAGAAGTTCAAAGCCCTGGGCCATCAGCTGGATCTGGGTCCCAACTGCTACGCCGATCAGGGTATCGGCATCAGCAATACGCCCAAGGCCTGTGGGGAGGAGCTGACCTCCTACTACTGCAGCCCCCAGAACGACGTGCTGATCTCCTGCGGAGGCGGCGAGCTGATGTGCGAGACCCTGGAGTACACGGATTTTGAAAAAATACGGGCAGCAGAGCCCAAGTGGTACATGGGGTATTCCGACAACACCAACATGACTTTCCTGCTGGCGACTCTGTGCGATACGGCCTCCATTTACGGCCCCTGCGCGGCGGCCTTTGGCATGGAGCCCTGGCACGAGAGGCTGATGGACGCCTACCATCTGCTACGGGGGACTACAAATGTAGTTGATGGCTATGAGCTCTATGAGACTGAGAGTAAAAAGGATGAGGAGCATCCCCTGGAGCCCTATCATGTGACCGAGCCCCGCCAGACCGTGGTCTGGCTACCGGGGGAGGGAATCCGGATGGCGGCGGCAGGAGCGGTGCATCCCACGGCCCTGGCAGGCTACCGGGGCGGAGAGAAGGATGTGTCTGTGAACCTGAAAGGAAGGCTTCTGGGGGGCTGCCTGGACTGTCTGGTGAATCTGCCGGGAACGGAATTTGACCGGACCGCAGATTTTGCAGAACAGTATCAGCAGGACGGGATCCTCTGGTTCCTGGAGGCCTGCGACCTGAATGTGATGGCGATCCGTCGTGCCATCTGGCAGTTAAAGCATGCCGGCTGGTTTGCCCATGTGAAGGGCTTTCTCATCGGAAGGCCGGCCCAGCACGGCCAGGAGCTGATGGGCCTGGACCAGTACCGGGCGGTGACGGACCTGCTGGCAGAATATGAGGTGCCGATCCTGATGGATCTGGACCTGGGCCATGTGGCCCCCATGATGCCCGTGGTGTGCGGCAGCAATGCAACGGTGGAGCTTCAGGGGAATGGGGTCTTGGTAAAAATGGGGAAATGAGGCAGCAATGCAGGGGATGGGAGATGGAGCAAATGGATTGGCAAATGGGGCAGAGAGGTTTCCCGCTGCCCCATTTGCCATCCCAGTTCCCTAAAATTCCCCATCAAGACTCAAAAACCGCTCCCATTCCTGAACATCCCCATTGCCGGATACTGCCAGCAAAAAGGTATGATCCTCTCCGTCAATGGAGATCTCATAGCGCCCCTTCCGCCTCTCGATGGAGTAGAGGGTGCAGTCCGAAAGGGCGGCAAGGGCCTCCCCATATTCCTCCGGGAGCAGGGCGCGGTCTGCAATCTGCTCCTTCAGATTCCCGTTGGCATCGTAGATCCGGTATCCCTCCTCCACAAAGGAGCAGATGGAGGCATCACAGATGGTAAAGTGAAGCTGGTTGGCCCGCATCTGGCGGATATCCCGGTTTTTCGAATTCTCCGGCAGAATGGTGACGTTGTCTAAGATCATGGAAAAGCTGTCCGGCGTGGTCCGGGCTTCGGCAATGTGGGCTTCGGCAAACAGAAAATGATGAAGTTCGTTGGTTGTCCTGTATTTCATGGCAAATACCTCCTTGGTTTTTTCAGTGTAGCATATCCGGAATGCTTTGTTCAAGCAAATCGGGAAAAATTTCCGGAAATGGCATTTTGAGGATATCCGTGCTTGCATATTTCCTTTTTTAATGGTATAATGAGTAAAATTAATTGGTAAATTCGATTGACAAAATAAAAGGAAAATGTGGGAGGATTGCCCTGCATTTGGGACTGGAGGAGGACTATGGAGCGTGAATCGGGCGCATATTGTGGTGGAAGCAGCAGAAACCGGATTTTTCATAAAATAAGGGAGGCGGGAAGTGTGTCGGCGTCCCGGCTTTCCTATGAGCTGATGCTCAGCCGGCCTACCGTGAAAAAGTGTATGGATGAGCTTCTTCAGGCAGGCTTTATTTATGAGAGCGGCTATATCGGCAATACCGGCGGGCGCAGGGCCGGGGCCTATTCCGTGGCGCCAGGCGCCCGGGCTGCCATCGGGATTGATCTCACCAGGAACCACATCACGGTAATTGCTGCCGACCTATGTGGGAATCTGATCTATGAGAAACGGGTGCATCGGGAATTTGCCCTGGACGACGGCTATTTCCGGTATCTGGGCCAGCTTGTCACGGAGGCTGTGGAATCCCGGCAGATCGGACCGGAGACCGTTCTTGGGACGGGCATTGTGGTGCCCGGCCTGATTACGGAGGATCACAGGGAGATTTTTTATGGGAAGATCCTGGATTTTACCGGCCTTACGGTTGACGAGATCGGGAAGTACATTCCTCTGGCCTGTCGTCTGTACAATGATGCGGATGCCGGCGGATATGCGGAGGTATCCAAGCGGGAAGATATGGCGGATGCCTTCTATATCAGCCTGAGCAATAATATTGGCGGTTCCATCTTGATCGACCATAAGGTATATAAGGGAGAAGGGCCCAGAAGCGGCGAAGTGGGACATATGACCATCGTTCCGGACGGGAGGCAGTGCTACTGCGGTCAGAGGGGCTGCTTTGAAACGTATTGTAATGCAACGGTGCTTGCCGATTTGTACCAGGGGAATCTGGAACAGTTTTTCCAGCATCTGGAATCGGGAGACGCGGCCTGCGTTTCGCTATGGCAGGAGTATCTGAAGGATCTGGCCCTTGCCGTCAACAATGTGCGGATGCTGTTTGACTGTAAGGTGATCCTGGGGGGCTATGTGGGCGCCCATATGGAGCCGTATCTTGCGGAATTGAAGGAGCTGGCGGCGAATAAGAATCCCTTCGAGGGCAATGCCGATTACCTGGAGGTATGCCGGGTGAAAAAGGAAGCGCTGGCGCTGGGCGGGGCGCTGCCCTTTATCCATGAACTGTGGAAAACGATCTGAATATAGGAAAATTGCAGAGGTGAACTGTCGTTTTGACCGAAAAACTGGTCGGACGGCAGTTTTTTTTGTTGACAAATTTTCGGTTCTATGGTAAATTAAAGTTGATAAGCAAAATGTATTTACAAAAGAAAGTTACAAAACGGTAAAAAAAGGAAAAGGGGAAATGATATGGGGAATATTCCTGAAACAATGAAAGCATTGGTTGCCTACGGGCAGGGCGCTTACAAGCTGGAGACATCCTATCCGACGCCAGACTGCGGGCCGGACGACATCGTGATCAAGACGGAGGGCTGCGGCGTATGCGCGGGGGATCTCAAGTGTTATCACGGCGCGGCCATGTTCTGGGGGGATGAGGTGCAGCCCCGGTGGGTGGAGCCGCCCTTTATTCCCGGCCATGAGTTCCTGGGGCATATCGTGGAGCTGGGGGAGAACGTGAAGGGCTATGAGATCGGGGAACGGATTACGGCCGACCAGATCGTTCCCTGCGGAGAGTGCAGATTCTGCAAGAGCGGGAAATACTGGATGTGCCAGCCCCATGCCACCTTTGGTTTCCAGAAGGGGAATAACGGGGGAATGGCGGAGTATGTCCGGTATCCCAAGACGGCGGTCGTTTCCCGGGTACCCGAGGAAATGAAGCTGGAGCAGGCGCTGCTGATCGAGCCTTATAGCTGCTCCAAACATGCGGTAGACCGGGCACGGATCACAAACGAGGATGTGGTGGTGATATCGGGAGCAGGCACGCTGGGGCTGGGAATGGTAACCTATGCCAGGATGAAGAACCCGGCGAAGCTGATTGCCTTAGATATGATCGACACCCGTCTTGAGAAAGCCAGGGAATTTGGCGCGGACCTGGTGATGAATCCGGGGAAGGAGGATGCGACGGCGCGGATTCTGGAACTGACAGACGGGTATGGCTGCGATATCTATATCGAGGCTACCGGACAGCCCGCCAGCGTACAGCAGGGGCTTTCCATGATCCGGAAGCTGGGGCGCTTTGTGGAGTTCAGCGTATTCGGGGAAGCCGCCAGCGTGGACTGGTCCATTATCGGGGACCGGAAGGAGCTGGATGTGCTGGGATCCCATCTGAGTCCCTATTGCTACCCCTTTGTGATTGAAGGGATCGCTGAGGGGAAGCTAAAGACCGACGGCGTGGTATCCAGAACATTTCCGGTGGAGGAGTGGGAGAAAGCCTTTGATTATGCCGGCGGGAAGTATGGGGATTTTAAGGTGGCCATTGTATTCTGAAAACAGCAGACGAAAATAGTTCTTGACAAATACCCCCGGGGAGTATAAAATGATAGAAGGATACCCCCTTAGGGTATTCTGCGTGCATGAGACAGAAAAAATATCAAATACTGAATCACAGGAGGAAGTGGCTATGGCAGGAGAAGCGTGTGGACATTGCGAAGAATGTGTAAAGCACAAGGAGCGTTCCCAGAAGGAGTACCGGGATCTGATGAACCGTTTAAAGCGCATTGAGGGGCAGGTACGGGGCTTGCAGGGAATGCTTGAGAAGGACGCCTACTGCATGGATATCATGATCCAGGTGTCGGCGGTGAACGCGGCCTTAAATGCATTTAATAAGAGGCTTCTGGCCAGTCACCTGGAGACCTGTGTGAAGGAGAATATTTTGCAGGGGAACGACGAGGTGATCGGGGAGCTGGTGGATGCGCTGCCCAAGCTGATGAAGTAACAGGAAAAGGATGTGATCGTATGGAAAAATATAACGTGACAGGCATGAGCTGCGCCGCCTGCAGCGCCCGGGTGGAAAAGGCTGTCTCTGCGGTGGAGGGCGTTACCGGCTGCTCGGTAAGCCTTCTGACCAATTCCATGGGCGTGGAAGGAACGGCTGCCCCCGAGCAGGTAATTGCGGCGGTAGAAGCGGCAGGATATGGCGCGTCGTCGGCGGATTCGGGGGCAGGCGCTGCAGGGAGCAGCAAGACGCCGGATTACGACGAGGCCCTTCGGGATACCGAGACGCCGAAGATGAAGCGGAGGCTCATCGCTTCCCTGTGCTTTTTGCTTCCTTTAATGTATGTTTCCATGGGGCATATGATGTGGGGCTGGCCTCTGCCGGAGCGTTTTGCCAATAATCTGCTGGCCCAGGGACTGTTCCAGCTTTTGTTTACCACGGCGGTGATGGTGGTGAACCAGAAGTTTTTTATCAGCGGCGTCAAGGGGGCGCTGCACGGGGCTCCCAACATGGATACCCTGGTGGCCTTAGGGGCAGGGGCCTCCTACGGCTACAGCCTGTTTGCACTGTTTGCTATGACCGGGGCCCAGACGGAGGGCGACGGGGCGGCCGTCATGCACTATATGCATGAATTTTATTTTGAATCGGCTGCCATGATTTTAACCCTCATTACCGTAGGTAAGATGTTGGAGGCCCGCTCCAAGGGCAAGACCACCGATGCGTTAAAGAGCTTGATGAAGCTGGCCCCTAAGACGGCTGTGGTGATCCGTGACGGCCAGGAGGTGGAGGTTGGCATCGGGCAGGTGCAGCGGGGGGATCATTTTGGGGTGCGGCCCGGGGAAAATATCCCGGTGGACGGCGTGGTGGTTTCCGGCAGCAGCGCGGTCAACGAATCGGCCTTGACCGGAGAGAGTATTCCGGTGGACAAGGAGCCAGGAGACAGCGTGTCGGCGGCTACCTTAAACCAGTCGGGATTTTTAGAATGCGAGGCCACCCGGGTGGGGGAGGATACTACCCTGTCCCAGATCATCCGGATGGTCAGCGACGCGGCGGCCACCAAAGCCCCCATTGCCAAGGTGGCGGACCGGGTATCCGGCATCTTCGTACCGGCGGTGATCCTGGTGGCGGCAGCCACCATCCTCATCTGGCTTCTGGCGGGAGAGAGCGTGGGCTTTGCCCTGGCCCGTGGGATTTCCGTGCTGGTGATCAGTTGCCCCTGCGCATTGGGGCTGGCTACGCCGGTGGCGATCATGGTGGGCAACGGCATGGGCGCAAAGCACGGGATCATGTTCAAGACTGCGGTTTCTTTGGAGGAAACCGGGAAGACCCAGATCGTGGCTCTGGATAAGACGGGAACCATCACCAGCGGGGAGCCAAAGGTGACGGATCTGCTTCCGGCAGAGGGCGTCAGTGAGGCAGAGCTTCTGGCGGAGGCTTACGCACTGGAGCAGAAAAGCGAGCATCCCCTGGCGGGGGCAATCCTGACCCTGGGGCAGGAGCGCGGTCTTTCCGCCAGGGAAATTCTGGATTTTGAGGCCGTGGCGGGAAACGGCCTGAGCGGCACCCGGGATGGAATTCGCCTGGCAGGCGGAAATGAGAAATTCATAGAAACATATGTTCGAATTCCGGCAAAGCTGAAGGAGGGGGCGAAGGAGCTGGCCTCCCAGGGGAAAACGCCCTTGTTTTTTGCAGCCGGGGAAAGGCTTCTCGGCGTCATTGCGGTGGCGGACGTGATGAAGCCGGACAGCCCGCAGGCCATAAAAGAGCTTCAGAATATGGGGATCCGGGTAGTGATGCTCACCGGCGACAATGAGCGCACCGCCCAGGCCATCGGCCGGGCCGCCGGTGTGGACCAGGTGATCGCCGGTGTTTTGCCGGAGGGCAAGGAGGCAGTGATCCGCTCTCTGAAGGAGCAGGGCAGGGTAACCATGGTGGGAGACGGCATCAACGACGCCCCGGCGCTGACCCGGGCGGACATGGGAATCGCCATCGGGGTGGGCGCCGATATCGCCATCGACGCAGCGGACGTGGTGCTGATGAAAAGCCGCCTTATCGATGTGCCGGCGGCCATCCGCTTAAGCCGGGCTGCCTTACGCAACATTCACCAGAACCTGTTCTGGGCGTTTTTCTATAACGTGATCGGGATTCCCTTAGCGGCGGGCCTGTGGATTCCCCTGCTGGGCTGGAAGCTGAATCCCATGTTCGGGGCGGCGGCCATGAGCCTTTCCAGCGTTTGTGTGGTGAGCAACGCGCTGCGGCTGAATTTCTTTTCCATGTACGACGCGCGTAAAGATAAAAAAATCCAGGCGAAGCAGGTAAATGCGGCGCAGGAACAAAAACAAGAAAAGGAGACGATGAAAATGGAAAAAACAATGAAAATCAACGGGATGATGTGCGGCCACTGCGAGGCGGCGGTGAAGAAGGCTCTCGAGGCCGTGGAAGGCGTTGCGGAGGCCATTGTCAGCCATGAGGCAGGGACGGCTGTGGTGAAGCTGAAAGGGGAGGTATCCGACGAGGCGCTTCGGAAGGCCGTGACGGAGAAGGAGTATGAGGTGGTGGAGATCCAATAGGAGCTGCGTGGCGGGGAGGGAATCCTTCCTGCCACCTGCGTTGATACCATTGCAGGAGATCCTGCAGTGGTATTTTTCTAAAAACTTTATAAACTTTAAAAAACTTGTTGACAAAAAATAAGGAGAGTGTTACTCTAGGTACATAGGTTATTAGCACTCAAAATAAATGAGTGCTAATAAGATAAAAACCAGTATGTTTAAGGAGGCATAATCATGAAATTAGTTCCATTAGCAGACAGAGTTGTTTTGAAGCAGTGTGAAGCCGAGGAGACCACCAAGTCCGGAATCATCCTTGCAGGCTCCGCCCAGGAGAAGCCCCAGGAAGCGGAAGTAATCGCGGTGGGTCCCGGCGGCAATGTGGATGGGAAGGAAGTTACCATGCATGTGAAGGCAGGGGATAAGGTCATCTATTCCAAGTACGCGGGAACCGAAGTGAAGCTGGACGGTGAAGAATATATCATCGTGAAGCAGAACGACATCCTGGCGGTTGTAGAGTAAGGCAAGGCTTTGAATCATTATTTTTAAAAAAGGAGACGAACGATCATGGCAAAGGAATTAAAATATGGATCTGATGCAAGAAAGGCATTGGAGGCAGGTGTAGATAAGCTGGCAGATACTGTCAGAGTAACCTTAGGACCTAAGGGAAGGAATGTTGTACTTGACAAGTCCTTCGGCGCTCCGCTGATCACCAACGACGGCGTGACCATCGCAAAGGAGATCGAGTTGGAGGACGCTTTTGAGAACATGGGCGCGCAGCTTGTGAAGGAGGTTGCCACCAAGACCAACGATGTGGCCGGCGACGGTACCACAACCGCAACGGTTCTGGCACAGGCAATGATCAAGGAAGGCATGAAGAACTTAGAGGCAGGCGCCAACCCCATCATTCTGCGCCGCGGTATGAAGAAGGCTACGGACAAGGCGGTAGAGGCTCTGGTTTCCATGGGACAGAAGGTGGACGGTAAGAACCACATTGCTAAGGTTGCCGCTATTTCCGCAGGGGATGATACCGTAGGAAATCTTGTGGCCGACGCTATGGAGAAGGTTTCCAACGACGGCGTAATCACCATCGAGGAGTCCAAGACCATGCAGACCGAGCTGGACCTGGTAGAAGGTATGCAGTTTGACCGCGGTTATATTTCCGCTTATATGGCGACGGATATGGATAAGATGGAAGCCGTTCTGGACGATCCCTATATTCTGATCACCGACAAGAAGGTCAGCAACATCCAGGAGCTTCTGCCCATCTTAGAGCAGATTGTCCAGTCCGGACGCAAGCTTCTGATCATTGCCGAGGATATCGAGGGAGAAGCCCTCACCACACTGATTGTCAACAAGCTGCGCGGAACCTTCTCCGTGGTAGCCGTGAAAGCTCCCGGCTATGGCGACAGAAGAAAGGCTATGCTTGAGGATATCGCGATTCTGACCGGCGGTCAGGTGATCTCCGAGGAGCTGGGCCTTGACTTGAAGGAAGCGACCCTGGATATGCTGGGAAGAGCAAAATCCGTGAAGGTTCAGAAGGAGAATACCGTGATTGTTGACGGAGAGGGCGACAAGAGCGCTATTTCCGCAAGAATTAACCAGATCCGCGGCCAGATTGAGGAGACTACCTCTGATTTTGACCGTGAGAAGCTGCAGGAGAGACTTGCCAAGCTGGCGGGCGGTGTAGCCGTAATCCGCGTAGGCGCTGCAACCGAGACGGAGATGAAGGAGAGCAAGCTGCGTATGGAGGATGCCCTGGCAGCCACAAGAGCAGCCGTAGAGGAAGGCATCATTGCAGGCGGCGGTTCCGCTTATATCCATGCGGCCAAGGAAGTGGAGAAGCTGGCAGAGGAGCTTGAGGGCGACGAGAAGACCGGCGCCAAGGTGATTCTGAAAGCATTGGAGTCCCCGCTGTACTACATTGTGGCCAACGCAGGCTTAGAAGGCGCCGTGATCATCAACAAAGTACGTGAGGCCAATCCGGGCATCGGCTTTGACGCCTACAAGGAAGAATATGTGGATATGGTAGAAGCCGGTATCCTGGATCCCGTAAAGGTGACAAGGAGCGCTCTGCAGAACGCAACCAGCGTAGCATCTACCCTGCTGACCACAGAATCCGTTGTAGCGAACATCAAAGAGGATGCACCCGCTATGCCCGCAGGCGGCGGCATGGGAGGAATGATGTAAGCGTAAGCTACAAGCCGTGGTAGAAAGAAAGGGATTTCGGTTCTTTGGGCAAATTTATTTGCCCAAAGGGCCGGGATTCCTTTTTTTCGTATCCGGCGACAGCCGGATATCCCTGGGACGCAAAGCGTTCCAGGGATAAGCACGGCGTCAATTAGAGAGAGGCCAATGTTAATTAAGCACAACACCAGGTAGAGAGAGGCCACACCAATTCAAAATTTTTGACAAGGCTAATCCAAGTAAAATCAAGCCCTCAAGCAGCCTGCAATATCTTCCATATGCCTCACTATTGGCAGATTTTTACAAAAATTCGCAACTTTCCACAAATTTCTTGCATAGACATCATTATTGTGTTAGATTAATATCATCTGATGAGAGATCTTTTTGAGTCAGCCGGGAATCCCGAAGCATTTCCCCTAATTTTACCACGAAATATATATAAGTTTTTATCTTGCAGTTATTGAGAAAGCGCGAAAAATCGTATATACTGGAGGTGTAAGTCTATGGCAAAACGTATGGCATGGTATCGGAGGTATTTTGGCTGGTGGAGTTTGCGGGTCAACCGTAGATACAAGGACCGCCTGTTCCGTTTTCTGTTCCGGAACAAGAAGGACCTGCTGGATTTGTACAATGCGGTAAATGGAAGCTCCTATGAGGATCCGGATGATCTGGAGATTGTCACCCTGGACGACGTGATCTTCATGAAGATGAGGAACGATCTGTCTTTCATGATCTTTGGCCAACTGAACCTTTATGAGCATCAGAGTACCTTTACGCCGAATATGCCCTTGCGGGGGCTCTTGTATTTTGCACGGCAGTATGAGGGACTGATCGCCCAGCGGAAGGATAATGTATATGGCTCCAGGCTGATTAAGCTGCCGACACCGGCGTATGTGGTCTTTTATAATGGGAAGACAGACCGGGAAGACAGGACAGAGCTGTTGCTGTCGGATGCCTTCGAAGCCGGGCCGGGGAGCGGCTGCCTGGAGTGTCGTGCGGTGATGCTGAATGTGAACCGCGGTCATAACCAGGAACTGCTGGGAAAATGCAGGCGGCTGTGGGAATATTCGGAATTCGTTGCTGAGGTGAACGAGAACCTGAGCCGGAACCAGTCGCTGAAGGCAGCCATTACAAACGCCATGGACAGATGTATCCAGAGGGAGATCCTTACGGATATCCTGTTGAAAAATCGGGCGGAGGTACTGCATATGCTGTTGACAGAATATGATGAGAAGAAACATATGAAGGATACCTATAAGGAAGGGTTTGATGATGGCTATGGAGCAGGAGAGCAGATTGGCTATGACAGAGGAGAGCAGGACGGCTACAGCAGAGGAGAATACAATATGCTGAAAAAGCTGGTAGAGAAAAAATGGCAGGGGGGAAAGGATGCCGGGACCATTGCAGAGGAGCTTGAGACAGAGCGGGAACTGGTGGAGCGTATCATTAGCCAGATTGAGGAACATTGATGAAAAAAACCGATCCTAAAAAACCAAAAATAAATATCATGCAGTCCACCATTGCCCGCATTGTGGTGGTGGTCATCGTCCTGGTGCTGCCCATCAACATTATGACACTGGTGCTGTCCAATATGGTACTGGAGGAAAACCGCAAACAGCTCGCACAGGAAACCCAGAACGTCCTGGAGATGAAGGTGAGTACCTTTGAGGATGTGCTGGTCCGGGCCAGTAAGCGTCTGACCTTCATGAGCCTGGATGATACCGCTGTCATTACCCTGGCCCAGAAGAATACGGACATGAGTACCAATGAAGTGGCCATAGAGTTAGGGAGCGCTAGCCGGGAACTGAAAAGCGTCCGGCAGGAATACCAGTGGGTGGATCTGATGTTTTTCGCCTTTCCGGGCCGGAATATGGTGCTTACCCAGGGATATCCGGGGATCGACGCCATGGTGTGCCGGGATAAGATTGAGAAAGCCCAGTCCCGGGGGGAGAACCAGGGCAGCACCTGGGAGTTCTGTCTGCTGGACAATCATCCGGCACTGTTTGAGATCGCCTCCTGGCGCGGGTGTAGCTATGGGATGATTATCAATCTGGAGAGAGCCATAACCAGCCTGGACCTGGATCAGCCTGGGGAGGGGCGGACGGTATTTTTTTCCAATACAGAGGAGACGCTGTTTACGGATGAGGGGAGCGCGTATCTTGCGCAGTGCGGTAAGACCCTGGAGGAGCTTCGTAATTCGGGGCGCTATCATGTATACACGGTGCCTATGGAGCGGTGCGGTCTGAAGCTGATCGAGGTGATGGAGTGGGATGCGGAGGCACGAAATCTCCCCACTGCCATTTATATGGTGCAGCTTCTCTCCTTAGGAACAACAGTTCTGGTGATCCCGCTGCTTTTATTGTACATCCATCGTCAGGTGAACGAGCCCCTGCGCCGCTTAGAGCGGGCCATCCGCCACATCGAAGCCGGAGACCTGGGCTACCGGATCAAGACCGGAAAGGAAGGACGGGAATTTGAGCAGATCAACCGCAGCTTCAACGATATGATGGAGCAGGTGCAGGAATTGAAGATCGGCGTTTACGAAAAGGAGCTGGAGCGCAAGGATATCAAGATGCGTTATTTAAGCCAGCAGATCCAGCCCCATTTCATTTTAAATGCCATGAATATCCTCTACAGCTATGAGCCGGAGGAATACAATCTGATTCAGAAAATGGTGCTGTGCATCTCCAAGTATTTCCGCTATATCGTCAAGGTAAACGCCAGATTTGTGACGCTGAAGCAGGAAATGGAGCATATCCAGAATTATTTTGAGATTCAGAAAGCCCGGTTTCCGGATCTGTTTTTCTCCATTGTGGAGTATGAGGAGGGGCTGAAGGATGCGTTGATCCCGCCGTTGATCGTCCAGAATTTTGCGGAAAATGCCATAAAGCATTCGCTGAAGATCGGGAACAAGATCACGATTTTTGTAATCGGGGAGTATTACCAGGAGGAGAACGGGCAGCCCATGTTCCGGGTCCGGCTGGCGGATACCGGAGAGGGGATTTCCGATGAGATCCAGGAAAAGATTCTGCGTTTTCAGGAGACCGGAAAATATCAGGAGGGCCTGGGAGTAGGAATCCAGAATTCCATCGAGCGGCTGCAGTACCTGTATGACGGAAAAAAGAACCGGCTCCGGATCTGGAGGGATGAGAATTATTCCGGCACCAATGTGGAACT
Source organism: uncultured Lachnospiraceae bacterium (assembly GCA_949738465.1). Lineage (GTDB taxonomy): Bacteria > Bacillota > Clostridia > Lachnospirales > Lachnospiraceae > 14-2. Next base: position 17,374 of record CATJBQ010000078.1, read on the forward strand.
GATTCTGCCGCTGTACCTGGCTGAGGAGGGAGTGGAATACGATGAAAATTTTACTGGTTGATGACGAGATTGTGGCATTGAATGCATTGAAAAAGAGGGTGGACTGGCTGCAGTATGGCTTCAGCGAGGTGCTCACCGCCCAGGACGCGGCCTCTGCCCGGGCGCTTTTGGGAAAAAATGTCGTTGATCTGATTTTGTGCGACATTGAGATGCCCGGGGAGGACGGGTTGTCCCTGGTGGAATACATCCGTGGCGCCTACCCGGATACCGCCTGTATCATGGTGACCTGCCATGCGGATTTTTCCTACATCAAGCGTTCTATGAAATCCCAGGTCATCGATTATATCTTAAAGCCCATCGATTATGAGGAACTCAACGGCCTGCTGGCGCAGTTTGCAAAAGAAAAAGAGAAGGCGGCCACCCGGCAGGACATTGCCCGGATTGTGGAGCAGGTGCAGGAGCAGAGGGAAGATCCGGCCGACAGCCAGCAGAACCGGATTTCCTGCGTCAAGTCCTACATAGAGGAGCATATCCGGGAGAAGATTTACGTGGAGGATTTAGCGGAGCTGATCCACGTTAATGACCAGTACCTGATGCGGATTTTTAAGCGGGAGACGGGGAAATCCCTGACAGAATATATCACGGAACGGCGGATCCATCTTGCCGGCAATCTGCTGAAAGACAGCAATTATACCATTAATTTCATCGCAGACTGCGTCGGATGTGAGAATTATTCCTATTTTACCAAGCTGTTTAAGAAATATACTGGATTTACGCCCCGGGAATACCGGAACCAGTTCGGTAAAAGGTAATAATTTTATCATTATCTCATCATAAATTTACAACATGTGCACAACTGAACGGGTTACAATAAGACTGTCAGATGTGCACCTTTTATTTTGCTTAGTTTAAAAAAAGAAATTGCACACAGAAAGGGAAGGAGAAAAAGTATGAAAAGAAAAATTGTGAGCGGACTTCTGGTAACTGTAATGGCGGCATCCCTGCTGGCAGGCTGCGGTGGCGGCGACGACAAGGGAGGAGAAGACAGCGCCTCCAACGGCGGCGGGGACAACCAGACGGAGCAGGGCGGCGGAAGCGGCGAGGACGCATCCTCCGGGATCAACATGGACGAGGAGCCCTATACGGTAGCCATCCAGGTGGTAACCTTGCCGGGAACCGAGCATGAGGGCATCGAGGAACGGGAGGCGGCCATCAACGCCATCACCGAGCCGGCCATCAATTGTAAGGTAGATATCCAGGAGGTGTGGATCAGCGAGATCGCCAATACCACCAGCATGGCCATTGCCGGCGGTGAGAAAGTGGACTTGGTCCATGTGGCAACGGTAAGCCCCCTGTCCTCTATGGTAGGCTCCGATATGCTCTATGACATGAACACCGACAATCTGCTGCAGAACAGAGGCCCGAAGCTGGTAGAGCTTTTCGATAAGACCTTAGAGAGCGGTAATGTAAACGGACGCCAGCTTGCAGTTCCCGCCAAGACTTTTAGCGCGACGGCAAAGGGAATCGGTTACAATAAGACCATTGCAGATGAGCTGGGAATCACAATCCCGGAGCAGATTACCATGGAGCAGTTAGATGAGATCCTGCATCAGGTACATGAGAAGAATCCGGATATTATGCCTTTCTACAGCGGCAACGGAGAAAATATCTATCTTTACTGGATGCAGGCATATGAGAGCTTTGGAACCAATGCGGCTTATGGAGCGGTTATTGATGCGGCCAGCGATCCCACGGTAGAAAATTTCTTTGCTTCCGATATGTATAAGGATTTCTGCCTGATGATGCAGAAGTGGACGGCTGACGGCATCCAGCCGGGAGATCCTACAGACAGCAATACAGCGCAGGATTACTTCAATGCCCAGAAGCTGTTTTGCGCCGTGATCAACATCAATCCGGAGCAGAGGGTAATGTGGAGCTCCCAGGCAGCGGCCCAGGGATTCGAGGTAGGTTATGCAGAAATGGTAAGCCCGGTACAGAACAATGCTACCGTAACCGAGTATATGTGGGGAATTGCCTCCAACAGCGAGCGGCCCGACAAGGCGATGGATTTCTTAAACTTCCTCTACAGCAATGCGGAGGTGGCCAATATCCTCCAGTACGGGATTGAAGGGACCAACTATACCTTTGCAGAAGGATCCGATCAGGTAATCGAGACCAACGGAAGCTATATGCCCATGTTCTATTATGGCGGCGACTCTCACGATATGCTGATCAAAGCGCCGGCCGGTGATGATTATATTGAGCAGTTGGAAGCCATGGAAACCTCAGCAACCGTTTCTCCGCTCTGCGGCTATATGTTTGACGACAGCAGCGTACAGACGGAATCAGCCGTAATCGGCGCGGCCATCCTGGAGTATATTCCCAGACTTGCAAACGGGATGTGCGCAAGCGAGGAAGAAACCCTGGCATTGCTGGACGAATTCAACGCAAAGCTGGAAGCATCCGGTATTAACGATGTGATTGCCGAGAATCAGAAACAGTTGGATGAATATCTGGCTGGCCAGCAGTAAGCAGAATCTGATATAAAAAATAAGTAGCACAGGGGGAGGCTCTCCCTGTGCTTCCTGTAAGGATCAGAAAAGAATTAAAATCAAAGAAGGATGAGGGAGAGAGCGTATGGATGTAAAAAAGAAAAAGAAAACCTCATGGAAGCATTGGATTCCGTTCTATATCATGTTTATTCCAGGGTTTGTCTATCTGATTGTCAACAATTATATGCCCCTGTACGGGCTGCAGCTTGCCTTTAAGCAGTTCAGCTACCAGAAAGGCATCAGCGGAAGCGGCTGGATCGGATTTAAGAATTTTAAATTTCTCTTTGCCAGCAGCGATGCCTTTATTATGATCCGCAATACCTTATTGTACAATATTTTCTGGATCCTTCTTGGGGTTGTCCTGGGAGTTGCGGTGGCGATCCTTTTCAACGAGATCCTCAACAAGACGGCCAAAAAGTTTTACCAGACCGCAATTCTGCTGCCTTATCTTATGTCTATGGTTGTAGTTGCATATCTGGTATACGCCTACCTGGCGTCTGATACGGGCTTAATCAACAATGCCATCATCAAGGGCCTTTTTGGCAGGGAAAAAGGGATCGACTGGTATATGGAAAAAAATTACTGGCCCTTCATCCTTACCTTTGTCAACCAGTGGAAGAGTATCGGCTTTGGCATGCTTCTGTATCTGTCCAGCCTGGTGGGGATCGATAAGTCTTACTATGAGGCGGCTATGTTGGACGGAGCCACCAAGTGGCAGCAGATCCGCATGATCACGATCCCGCTGCTAAAGCCTACCATCATCATGCTGGTGATCCTCAATATGGGGCAGATCTTCCGCTCGGATTTTGGCCTGTTTTACCAGGTGCCCATGCACCAGGGCGCCCTGCTGAAAGCGACGCAGACCATCGATACCTTTGTGTTTACGGCGTTGTTAAAGACCAACAACTTAGGAATGTCGGCAGCGGCCAGCTTCCTGCAGTCTGTGGTTGGATTCATCTTTATTATGGGCGCTAATGCTATTGTTCGTAAAATGGACAAAAATAGTTCATTGTTTTAGGAGGTGTGCGTATGGTATCGAAAGATCAAAAAATCTGGCGGGTAGTGGCTCACATTGTGATGATCCTGTTATCTGCACTGGCGTTGCTGCCCTTTTTACTGCTGGTGATCGCGTCCTTTACCGACGACGCCACGGCCCTTGTAAACGGTTACAGCTATCTTCCGGAAAAATGGTCCCTGGGGGCTTATGAGTATATCCTGGAAAATAAGGGAACCTTTTTTAAAGCGTATGGAATGACGATTGTAGTTACTTTTGTGGGAACCGTTGTCAATGTGGTGCTGACGGCCCTTACCGGTTATGTGCTTTCCAAGCGCAAGCTTCCCGGCGTGAAGGTGATGAATATTTTCGTAATTTTCACCATGCTGTTCAATGGCGGCCTGGTGGCCACCTACATCAATTACGTGACGGTCTTCCATATCAAGGATACGATCTTCGCGCTGCTGGTGCCCAACCTTCTGATGAATGCCTTTATGATTACGCTGGTGCGGAATTATTTTGAACATAGTATTCCGGAGGAAATTTACGAATCCGCCCGGATCGACGGCGCCAATGAGTTCCTTATTTTTATCAAGCTGGTGCTCCCTCTGTCGGTGCCAATCCTGGCAACGGTGGGCTTAATGGGCGGCATTGCCTACTGGAATGACTGGCAGAACTCTCTGTACTACATTGATGATAAAGCGATGTATACCATACAGGCCGTTTTAAATTCCATCAATGAGGGGGTTGCAGCCTTAGCCTCCATGGCCGGCAGCAACGTGAGCCTGGCGGAGCTTCCTACCACCACTATCCGTATGGCGGTTGCCGTAGTGGGGATCCTGCCGATCCTGGTGATTTATCCCTTCTTCCAGAAGTATTTTGCCAAGGGCCTGATGGCTGGGTCTGTGAAAGGGTAGAAATAAGGTTTTTTGGAAATTTTGTGAACTTTTTTGCTGGACGCTGCACCTTGAATTATGTTATACTGCTTTTGTCACAGAAGGAATCGCCAGTGTTTCGTCAAAGGGGGGATAGGATGACGGACAGTGAAAAGCTTGATCTGATTTTGTCTGGTATGCAGGGTATGAAGAACGACATACAGGGCATGAAGGTGGAAATGCAGGGTATGAAGAACGACATACAGGGCATGA
>CATJBQ010000079.1 GCA_949738465.1 uncultured Lachnospiraceae bacterium
ATATCACAAAAATAAGCCCGCACAAAGCGGACTTGACACTATACAAAGATAATCAAATCCTCTTATTGCTCGATTGCTCGCTCAGGTTGGCACCTTCCAAAATGGGGTTGCCGTGACTTCACAGATCCTATGTATCTCCATCACTCTGAATAAGAGAAATTGCACAATATTGAATTTTCAAATCTTCTAACGATATTTATACTCTACTTTTGAAGAAATGTCAATACCCTTTTTTCAAACTGTCTGAAACTGCCTGAAATGGCAGTCTCCTCCTCTATACCACCTTAAACTGCATCCGGGCGATCTCCTTCTCGGTCTGGACCTTCTCAATCTGGGCTCCAAGCCCCTTAAGCTTTCCTTCAAAATCCTCATATCCCCGCTGGATATAATGGATATCGTCCACAATGGTAATTCCCTCGGCCGCCAGGCCCGCTATCACCAGGGCCGCGCCTGCCCGAAGATCCGGCGCACAGACTCTGGCTCCCATATACTGCTCCACACCCGTAATAATGGCAATGCTGCTCTCCACCTGGATCGTAGCGCCCATGCGGGTCAGTTCATCCACATACTTGAACCGGTTCTCAAAAATGCTCTCGGTGACCGTGCTGGTCCCCTTGGCAATGCCCAGAAGAACCGCCATCTGAGGCTGCATATCCGTGGGAAAACCCGGATAGGGAAGGGTGGTCACCTGGGTGTTGCGCAGAGGCTTCGACGCCACAACACGCACTGCATCGTCAAATTCCTCCACCTCACAGCCGATCTCTAAAAGCTTGGCGCTGGTGGCCTCCAGATGCTTGGGAATTACATTCTTCACGGTCACATCGCCCTTGGTGGCCGCCGCCGCAAACATAAAGGTTCCCGCTTCAATCTGATCCGGGATAATGGAATACTCGGTCTTGTGAAGCTTCTCCACGCCCACGATACGGATCACATCCGTTCCCGCTCCCCTGATGCTGGCGCCCATGCTGTTGAGGAAGTTCGCCACGTCTACCACATGAGGCTCCTTGGCCGCATTCTCAATGGTGGTCTTGCCATCCGCCATGGAAGCCGCCATCATGATATTAATGGTAGCGCCCACGGAAACCTTATCCAGATACACATGGTTCCCCTTCAAATGCTGCGCCTGTGCCGCAACTGCGCCATTGCGGATCTCTACATGGGCGCCCAGCGCCCGGAAGCCCTTGATGTGCAGGTCCATGGGACGGCTCCCGATATTGCAGCCGCCAGGCAGGATCACCTCCGCCCGCTTATACTTGCCCAAAAGGGATCCCAGCAGGTAATAGGACGCACGGATCTTCTTCATGGACTCATAATCCACCGGAACATCCTTCACCGTAGATCCGTTGATCTTCACGGTATGCTCATCCACCCGCTCAATCCTGGCCCCAATCTCGCTCATTGCCTCCAGCAGCGCGTTAATATCCCGCACATTTGGTAAGTTCTCTATCGTTACGGTCTCATCCGTCATGATGGCCGCGGCAAGAATAGCCAGCGCTGCATTCTTCGCGCCGCCTACCTCCACTTCGCCAACCAGCGGATTTCCCCCTTTTATGACATATTGCTCCATACCGCACCTCTAATGCTTGATTTTTCGAATCCTTCTGTACATGATACCACTATTTTGTCCATTTGTAAACTTTCTCTCTTTGCGAGATCGCACAATCTACTTTTATTCTATGCATTTCTGTCTGTTTTGTTCCAGCGCGGCAGCGATTTGTGCAATGGTTTCCTCCACATCAAGCTGCTCCTGGTCCACGATGAGATCCGCATATTTTTCATAAAGGGGTGTGCGCTCCTCGTAGAGATCCCGGAGGGTTTGTCCTACTTTTAATACTACCCCGCGGCCCCGGATATTATGCAGTCTCCGCTCCAATGTTTCATAAGATATTTTCAAATATACCACTGTGCCGATGGCCTTCAGATGCGCCATCGCCTCAGCACCGTACACGACGCTTCCTCCCGTGGCGATGATGGCTCTCTCGGCATGGATGCCTGCATTTACCTGATTCTCTATCGCTAAAAAGCCTTCCGTCCCCTCCTGGGCGATAATCTCATGGAGAAGACGCCCCTCCTGCTGCTGGATCAGCAGGTCGGCGTCTACAAATTCATACCCCAGAAGCTTGGCAAGCACCACGCCCGCGGTACTTTTCCCAACGCCCGGCATTCCGATCAAAATCACATTGTTCATCTTTTGTTCATCCTTTGTTCATCGCTTTACCCATGGTATTCTACCACATAATTTACTCAAATACCACACTTTTCTCTAAATATTTGGCATCTGCCGTCAATTTCAGGACAAGATAAGGGAAGGTTTCCGCCTCCGTGACCGGTTCTCCTTTCAGCGGCCCGATTAGATTTGTGTTCAGATATATGGCGTTGGTGGACAGATACAGCTCCTCTACGGAAATACTGTATCCCCCGGTGGCCTGGGTTCCATAGCCCACTGCAATATAACGTTCCTTTCCCGTATCAAAGGTCACTTGAAAGCGCTGGGCCTTCTTTTCCTCGATTACCGCTAAAAGCTCCTCCGGAATCTGGCTTTCCTCCAAAATCGTGTACGAAATATCCTCTATTTTTATGGGATCCGTCCGCTCCACGCTGCAGCCCGTCACCAAAATTACTCCCAATGCTGCCAGAAAAAGAATACACCCCTGCCACCATGTCTTATTACCGATTTTCGCACTTTCCTTCACCGCTGCTCCTCCTGCATTTTCTGTCTATTATTACTATATGATTTTCCCGAAAATATTTTCACTCTTTTTGTTGTATTTCTAACCAAGTGAATATATAATGAAGGAAAGGTGAGCCGACAGGCGAACCTTTCCGCTACCCAAACGCAGCGCAGCGGAGTTCGGGTTTCCCGTAAGTGAGCCGACAGGCGAACCTTTCCGCTACCCAAACGCAGCGCAGCGGAGTTCGGGTTTC